>NZ_CP043568.1:1251255-1564069 GCF_014076415.1 Comamonas testosteroni
CTTCGCTGTTCTCGATCACGCGGGTGTTGTTACCCTCCATGATGGCGACGCAGCTGTTGGTGGTACCCAGGTCAATACCGATGATTTTTCCCATAATTCTCTCCGTAATCTGTTGAATGTTTGCTTGATTCGTCACTTGTGGGCGTAGTGGCCGGCTTCAAGAGCCGTCACTCACAATTTTTTGCCCTGACGGTGGTTTTTTGAGGGCTGGCCGGCTCAGCCCTGAGCCACGGTCACCAGCGCGGGGCGCAGGATGCGGTCGGCGATCACATAGCCCTTTTGCAGCACGGCCACCACGGTGTTGGCTGGCTGGTCGGCGGGGACCATGGAGATGGCCTGGTGGTGGTGAGGGTCGAACTTCTCGCCCGCAGCGGGATTGATGGCGAGCACCTTGTTGCGCTCCAGAGCCGAATTCAGCTGGCGCAGCGTGGCGTCCGAGCCTTCGCGCAACTGCTCGGGTGTGGCGTTCTGGATGGCCAGGGCCGCGTCCAGGCTGTCGATCACGGGCAGCAGGCTTTCGGCAAAGCTCTCGATGCCGAACTTGCGCGCCTTGGCGACCTCTTCTTCGGCGCGGCGGCGCATGTTCTCGGCGTCGGCCTTGGCACGCAGGTATTGATCGGCCAGTTCGGCGCTCTTGGCCTTGAGTTCTTCCAGCTCGGCCTGCAGACGACCCAGTTCGTCCGACGCATTGGCTGCCAGGGCCGCTTCCAGTTCCTCGGGGCTGGCGTCGTTGATGGTGTTGGGGTTGTGGTTCTCGGTCATGGTTGGTGAAGGTTTCTCAAAACTTAAGACAATCTGTCTTCCAGATGCGCTCCAGCAGGTCTATTTCAAGACCTGTGCCGCCCGACAAGGGCGAAGGGCGCAGCGGCTGAAGTGAGCCTGCAGGATTTACGGAGCATTCTTGGAGAGTGAGCACTTGTGATTTCAGTGCCTCTCGCCTTGATTGACCGATGGTAATCGCAGGTTTATAGGCCCCAGAGTGTACAGATAGTCTGCCACTCGGCTAGAATCTCACGTTTTGCCTTGCCGCACCGCTACAGACGCAGTGGGCGGCGTTTACCCAAAAGGAGTCGTTATGCGTCATTACGAAATCATTTTGTTGATCCATCCGGATCAAAGCGAACAAGTTCCCGCGATGCTGGAGCGCTACAAGGGCATGATTGCCGCTGGTGGCGGCAAGGTGCACCGCGAAGAAGATTGGGGCCGTCGTCAGCTGGCTTACATGATCAACAAGCTCGCTAAGGCTCACTACCTGTGCCTGAACATCGAAGCCGACCAGGCTGTGATGGCTGAACTGGAACACGCCTTCAAGTTCAACGATGCCGTGCTGCGTCACCTGACTGTGCAGAAGAAGAAGGCTGAAACAGCTGCTTCCGCCATGATGAAGAGCGTTGAGCGCGAAGAAGCCCGCAAGGCCAACCAGGCCGAGCACGCTTAACAGCATCAGACACTGAAGGAGTGGAAAACCGCGTTGTATTGACGGGCCTTCTCGCAGAGCAAGCTGCTTTGCGCTACACGCCCGCCGGATTGCCGGCCCTGGATTTGCGAATTGAACACAGTTCGCAGCAGCAAGAGCTGGGCAGTGCGCGCAACGTGAATGCATCTGTCAAGGCTGTTGCCTTTGGCGCCCTGGCTGAAAAGCTGGCCCGCCAAGCACCCGGTAGCCAATGGACCTTTCAAGGTTTTCTGGCCACGCCGCGCAATAGCAAGATGCTGGTTTTACACATTCAGGATATTCAACAAAATTAATTTTCAAGAGGTCCAGCAATGGCCACGTTCAAGAAATTCAACAAGGACAAGCGTCCTAAGCGCAACACCCAGTCGCTGCTGTTCAAGCGCAAGCGTTTCTGCCGCTTCACAGTCGCCGGCGTCGAAGAAATCGACTACAAGGATGTCGACACCCTGCGTGACTTCATCGCCGAAAACGGCAAGATTGTGCCCGCACGCCTGACCGGCACGCGCGCCATCTACCAGCGTCAGCTGAACACAGCCATCAAGCGCGCTCGCTTCCTGGCTATGCTGCCCTACTCTGACCAGCACAAGATCTAAGGAGCACGACTATGCAAATCATTCTGCTCGAAAAGGTTGTGAACCTGGGTAACCTGGGCGATATCGTCAAGGTCAAGGACGGTTACGCTCGTAACTTCCTGATCCCCTCCGGCGCTGCACGTCGTGCAACAGCTGCTGCCAAGGCTGAATTCGAAGCCAAGCGCGCTGAGCTGGAAAAGGCTGCTGCCGAGAAGCTGGCTGCCGCTCAAGAACTGAGCGAAAAGCTGAACGGCGTCAATGTGAAGATCACTCAGAAGGCCGGCGTTGACGGTCGTCTGTTCGGCTCCATCACCAACGCCGACATCGCTGAAGAACTGGTCAAGGCCGGTTTCGCAGTGAACAAGTCGCAAGTGCGCATGCCCAACGGCCCCATCAAGACCGTTGGCGACGCCACTGTGGTGGTGGCTCTGCACACCGACGTGGCTGCAGAAGTGGCTGTCTCCGTGTACGGCGACCACTCCTAATTCAGGCCCTGTTCTGAATTGGCAAAAAGCCGCCTTCGGGCGGTTTTTTGTTTTCTGGTAATTGTTTGTCTCGCCAGCGTTTTTATCGTCACCCGCCGTGACGTCGCCACCGCCTCCCGCTACGATGGAGGACTTGTCTCTAGGAGTCTCATGTCGTCAGTAATGCCCCCGCTTGATCTGCAAGATGATGCATTCGCCCCGGTTCCGCCTGCTGATCAGCAGGTGGCGCAACTGCGTGTGCCGCCGCACTCCATGGAGTCGGAATCTTCGGTGCTCGGCGGTCTGCTGCTGGACAACAATGCCTGGGAGCGCGTGGGCGACCTGCTCGGCGACGGTGACTTCTATCGACACGAGCACAAGCTGATCTACGAAGCCATAGGCAAGCTGATCAACGCCAGCAAGCCGGCCGATGTGATCACGGTCTACGAGCATCTGCAGGGCATGGGCAAGGCCGAGGAAATCGGCGGCCTGATGTACCTGAACCAGCTGGCGCAGTATGTGCCCAGTGCCAGCAATATCCGCCGCTATGCGGAAATCGTGCGTGAGCGTGCCATCTTGCGCAAGCTGGTCACGGCCAGCGACGACATCGCGACCAATGCCTTCAATCCGCAAGGCAAGACCGTGGAGCGCATCCTGGACGAGGCCGAGCAGAAGATCATGGCGATCGGCGAGGAGGGAGCGCGCAACAAGCAGGGCTTCCAGTCGCTGGATTCGCTGGTGGTGGACCTGCTGGACCGGGTCCAGGAGATGGCCGACAACCCCATGGATGTGACCGGCGTGCCCACGGGCTTTGTCGATCTGGATCGCATGACCTCGGGTCTGCAGGCCGGCGACATGGTGGTGCTGGCGGCGCGTCCCTCCATGGGCAAGACCTCGTTTGCCGTGAATATTGCCGAGCATGTGGCGCTCAATGAAGGCTTGCCGGTCGCCATCTTCTCCATGGAAATGGGCGCGGCCCAGCTGGCGGTTCGTATCGTCGGCTCCATCGGTCGCGTCAATCAGGGCAATCTGCGTACCGGCAAGCTCAGCGATGAGGAGTGGCCGCGTCTGACCGAGGCCATCGAGCGCCTGCGCACGGTGTCGCTGCATATCGATGAAACCCCGGGCCTGTCACCGACCGAGCTGCGTGCCAATGCGCGTCGTCTGGCGCGCCAGTGCGGCAAGCTGGGCCTGATCGTGGTTGACTACCTGCAGCTGATGAGCGGCTCGGGATCTGCCGCCAGTTCCGACAACCGTGCCACCGAGCTGGGCGAAATCTCGCGGGGTTTGAAGATGCTGGCCAAGGAGCTGCAATGCCCGGTGATCGCGCTGTCCCAGCTCAACCGCTCGGTGGAGCAGCGTACCGACAAGCGCCCCATGATGTCCGACCTGCGTGAATCGGGCGCCATCGAGCAGGACGCGGACATCATCATGTTCATCTACCGCGACGACTACTACAACAAAGAGAGCAAGGAGCCCAATATTGCGGAGGTCATTATCGGCAAGCAGCGTAACGGGCCGACGGGGACGGTAAAGCTTTTCTTCCAGAAGAACCAGACGCGTTTCGAGAACCTGGCGCAGGGCTACGGCACGGACGAGTACTAAAAATCATAGCTGCCAGCGCCTGTCGGGAGGGGATTTCAGAACTCTATGAATATGAAATCTATGAATATCAAGCGCTGCCAGCTATCAAATTGAAGACATGAGAAAAGCCCGCAAGGCACAGACCTTGCGGGCTTTGTTTTTTGAGCAGCTGCGGGGCTAGCGGCTGAACAGGTAGACGCCAAGACCGATCACGCACAGTCCCAGCACGCCGCAGGCCCAGGCCAGGCGCTGTGCGCCTATGCGCAGCGCGCCCACGGTTGCGACGATCTGGGCATTTTGCTGGGCCAGCTTCTCGATGATCTCCAGCGACTGGCGCTGTGACTGCTCCAGCTGGGCGATGCGCTCCTCCTGCTGCTGGATCAGCAGCAGCGCCTGCTCGCCGGCAGAGGCTGGTGGCGAAATGCGCTGTGCAGTGCTTTGCGCGCTGGCGTCCTGCTCGCGCGCCTCGGCCTGGGCCTCTTTCTTCTTGAGCATGCCCTGGGCGGCCTTCACCACCTGAGGCGTGGCCTTGATGACCTCGCCCCAGGGCACGAGCTTGAGCGCCGCGATCCAGCTTGCCACTTACAGCACCTCGCTGGCGAAGTCCGCCAGGCGCGAGCGTTCGCCGCGCGCCAGGGTGATGTGGCCGCTATGGGGCCAGCCCTTGAAGCGGTCCACCACATAGGTCAGGCCCGAGCTGCCTTCGGTCAGATAGGGGGTGTCGATCTGGGCCAGATTGCCCATGCAGATGATCTTGGTGCCGGGGCCGGCACGGGTGATCAGGGTCTTCATCTGCTTGGGCGTCAGGTTCTGGGCCTCGTCGATGATGACGTATTTGTTCAGGAAGGTGCGACCGCGCATGAAGTTCATGCTCTTGATCTTGATGCGGCTGCGGATCAGCTCATTGGTGGCGGCGCGCCCCCACTCGCCGGCATTGCCGCCGTCGCCCTTGGCCAGGAACTCCAGGTTGTCATCCAGGGCGCCCATCCAGGGACCCATTTTTTCCTCTTCCGTGCCGGGCAGGAAGCCGATGTCCTCGCCCACGCTGACCGTGGCGCGGGTCATGATGATCTCGGTATAGCGGCGCTCGTCCAGCACCTGGGCCAGACCGGCAGCCAGGGCCAGCAGGGTCTTGCCGGTACCTGCCGTGCCCGTCAGCGTGACAAAGTCGACTTCGGGGTTGACCAGCAGGTTCATGGCGAAGTTCTGCTCGCGATTGCGTGTGGACACGCCCCAGACGGCATTCTTGGGATTGCCGAAGTCGCGCAGCGTCTTGAGCACGGCCGTCTTGTCGCGGATCTCGGTCACGCGCATGTAGAGGCTGGGCTCGCCCGGTGCTTCGTAGTAGACGAACTGGTTGATCATCAACTGGTCGACGATGGCACCGCTGACGCGGTAGTAGGTGATGGCGCCTTCCTGCCAGCTCTCCACATTCTTGCCGGCCTTGGCCCAGAAGTCGTGAGGCAGGGCCAGTGCGCCAGAGTACAGCAGATCGCCGTCTTCCAGCACCTTGTCGTTCTGGTAGTCCTCGGCGGCCAGGCCCAGGGCGCGCGCCTTGACGCGCATATTGATGTCCTTGGACACCAGCACGACTTCGCGATCCTTGTGCTGCTCGCGCAGGGCGGCGACCACACCCAGAATCTGATTGTCGGCCTTGCCCTGCGGCAGGCTCTCGGGCAGGGATGCATCCAGAGGGTTGGTCTGGAAGTACAGCGTGCCGGTGGCGCTGCGCTGGCCGGTGGCGTTCAGTGGCAGGCCTTTTTCCAGGCCGTCGGCGGGCTGGGAGGCGACCAGGGAGTCCAGCGTGCGGCTGACCTGGCGGCCGTTGCGCGCCACCTCGGTCATGCCCTTCTTGTGGTTGTCCAGTTCTTCCAGCACCACCATGGGCAGGAAGATGTCGTGCTCTTCAAAACGGAACAGGCTGCTGGGGTCGTGCAGCAGCACATTGGTGTCCAGAACGAACAGCGTGGTCGGGCCGGTGCGCGTATTGCGGGCGCGGCGGGCAGGCTTGGCGGCTGCGTCGGCGGGTTTTGCCGGTACTGCGGCAGCTGGTGCTGCTGCCGTCGGCGCTGCGCCAGTCGTTGTGGCTGTCTTGCGCGGCTTGGCGGCGGCGGGCTTGCTGGTGCTGCGGCGCGGCTTGGTGGCCGCAGGGGAGGTCTCTGGAGCTGCGCTCAGGGCGGCTCCGGTGGAGGGGTTCAGATCCTCGTCAAGCTCTGCAGTCTGCCTGGCAGACTTGCGGATGGACGAAAAGGCTTCTGCGGAAAGCTTTGCGGCGCGGTGGCCGGGTGCGGGGGGCAGGGGCATAGTGGACGAACCGTTCTCAACAAGATTCAAAAAGCACAAAGCCGCCTGGAAACCGAGGCGGCTTTGGTGGGGTGAACAGAGAATACTGCGTAGCACTGAGGCATGCCCCATTATGCATAGGCCGCGAGGGCCTGAACGCAGTATTTCCTGTTTTGCCTTGTTTAAAGACTTTGAAATACTTTGCGTGTAGATAATTGCAAGGTCTTCAGTCCCGGGCGGGGCTCAGGCCACCTTCTTGTCCTGAGTCTTCAGGCTTTTGACGGCCTTGAGAACTTCGTCCACATGGCCGGGGACCTTCAGGCCGCGCCATTCCTGCATCAGGATGCCGTCGGCGCCGATCAGGAAGGTTGAGCGCTCGATGCCCTTGACCTTCTTGCCGTACATGATCTTGTTCTTGACCACGCCAAACATGTGGCACATCTTTTCTTCGGTGTCGGCAATCAGCTCGAACGGCAGTTCCAGCTTTTCCTTGAAGTCGTTGTGCGAGTTCATGTTGTCGCGCGACACACCGAACACGGTGGCGCCAGCCTTCACGAAATCCTTGTACTTATCGCGGAATTGCATTGCTTCCGTGGTACAACCCGGCGTGTTGTCCTTGGGGTAGAAATACAGGATCAGAATCTGGCCGTTGTGCGAGGTGTTGGACACCTTGACGCCGCCGGTGGCATTGGCTTCAAATTCTGGGAGTGGTTTGTTGACAACGATCGCCATGCGCTTGTATCTCTCGGGTGTGTTCGTTGAAATGCCGAGGGCGTCGGTGGTATTTTTGTTTTTATCAATCGATCGCCCCCAACCGCAACCTGCGATTTTACCCTGAAATACGTATTTCTCTCAATGTAGGCTCAGAAGTCTATGCTAGCAGCAGGGCTGCGACCACGTTGCGGCCTTCGCTGGCCAGAACGTTATAGGTGCGGCAGGCCGAGGCGGTGTCCATGCTCTCCAGGCCAATGCGTTTGGCGATCAGCGGCTTGAGCCAGGCCACGGGCGGAAAGCGGTTCTTGCTGCCGCTGCCAAAGAGGACGACTTCCGCATCCAGCTTGGCAAGCTCCTCGAAATGCTCGGCAGTCAGGTCTTCGAAGCGGGCGCAGTTCCACTCGGTCAGCAGGCCGCGGGCACCTACCAGCAGACTGGTTTCGTGGTTTTGCTTGTCAACGGCGATCCAGCCCGGGCCATAGCCGGTGATGGTTTGCGCATCGGATTTGTCTGCCTGAAATTTCATGATGGAGAGTGTGCGCAATCGGCGCGCTGGACGGGTGCGATGGCTGCTGTCTCCATACAGAGAGGGTGGGGACATTGCTGCAGCGCGGAACTGTGCTTAAATTATAGGTTTCACCATGGCACTTAATGCGCCCTGGCGTGCCTGAAATCCTTTTGTATTGATTCGCATGAAAACCGTTCAAAAATCCGCCAAGTTAGCAAACGTCTGTTACGACATCCGCGGGCCGATCATGGACGCGGCGAAGAAGATGGAGGACGACGGCCAGAAGATCATCAAGCTCAATATCGGCAATCTGGCCGTTTTCGGCTTCGATGCTCCCGAAGAAGTGCAGCAGGACATGATCCGCAACCTGCCCAACTCGGCAGGCTACTCCGACAGCAAGGGCATCTTCGCTGCGCGCAAGGCCGTGATGCACGAAACCCAGCGCCAGGGCATCAAGGGCGTGACGCTGGACGACATCTATCTGGGCAACGGTGCTTCGGAGCTGATCAGCCTGGCCACCAACGCGCTGCTGGACAACGGCGACGAGATGCTGCTGCCTGCGCCCGACTATCCGCTGTGGACGGCTGCCACCAGCCTGTCCGGCGGTACGCCCGTGCATTACATGTGCGACGAGTCCAATGGCTGGATGCCCAATATGGACGACATCCGCGCCAAGATCACGCCGCGCACCAAGGGCATCGTCGTCATCAACCCCAACAATCCCACGGGGGCGCTGTACTCCAGGGAGCTGCTGCTGCAGATCGTGGAGCTGGCGCGCGAGCATGGCCTGGTCATCTTTGCGGACGAGGTCTACGACAAGGTGCTGTACGAGGATGCCAAGCACACGCCGCTGGGCAGCCTGTCCATCGATGTGCTGACCATCACCTTCAATTCCCTCTCCAAGGCCTACCGTTCCTGCGGCTACCGTGCTGGCTGGATGGTGATTTCGGGCGACAAAAAGCCCGCCAAGGATTACATCGAGGGCCTGAACATGCTCTCCAACATGCGCCTGTGCGCCAATGTGCCTGGCCAATGGGCCGTGCAGACGGCGCTGGGCGGTCATCAGAGCATCGATGCTCTGGTGCAGGAGGGCGGCCGCCTGCGCGTGCAGCGCGATCTGGCCTGGGAGCTGATCAATGCCATTCCCGGCGTGAGCTGCGTCAAGCCCCAGGGCGCGCTGTACATGTTTCCGCGTCTGGATCCGGCCGTCTACCCCATCCAGGACGACCAGGAGTTCTTCCTCGAAGTGCTGCAGGAAACCAAGGTCATGCTGGTGCAGGGCACGGGCTTCAACTGGCCCGAGCCTGATCACTTCCGCATCGTGTTCCTGCCGCATGAGGCAGATCTGCGCGAGGCCATCAACCGCTTGGCCGCCTTCCTCGAGAAGTACCGCAAGCGCCATGGCACGGACAAGCCCAAGGCAGTGCCGGCAGAAAAGGCACTCAAGCCTGTCAAGGCTGAGAAAGCCGCGTAACTCATCTTTTTGATAGCTGGTGGCGCTTGATTTTCAAGCGCTTCAGCGCTTTTTTGACCTTAGAACTTATGAAACCCATCCAAGTAGGCCTGTTGGGCATTGGCACCGTAGGCAGCGGTACTTTCAATGTGCTGGAACGCAATCAAGACGAGATTCGCCGTCGTGCGGGTCGTGGCATTGAAATTACCATGGTCGCCGACTTGGATACCGAACGCGCCAAGAGCGTGGTGGGTGACAAGGTCAAGGTGGTCGGCGATGCACGTGAAGTCATCGCCAACCCCGATATCGATGTGGTGGTCGAGCTGATCGGCGGCTACGGCATCGCCAAGGCCCTGGTGCTGGAAGCCATCGCGGCCGGCAAGCATGTGGTGACTGCCAACAAGGCCCTGCTGGCAGTGCATGGCACGGAAATCTTCAAGGCTGCGGCCGAGAAGGGCGTGATGGTGGCCTATGAGGCCGCCGTGGCCGGTGGCATTCCCATCATCAAGGCCCTGCGCGAAGGCCTGACTGCCAACTCCATCCAGTGGGTGGCCGGCATCATCAACGGCACGACCAACTTCATCCTGTCCGAAATGCGCGACAAGGGTCTGGACTTCGACGTGGTGCTCAAGGAAGCACAGCGTCTGGGCTATGCCGAAGCCGACCCCACCTTCGACATCGAGGGTGTGGACGCTGCCCACAAGGCCACGCTGATGAGCGCGATTGCCTTCGGCATTCCCGTGCAGTTCGACAAGGCCTATGTGGAAGGCATCACCAAGCTGGCCGGTGCCGATATCCGTTACGCCGAGCAACTGGGCTACCGCATCAAGCTGCTTGGCATCACCAAGCGCACGGACAAGGGCATCGAGCTGCGCGTGCACCCCTCGCTGGTGCCTTCCAAGCGTCTGATCGCCAATGTGGAAGGCGCGATGAACGCCGTGGTGGTGAACGGCGATGCCGTGGGCACCACGCTGTACTACGGCAAGGGCGCCGGGTCCGAACCCACCGCTTCCGCCGTGGTGGCTGACCTGGTCGATATCGCCCGTCTGGACGGCTCCGATCCTGCACACCGAGTGCCTGCGCTGGCCTTCCAGAGCAGCAGCCTGGCTGCTGCTGGCAGCGAACTGCCCGTGCTGCCCATGGCCGAGGTCGTGACCAGCTACTACCTGCGCATCCGCGTGGCCGACGAAGCTGGCGTGCTGGCCAAGATCACCGGCTTGCTGGCGGGTGCCGGCATCAGCATCGACGCCGTGCTGCAGCGCGAAGCCGACGAAGTGGGTGGCGAAGGCTCGACCCAGACCGATCTGATCATCCTCACGCACGACACGCGCGAAGGTGATATGGACAAGGCCCTGGCCGAAATCCAGGGGCTGCCCACGGTGCTGGCTCCCATTACCCGCATCCGCAAGGAAGAGCTGAACTAAGGACTTGAGCATGCACCCTCGCACTCAAACCGGTTTATTCCCTGTTCAGTGCGGTGGCGGTATTGCAAACCCCTTCAAAGGCTGGCGCCCTATGGCGCCAGCCTTTTTGCTTTTGGCGGCAGCGGGTGCACAAGCGGCGCCTGTCGATGTCTATCGTGGCACGCTGGGCGGCTCGGCGGTGGTGATGGAGCTGGGCAAGCCGGGTGAGGGCGGTGAACGCCAGGGGCGCTATTTCTATCTGCGGCATGGAGTGGATATTCCGCTCCGGGGCGCGCTGAATGCGCTGTCTGAGGCACGTCCTTTGAATAACGACTGGGCGCGTGAAAGCGGTGGCGAGCCTCCCGTGTTGACCGACTCCCAACAGCGCCGCATCGTTTGGCAACTGCGCCAGCAAGGCAGTGCTTTGGCAGGTGAATGGGTGGATGATATTCACGGCAAAAAACTGCCGCTAGCCCTTACCCATATTGCGCAGTACGACCCTGAAAAGATAGCGCCAGTCGGTGTGGAGGCCGTGACGTTGGCGATTGTGCAAGGTGCGGGCAGTGGTATTGCATCGGGCGTTGCCATCTCGGCACAGGCCACGCCCTACGACTATCTGAAAGTGGCCGAGCAAAAGCTGGAGCAGGGCAGGGAAGTGGTGGTCAGCCCTACGCTGGCCTGGAGGCCGGTGCGCGATGCGCGTACCCAGTTCTGGTATCCGCGCCTCACGCGTCATCCGGATCCCAAAATTCTGGCGCAGACCAATACCGTTCTGGAGCAGCGCCACTGGGGCATGAGTCTGGAGGCGCTGGCCTGTGTGGGCTCGATCTACCAGAACGCGGGCCCGGCGGCAGGCTCACTGGGGGACTTCAATAACGAATCGATCAAGGTGACCTACCTCTCAAGCGCCTTGATGAGTGTGGTGGAGTCCGGTTCAACCGGTTGCGGTGGCGCTCACCCCAACAATCATTACGACCCCTTTGTGCTGGACTTGCTGCGGGGCGGCTATATGGACTTCACCCGCCTGCTCAAGGACGTGAAATATGGCGAGTACAAGCTGGAATATGGTGATCGGCTGTCGCGTTTTCTGAGCAAGGCAGTGGACCGGTATTCCGAGGATGACAAGGAGTGCACCGAGCTGCTGCCCCAGTACATGGCACTGATGCTCGACAAGCCTGACAAGATGAGCTTTGTGATTTCAGGCATAGGTCATGCCATGGGGGTGTGCCTTGGCAGCGGCGTCAGTGTCCCGTTCAAGGAGCTCAAGCCCTATATCAAGCCGGGGGCGCAACGCTATTTCCAGCCCTGAGTCCCGTCCGGCGCGATATGAGGCAATGGCGTTGGCCGGTCTCTGCATTCGCGCACAGTCAAATCGGGCTTGCTGACCGATAATGGTCGGCTTGGCGGCATGACTTCTGTCCGTTTGGCTGTCCGTTCCGAATTTTAGTTTTTGGCGAGTTTGAGATGCTGTATCTGTCCACCCGCGGCCATGCTGACCGCAAGCGTTTTTGCGACATTTTGCTCGAAGGCCTGGCTCCCGATGGCGGCCTGTACCTGCCCGTCGAGTATCCCCAGATCGACGATGCCAAGCTGAGCCAGCTGCGCGAGACGCTGGCCAACAAGGGCTATGCGGCCCTGGCCTTCGAGATTCTGTCGCTCTATATCGACGACATTCCGGCCGAGGATCTGCGCGCCCTGTGTGCCAAGACCTATACCAGGGAAGTCTTTGGCAGCGATGCCATCGTGCCTGTGCGCCAGCTGGACGGCGTGCTGCACATCGAAGCCCTGTCCAACGGCCCCACGCTGGCCTTCAAGGACATGGCCATGCAGCTGCTGGGCAATCTGTTCGAGTACGAACTGGCCCGCCGCAACGAGGAACTGAATATCCTTGGTGCCACCAGCGGGGATACCGGCAGCGCGGCCGAATACGCCATGCGCGGCAAAAAGGGTGTGCGCGTCTTCATGACCAGCCCCCACGGCCGCATGAGCCCCTTCCAGCAGGCGCAGATGTTCAGCCTGCAGGACGAGAACATCCACAACATCGCCATCGAAGGCGTGTTCGACGACTGCCAGGACATCGTCAAGGCCGTCTCCAACGACCACGCTTTCAAGGCCCGATACAAGATCGGCACGGTCAACTCCATCAATTGGGCGCGTCTGCTGGCCCAGGTGGTCTACTACTTTGCCGGCTATCTGCAGGCCACCCGCTCCAACGACCAGAAGGTGAGCTTCACCGTGCCTTCGGGCAACTTCGGCAATATCTGCGCAGGCCATGTGGCACGCCAGATGGGTCTGCCGATTGCCAAGCTGGTGGTGGCCACCAACGAAAACGATGTGCTGGACGAGTTCTTCCGCACCGGCGTCTACCAGGTGCGAGGCTCGGCCAATACCTACGAGACATCGAGCCCCTCGATGGACATCTCCAAGGCCAGCAATTTCGAGCGCTTTGTGTTCGATCTGGTGGGGCGCGACGGCGTGCGCACCAAGCAATTGTTCGCCGAAGGCGTGGCCAAGGCGGGCAAGTTCGATCTGAGCACGGATCCTGCCTTCAAGGATGCCGCCGGCAAGTACGGTTTTGTGAGCGGCAAGAGCACGCACGCCGACCGTCTGGCCACCATCAAGGACACCTTCGAGCGCTTTGATCAGATGATCGACACCCATACCGCCGACGGTGTGAAGGTGGCGCGCGAGCATCTGGGTGCCGAGCCCATGCTGGTGCTGGAAACCGCTCTGCCCATCAAGTTTGCCGCGACGATCGAAGAGGCGCTGGGCCGCCAGCCCGACCGTCCCGCCAAGTTCAACGGCATCGAAGACCTGCCCAAGCGTGTGGTCGTCATGGCTTCCGACGTGGACAAGGTCAAGGCCTTTATCGCCGAAAACTGCAGATAAAGCCCTGCGGCGCTAAGCTTGAAAAGCACCTGTAGCTTGGCGACAGGTGCTTTTTTTTCTTTGAATAGAATTGGCGTTCAGTGCTTTACCGTAGAGCGTTGGAAGCTATCAAAAATATATTGAAATCAAGATGAAGGTCATAGGCTTTGCCGGATATTCGGGCGCGGGCAAGACCGCCCTGGTCGAGGCGCTGGTGATGCTGATGAAGCAGCGCGGGCTCAGGGTCTCGGTCATCAAGCATGCCCATCATGACTTTGATGTGGATCGCGAAGGCAAGGACAGCTGGCGTCACCGCAAGGCTGGCGCTTATGAAGTGCTGCTCGCGTCCGATAGGCGCATGGCGCTGATGCGCGAATACGAGCAGCCTGCACCGCTGAGCGTGCACGACATGCTGGCGCAGCTGGACCCCAGCGTGGACTGGGTGCTGGTCGAAGGCTTCAAGCATGGCGAGCTGCCCAAGATCGAGGTCTGGCGGCAGCAGCAGGACAGGCTGGACAGAGGCAAAAGTCTGGAGCCGCTGTTTCCGCATGACCCTCGGGTGCTGGCGGTTGCCACCGACGCTGCCAATGACCTGCCGCAAGCGCCGATCCAGCCCGTGCTGGATCTGAACCAGCCCCAGCTTGTGCTGCAATGGCTGCTGGCTCATTCGGACTCTCTGCAATACAAGAACTAAGGAAAGACACAGCAATGCAAGCACCACAGACGCCTCGCAAGCCGCTCAAGCCTCTGGATGAAGCCCTGCAGGAGCTGCTGGCTCATGCCCAGCCCCAGGCCGGCGCACAGATGGTGGACACTTTTGATGCCGATGGCCGCGTGCTGCTGCAGGCGGCCGTCTCGCCGCTGCAGGTGCCGCCCCAGGATAACTCGGCCATGGACGGCTATGCGGTGCGCGCCGCCGAATGCGCGGGCGGCACGGCGGTGCTGCCGGTGTCGCAGCGTATTCCCGCCGGCACCTCGCCCCAGGCGCTGGCCGCTGGCTGCGTCGCCCGCATCTTCACGGGCGCGCCCGTGCCGGCCGGGGCCGATGCCATCGTCATGCAGGAGGATTGCGAACTGCTCGAGGACGGCCGCGTGCGCATCAAGGCCCAGCCCAGGGCTGGGCAGTGGATTCGCCGCGCGGGCGAGGACATCACGCAAGGAGCGACCGTGATCGAGGCCGGTACCCGCCTCACACCGGCCCACCTGGGTCTTGCAGCCAGCATGGGCTTTGCCCGCCTGCAGGTGGCACGCAAGCCGCGTGTGGCCCTGTTCTCCACCGGCGACGAACTGGTCATGCCCGGTACCGTGGCACCGCAGGACATGCCGGCGGGCAGCATTTACAACAGCAACCGCTTCTTCCTGCGCGCATTGCTGCTGCGCATGGGCTGCGAGGTGACGGATCTGGGCATTGTTCCCGACGACCGCGAGGCCACGATTGCCGCGCTGGCCGATGCCGCCATGGACCACGACGTGATCGTCACCAGCGGCGGCGTCTCCGTGGGCGAGGAAGACCATATCAAGCCTGCCGTGCAGGAGCTGGGTCAGCTGGACCTCTGGCAGATCAACATCAAGCCCGGCAAGCCTTTTGCTTACGGCCGTGTCAATCGAGAGTCCGGCACGGGCTTTGCGCACTTCATCGGGCTGCCGGGCAACCCGGTCTCCAGCTTTGTCACCTTCCAGGTGCTGGTGCGCCCCTTTTTGCTGCGTCTGCAGGGCGTGCAGCATGTGCTGCCGCGTGCCATCGAAGCGCGCGCCGATTTCGAGTGGCCAAAGGGCGACAAGCGCAGAGAGTTTTTGCGGGTGCGCTACAACGAGCGTGGCGGGCTGGAGCTGTTCAGAAACCAGAGCTCGGGCGTGCTGACTTCCACGGCCTGGGGCGACGGCGTGGTGGACAACCCTGCCGGCACCACGATTGCCGTGGGCGACAGTGTGCGCTTTATCCCGTTTGCCGAGCTCATGGCTTGATGGAGTTGGAGATGAAGACCGTTACGATTCGATATTTCGCCTCTATCCGGGAGGCCCTGGGTATGGGCAGCGAAAGCCTGCAGACCCCGGCAGCCACCGTGGGAGCATTGCGCGAGCAACTGATGAGCCGCAGCGATGCGGCTGCCCAGGTGCTGGCTGCCGGCAAGGCCGTGCGCATGGCGCTGAACCAGGATATCTGTGATGCCGATGCCATGCTCAGCCATGGCGACGAAGTGGCGTTTTTTCCGCCAGTGACCGGGGGCTGATGAGCCCTTGAGCGCATGGCGGCGGCTCCAGGAGCTTTGCCGCTTGTTGCCTCACACACCGCTGTTGCTGTTCCCGCAATGGTTGCGGGGTCAGCCGCTGAGTCATATATCCATCTCTGCTGCCATGACCGAAACCGCCGATCTGTCCACGCCCGAAGTCAATCCCGAGATCAGCGCCCGCACCCGCAAGGCGTTGGCCCAAGCGCGCGAGCGCGGAGTCAAGCTGGGCACGGCCGGTGCGGCCAATATCCGCGCCACGGTGGAAAAGCGCAAATCGGCGGCCGATGCCTTTGCCAGGCAGCACGAAGCGCTGTTCGCCCAATTGCTGCAACAAGGTCTGACCCACCGCGCCATGGCGGCCGAACTCAATGCACGGGGCATTGCGGCCGCCAAGGGCGGCGAGTGGACCCATGGTCAGGTGCAGCGCATTCTGAACCGCTATGCGGACTGGAAGGCTGCCGAGTCGGCCTAGGCCCGAGGGCAGCCTCCGAATCTCGAGCCGTGCCGCTTCTGCCGCACGGCTTTTTTGATGGCGGCGGTAATTGCTGAGCATTGGCCTGGAGCGATGAGCCACGCAGTGCGGCGCAAGACAGTGATTCAGCGCCTGTCTGCCATGGCCGTCGCGGGCTTCTGCCTTGTGGCTGCCAGTGCCAGCAAGCCCAGCGCAATCAGCATCAGGCCATAGCCATAGGTGGTGGGTACCAGCCCCAGGCTCTGGGTCAGCAGGCCTGCTGCGATGGCAGGCAGGCTGAAGGCCAGATAGCTCAGCACATAGATGGTGGCCAGCAGGCCGCCGCGTTCATGCGGCTCGGCCAGCGGCAGCACGCTGCGCAGCGCCCCCTGAAAGCCCACGCCAAAGCCCGCACCGGCAACCACGGAGGCAGCCACCATCAGTGCCAGGCTGTGGCTGGCCACGCCCAGCAGCAGAATCACGATGCCCAGCGGCAGCACCGAGCCGCCAAAGCGCAGCATGCGCTGGGCCGTCCAGTGGCGAAGCAGCCAGATGGCCGCTGCGGCACTCAGGGTGTTGATGCACACGGCCAGGCCTGCCATCAGGGGGGAGCCGGTGATCACGCGCAGCAGGGTGGGGCCTAGCGACAGATAAAAGCCCGCCAGCGCCCAGGCAGCGATATCCAGCGGCGCCATACGCAGGAAGGCCGGGCGGATATGTGCGGGAAGGCGGATGCGAGGGCGCATGGAGGCCAGGGCTCCGTTGCGACGGCTGACGGTTTCAGGCATCACGGCAATGGCCCAGGCCGATGCCGCAAAGACCAGCAGCAGCCACCAGTAGATCTGATGCAGCCCGTCATGGCCGTGGCTGGCCAGCTGGTTGGCGCCGAACACGCCGGCTGCCATGCCGATCATGGGAGACAGCGTGTTGATCAGTGCACCGCGTTCGCGGTCCATGTCGAGCAGGGCCGCGCCCAGGGCCGCACTCGCCATGCCGGTGGCAAAGCCCTGCACCACGCGAGACCAGAGCAGGGCTTGCGCATCCTGTGCATGGGCAAACATCAGCATGGAGAATGCTTCCAGTCCCAGGGCGGCAAGAATGACGGGGCGCCGGCCCAGGTAATCGGACAGTGCGCCCATGGTGAGCAGGGCGACGAGCAGACTGAAGGCATAGACCGCGAAGATCAGGGTCAGCATACCCGACGAAAATCCCCAGGCCTGCTGGTAGAGCCTATACAAGGGCGTGGGAGCGCTGGATGCCGCCAGAAAACTGGCCAGGGTCAGGGCGACAGCAGCCATATGGCGAGTGCCGGACACCGCAGTCAGGGATACAGAGGATGTGGACATGGAAAAGCAGGCTCCGCTACCATAAAAGCAAATTTTTTGCGTTTGCGTATTCTGCGTTAATTTTTCATTAACGCAAATATTTAGCTTTAATGACCATGATTGCAAAAGACCCAGTCCAATCCCGGCCGGGCGGGCGCAGCTCCCGTGTACAGGCTAGCGTGCATCAGGCGGTGAGGAAACTGCTGGAGCAGATGCCGCGCGAGGAGCTGACCTTCCCCCTGATCGCTAGCGAAGCCGGCGTGACGCCTTCCACGCTGTACCGCCGCTGGGGCGATCTGCCGCAACTTCTGGCCGATGTGGCGCTGGAGCGCATCCGTCCCATCGCCGAGCCGGCGGACACGGGCAGCCTGCATGGCGATCTGCAGGCCTGGACCGAGCAATACATCGAGGAAATGGGCTCGCCTCTGGGGCGCACCTTGCTGCGCGATACCTTGGTGGCAACCCAGGAAGACCAGGTGACCTGCGCCTGCGTGGACATCATCCGAGACCAGCTTGGCATTGTGCTGAGCCGGGCCCGGGCGCGTGGCGAGTCGGGTCCCGATGTGGACACCATGCTGGACCAACTGGTGGCACCCATCGTCTATCGCATTCTCTATGGTCTGCAGCCCGATGTGGCTTTCGGGCGCAAGCTGGTCGAGCAACTGACGCCCGAGCAGGCCTGAGGCGCTTGCACTAGAATCGCGGCTCACAGGTGCTAAGGGGCGCCTGCCCGCACAAGAGGCTCTCACCCTTGCTTTAGGCAGCGTGTTCACGCTCGATTCGATGTTCTGTCAGACCATGGTTGTTCTAAGGGCCCAGCGCGGGAGGCTCCGATGCAACCTGGAGCACTGTCATGACTTCATCTCTCCATCCCCAGGCGCGGCGCACGCTGGCGCGGGACTACAAACAGGCGTTTCCCGCCATGGGTATCTATGCGGTGCGCTGCGATGCTGCCGACTTGTTGCGCCTGGGTGCCAGCCGCAATGTGGACGCAATACTCAACCGCATGCGGTTCGAGCTGAGCAATGGCTCCCGGCGCGATGCGGCACTGGCCCAGGCCTGGGCCCGCCACGGCGCACAGGCATTCCGTTTTGAGGTACTGGACCGCGTGAAGGAGCGCGACGACCCCTTGTTCGACTATGACGCCGAACTTCAGGCCCTGCTGTCTCTATGGCAGCAAGAGCTGCAAGGGGTGCAACCATGAGCAGCGAAACCGCGAATTCCATGAGATCAGGCCAAGCGCTGTCCGCTGGTGCTGCAGCCATTGGTCACTCGGGTCCGGCCATGGAGGCGGGTTCTGTTGCTGAATTCATTTCGCCGCAGACGCTGGTCGACGAGATCAAGGTGCGTGCCCGTGTGCGCTTGAGCCGCGCGCGGCGCGAGGGGACTGGTGGCTCGGCCACATTGCGTGACCACTTGCATCAGGCGGCGCGCGAGGTCGGGTTTGCGGGCTGGGAGCAGGCGCGTCGGGTGCTGGGGGCGCAGGCAGCACCAGGAGATGACATGGGCAGCTTCTGGCATGTGCCGCGTAGCGGCATTCTTCTGCACATCTGGTTCAGCGAGCACGCGCAGGCGTGCAGCGTGCTTGCGCAGCAGGCGGATGGATTTTTGCTGCCTTATCGGCGCCAGTGTTTCATCGTGCAAGCGCCGTTCATCGAGGCCTTGGGTCTGAACCCGGCCGACCCGGCCTGGGCCGTCATAGGGCGCGATCTGGTCGCCGCCTATGGAACGCCTGCCTGGCGGGCCCTGGCCTGGCAGCGTCTGCATGCGCCTGCCGGAGCCTTCTGATCTGCTCCCGAGTGGAAGAGGCTCCTGAGGCTTGAAGCGAAAAATGCGGGTCTGACAGCGCTGAAAACCGGTTTCGTCCGGGCTTTCACGCCGGGTCTGCAGGAGTGGGGAACTGCGGTGCACGCCATTCCAGCAGCTCGGCCAGGCGCTGCACGATCCAGACCGCTTCCAGCGCCGTGACGACCGAGCCCTGCGCGGCCAGGCCCGCATGCATGCCCAGCAGCACCTGCTCTTCGGAGGAATTGCCCGAGTGATAAAGCGTCTGTGCCTGCTCGGTCAGATGGCTTGCCAGGTCTTCGCACAGCTCATAGCGTGCGACGACCTCGGCAATCGGGGCGGACAGCTTGCCGCTGCGCGTGCGAAACAGCTCGGCAAAGCTGGGCGGCGGCTGAATCTGGCTGGTATCGTCCATAGGGCCTTGAACTTTAGCTTGGCTCGAACAGGCGCTCGAAACGCTCGATGTCCACGGCCAGCTCGCAGGTAATGAGCTGGCCCGATTTGTTGTCGCGCTTGCGGTGGGCGGCAAACAGCGTGGCCTTGCCCTTGAAGTTGTAGTCGGGCAGGTGGATCAGCTCATAGGGATAGGGCACAAAGAGCTGGAACTCGAAAATCATCCGGTGCTCGTTGCGCGGAGAGGGGTACAGCGTGTACTCCGGCAGATTGATGGTTTGTGTGGCCATGGCCCAATGCTAATGCGCCGGACATGCCCATGCTGGCCTGCGACAATGCAGGCATGACTGAAGCACGTGTATCCATTCAGACCCAGGACTTTGACCTCTCGGCCGAGATTGCCGCTCTGCGCGCCGGCGATGCACGCGTGGGCGCGGTCTGCAGCTTTGTCGGCACGGTGCGCGACCGCAACGAGGGAGATGCCGTCTCCAGCATGGAGCTCGAGCATTATCCCGGCATGACCGAGAAGTCGATCGAGACCATCATCGACAAGGCCGTGGCGCGCTTCGGCATCTATGGCGCGCGCGTGATTCACCGTATCGGCCTGCTGCAGCCCATGGACCAGATCGTGCTGGTGGCCGTGACCAGCGCCCACCGCGGCAAATCCTTCGAGGCCTGCGAATACATCATGGACTATCTGAAGTCCGAAGCGCCGTTCTGGAAAAAAGAGCAGACCGGGCAAGGCGCACGCTGGGTGGATGCGCGTGTCAGCGATGAGCAGGCATTGGCGCGATGGCAATAATTCCATGAATTGATAGCTGCTTACGCATTTACTCATTGAGTTTCAATTGAAAAATCATCTGAAACGCAATATTGAATAGCGGTGGATGCTATGCTTTTTGCGGATCGTTCGGCTGCAGCCAGCGGGGTGGCTTGAAGACCAGTACATTGCCAGCCATCACCAGGATCAGGCCCAGCATGCCGGCGGCAGTCCACTGGTAGCCTTCGAACAGAGCCGAGATATTGAGCGCCACAATGGGAAACAGCACTGTGGCATAGGCGGCTTTTTCGGGTCCCAGTCGGCCTACCAGTGTGAGGTAGGCGGTAAAGGCAATCACCGAGCCGGGAATGGCCAGATACAGCAGCGCGCCTGTATATTGCAGGCTGGTATCAAAGTGCCAGGGCAGACCGGCAATCAGCGCATACGCCAGCAGCAGCAGCGTGCCGGCCAGCATGCCCCAGGCATTGGTGTGCAGCGGCTTGTAGCCCAGGCGCTGCAGAGATGCAGAAAGCATGTTCCCGCAGGAAAAGCACAGTGTTCCACCCAGCGCCCACAACAGACCTTGCCAGCTGGCGTGCTGGCCTTGCTGCAGCTCCGGCCAGAACAGAATCACCAGACCCGTCAGGCCCAGAGCGCTGCCTGCGAGCACATTGGGCGCAAGCCCGCGACCGTGGATGACTCGCGCCAGAAATGCATTCCAGATGCTGGCACTGGAAAACACCACGGCAGCCAGACCGCTGGTCAGGGTCTCGCTGGCGTGCATGAAGCAGACAAAGTTCAGGCTGAACAGGCATAGCCCCTGGCCCAGCACGCGTGGAATGGCTGCGCCGCGGGGGGCGCGCCACTGGCGGGTCAGCAGCAGCCAGGCAAAAAGCACCAGGGAGGCAAGGCCAAAGCGGTAGGCGATGGACAGCTCTACGGGTACGCTGCCCAGTTGCATCTTGAGAGCGATCCAGGTGGAGCCCCAGATCAGCACGACCAGGGCATAAAGAGGCATAAGCATGGCAAGTCTTGGTGCTTGGAAGAACCAAGATCTTGCGCGCCTGGATTTGCGCTGCGTTGCACATTCCTGCGGTTTTGTGGCGCTGCAGCAAGCGCGGCCAGATGGCTGGCGCCACAATGCAGGCATGCCCGCCAGCGTTGTATCCGCCCCATCGCATCTGAGTCATGTACTGGCTCGGTCACGTGCCCAGATCAGGCGCAGAACGGGTTTGAGCCAGTCGCTGGAATTGGCTATCTGGGCCAATCACGATGATGAGGTGCACTACCGCCAGCAAGGGCATCACACGCTGTCTGTCTATCTGAGCGGAGGTCAGGGATCGCAACTCAAGGACGATGCACTGGCCCGAGGCGAAGCAGGGCGCTTTTGCGTTCTCCCGGCCGAGCATGAATCGCGCTGGCTGGTGCGCGAGCCCGTGCAGTTTCTGCACCTGTATGTCTCGGATATTGCCTGGGCCGACCGTGTGGTGCGCCTGCTGGATGCCGAGCCGCGCAGCATTACGCTGACACCGCAGATTTATTCCCAAGACCCAATTTATGCGCAATGGGCACAGGCGCTGTGGCGACTGGACTGGAGTGGGGCTCACGACATATGGCAGGCGGACTGCCTGAGCCAGCAAGTGCTGGACCGGCTGGTGCTGCAGTCGGCGGCGCCCTGGCAGCGGCACAAGCTGCTGAAACCACTGGGTGGCCTGTCATCCACGGCCCGGCGCAAGGTGCTTGACTATGTGGATGCCCATCTGGCCGACAGCAAAGCCCTGAGCTTGCCCGCGCTGGCGCAGGTCGTGGCCTTGTCCGAATATCACTTTGCCCGTATGTTCCATCAAAGCATGGGTTGCACCGTGCATGACTGGGTCATGCAGCGGCGTCTGCAGCAGGTCTGTGCCCGCCTGCAGGGCAGCGCAGGCAGTGCGAGGGGGCGCGCGCCGCAGCTGGCACGGCTGGCCGCCGAAACGGGGTTTGCCAATGCCAGCCATTTGCTGCGCAGCTTTCGCAAGCACTATGGGCTTACTCCTACGCAACTGGCCCGCTGCTGGCACGATGCTTGACTTGATATACCGCAAGCAGAGCAGTTGCGGATCTGCTTTTTGCTGTTTTTTGCGCATTAAGGTCTTGAAACCCCCTGTTTGACTATCAGATAAATGGCAATGAATCTGATTGGAGCGAAAGCGACAAACCATGCGAATTGACAAACTGACGACCAAATTCCAAGAAGCCTTGGCCGACGCGCAGTCCCTGGCGCTCGGTGCTGATCAATCCACCATCGACCCTCTGCACCTGCTGGTGGCCATGCTGCGCCAGGACGACGGCCCGCGCGCGCTGCTGCAGCGTGCCGGCGGCAATGTGCAACAACTCAAGAGCCTTGCCGAGCAGGCCATGGCAGACCTGCCGCGCGTGCAGCAGCAAGGCGATGTACAGGTAGGCTCCGAGCTGGCTCGGCTGCTGCAGGCCAGCGAAAAAGAAGCCCTCAAACGTGGTGACCAGTTCATCGCCAGCGAGCTGTTTCTGCTGGCGCTGGCCGATGCCGCAGGCTCGGCCACGCGTGCCGGTGCCTTGCTCAAGCAGAGCGGCGTGAGCAAATCCAGTCTGGAAGCGGCCATCAATGCCGTGCGAGGAGGGCAGAACGTGGACAGTGCAGAAGCCGAAGGCCAGCGCGAAGCGCTCAAGAAATACACGCTGGACCTGACCGAGCGTGCCCGCAGCGGCAAGCTGGACCCGGTAATCGGCCGCGACGACGAAATCCGCCGCGCCATCCAGGTGCTGCAGCGCCGCAGCAAGAACAACCCCGTGCTCATCGGCGAGCCCGGCGTGGGCAAGACCGCCATTGTCGAAGGCCTGGCCCAGCGCATCGTGGCCGGCGAAGTGCCCGAGAGCCTGCAGAACAAGCGTGTGCTGTCGCTGGACATGGCGGGCCTGCTGGCCGGTGCCAAGTACCGCGGCGACTTCGAGGAGCGCCTCAAATCCGTGCTCAAGGAAATCGCACAGGACGAAGGCCGCATCATTCTTTTCATCGACGAGATCCACACCATGGTGGGCGCCGGCAAGGCCGATGGCGCCATGGATGCCGGCAATATGCTCAAGCCCGCGCTGGCGCGCGGCGAGCTGCATTGCGTGGGTGCGACCACGCTCGATGAGTACCGCAAATACATCGAAAAGGATGCTGCGCTGGAACGCCGCTTCCAGAAGGTCATCGTGGACGAGCCTTCGGTGGAGGACACCATCGCCATCCTGCGCGGCCTGCAGGTGAAGTACGAGGCGCATCACAACGTCGATATCACCGACCCCGCCATCGTTGCCGCTGCGGAGCTGAGTCATCGCTACATCACCGACCGCTTCCTGCCCGACAAGGCCATTGACCTGATCGACGAGGCTGCGGCCAAGATCAAGATCGAGATGGACTCCAAGCCCGAGGTGATGGACAAGCTCGAGCGCCGCATGATTCAGCTCAAGATCGAGCGCGAAGCCATGAAGCGTGAAAAGGACGAGGCTTCGCAAAAGCGTCTGCAGCTGATCGAGGAAGAACTCGAAAGCCTGGAGCGCGAGTACGCCGACCTCGAGGAAATCTGGAAGGCCGAGAAAGCCAGCGCTCTGGGTTCTGAGCAGATCCGCAAGGAAGTGGACCAGTTGCGCATACAGATCGAGGAGTTCAAGCGCAAGGGCGACTTCAACAAGGTGGCCGAGCTGCAGTACGGCAAGCTGCCTGCACTTGAAAAGCAGCTGCATGAAGCTCAGGCCAAGGAGGAAGGCCAGGACGGCGCGACGGCCAACAAGCTGCTGCGCACCCAGGTCGGAGCCGAAGAGATCGCCGAGGTGGTGAGCCGTGCCACGGGCATCCCCGTGTCCAAGATGATGCAGGGCGAAAAAGACAAGCTGCTGCACATGGAAGACAAGCTGCACGAGCGTGTGGTGGGCCAGGAGGAGGCGATCAGCGCCGTGGCCAATGCCATCCGCCGCTCGCGCTCGGGTCTGTCCGATCCCAATCGCCCCACCGGCTCCTTCCTGTTCCTCGGCCCCACCGGTGTGGGCAAGACCGAACTGTGCAAGGCGCTGGCAGGATTCCTGTTTGACAGCGAGGACCATCTGGTGCGTATTGACATGAGTGAGTTCATGGAAAAGCACTCTGTGGCACGCTTGATCGGTGCGCCCCCCGGCTATGTGGGTTACGAGGAAGGCGGTTACCTGACGGAAGCCGTGCGCCGCAAGCCCTATAGCGTGCTGCTGCTGGACGAGGTGGAAAAGGCCCACCCCGATGTCTTCAATGTGTTGCTGCAGGTTCTGGACGATGGTCGCCTGACGGATGGCCAAGGTCGCACGGTGGACTTCAAGAACACCGTGATCGTGATGACCAGCAATATCGGCTCGCATCTGATACAGGCCATGGTTGGCGAGGATGCCGATGATGTGAAGGAAGCGGTCTGGGGGGAACTTAAAAACCATTTCCGACCCGAATTCCTGAACCGTATCGATGAAACCGTGGTCTTCCATGCACTGGATGCCAAGAACATCGAGGCGATTGCCAGGATTCAGCTGAAGTTGCTGGAAAGCCGTCTGCAGAAGATGGAGTTGAGCATGCAGGTGTCCGAGCAAGCCCTGGCCGAGCTGGCCAAGGTGGGCTTCGATCCCGTGTTCGGGGCCCGTCCGCTCAAGCGTGCCATCCAGCAGCGTATTGAAAACCCGCTGTCCAAGTTGTTACTCGAAGGAAAGTTCCCGCCCAAGAGTACGATAGCCGTGACAGTAGACCCGGTGAATGATCCCGGGGTGTTCCGGTTCGAGTCCGCAGGCGCTGCCTGAGGACCTGACCCCTAGAAAGAGGTATTGCTTTGAACGATTTCGCCGCCACTGCAACCCGTTGGTCCGTCCGCATCATGCTGATGCTGGTGGGCCTGGTGTTCTTCCTGTGCCTGATGGCTGTGGCCTGTCTCATCGCCCTGGCCTGGGGCGTGCGCGCCCTGTGGGCCAGACTCACGGGCCAGCCCGTGGTGCCCATGAGCATGGGAGCCATGAGCCCCTTTGCCGGCTGGCAGACGGTGTACCGCTCGGGAGCCGAGTGGATGGCGCAATCGTCGGGCAATGCCGAGGCCAAGAAGGATGGGCGTGAAGCCCGCGGGCGCCGCGGCGTTCTGCCCGGTGCCGGCGATGTCACCGATGTGCAGCCGCGCGAGGTCCATGAATCCTGATAGAGCTGTGAGCTGATCGCCAACAAAGAGCCTGCGCTTGTATGTGTCAGGCTCTTTTTTTACGCGCTACTTACCTCGCTTGCGCTGAAGTAGGGACGAATTCAAATTCTTCGAGGGCACAATGGCAAAAAAGACACCTGAGCAAAAAGCTGCCGAGGAGCGCCGCTACATTGCAGCCTGCGGCGCTGCCAACGTGCAAGAGCTGGAGCCTTTCCTGACGGACCCCAATCAAGCCATCCGGGCGACTGCCGCGATGAATCCAGATGCGGATGCAGAGATTCTTGACCGTTTTGCAGATGACAAGTTCTGGGGCGTGCGCATGGAAGTCGTTCGCCACGCCAATGTCGGCGAAGCCACGCTGCGCCGCCTGCTGGAATCCAGCCTTCCCAAGCGTGGCGTGGTGCACCATGCCGCGCGTGCCAGGCTGGAAGAGCGCGGCATTGCATTTGGTGCAGATGGCATGCCGCTGGAGATGTCTGTATGAGGGGAAGCTGGTCTGATTACAGGCGCTGGCTTGGGTAAGAATGAAAACGAGTGAACAGAGGTTTTGAAGACAGGCATGAACTACATGGACTTGCATCGCATCTTTGACTTGCAATACCAAGCCAGCCGCGCGCAGGTTGATGTACCTGTGCTGGTGCGCCGCGAGCGTTTGCTGCGCCTGCAGAAGATGCTGGATGAGAATGGCGAGCAGCTTTGTGCCGCAGTGCAGCAGGACTTTGGCGTGCGCTCCGAGCGCTGGACCGAGATGCTGGATCTGATGCTGGTGCGAAACATGCTCAAGCACACGCTCAAGCATCTGGGCAAGTGGGCCAAGCGCCAGCGTGTGCGCACGCCGCTGATGCTGCAGCCAGGCAAGGCCTGGGTGGAGCGCCAGCCGCTGGGCGTGGTGGGCATCATCTCGCCCTGGAACTATCCGCTGCAGCTGTCGCTGGCGCCGGCCATCACGGCGCTGGCGGCGGGCAATCGCGTGATGCTCAAGCCCAGCGAGCTGACGCCGCATACCTCGGCAAAAATGGGCGAGCTGGTCGCCCAGTTCTTTGCACCCGAAGAGTTCTGCGTGATCGAGGGAGACGTGGCCGTGGCCACGCAGTTCTCGGGCCTGCAGTTCGACCATCTGCTGTTCACCGGTTCCACGGCCGTGGGGCGGCGTGTGGCGCAGGCGGCAGCCGTGCACCTGACGCCCACCACGCTGGAGCTCGGGGGCAAGTCGCCCTGCATCATTGCGCAGGACTGCGATATGCAGGCCGCTGCGCTCAAGGTGGCCTATGGCAAGCTGGTCAATGCCGGGCAGACCTGCATCGCTCCCGACTATGTGCTGCTGCCGCGCGGCAAGGAGCAGGAGTTTGCCGAGGCCTATCAAGCGGCGGTGCAACAGCTGTACCCGCGCATTTCGGGCAACCCGGATTACACGGCCATCATCAGCAAGCGCCATCTGGCACGGCTCAAGCAGATGCTGCGCCAGGCGCAAAGCCTGGGAGCACAGGTGCACTGGATGCATGAAGCGGCTGCCCCCGCTGCGGACGGCGACACCACGGCCTGGGGTGAGGCCGTGGAGCGGCAGTTCGCTCCCGCGCTGGTGTTTGGCGCCACGGGCGAGATGCAGCTGATGCAGGAAGAGATATTCGGCCCCATCCTGCCTGTGATCTCCTACGAGCATATCGAAGACGTGATCAATGCCATCAACGCCAGCCCGCGTCCGCTGGCGCTGTACTGGTTTGGCAATGACGAGGCCGAGCGCGACGCGGTGTTGATGCGTACCGTCAGCGGAGGCGTCTGTGTGAACGACACCTTGCTGCATGTGGCGCATGAGAACCTGCCGTTCGGCGGTGTCGGCGACAGCGGATGGGGCGCCTATCACGCAGAGCAGGGCTTTTTGCGCTTTGTGCACCAGAAGGCGGTTTTCGTGCAGTCGCGTTGGGCGGCGGCTTCCCTGCTGTACCCGCCATTCGGGGAAAAATTCGATCGGGTGATGGACTTTATGCGACGCTGGCTCTGAAATTTCTTGGCCGTCGCAAAGGGATTGAGCGCTTCCACGCTGTGGTGAGCGCTTGCCATATTGTCATCAAATGTGACGCAAACCATTGATGGTTGCGGGCTTGCTGCTCTGCTTAGTGGAGCGCATAGCACATAGATTGCGCCATAGCAAGAAATTGCGAACAGCCGCAGTTGAGCAAATGGCTAACCACTGCACCGCGTGCCAAAACTCTGAATCTGTAGACAATTACGCCCTTCTATTCTTACATGTTTCCGCCCCGGTTTTTCCATGTCTAGTATCCAGGTCCGTCCCGCTACTCTTCGCGATGCAAAAGCGATTGCCCAGATCCATACTGCTTCCGCACTGGAGGCTTATCGAGGTCTGGTTCCCGATGATCAACTGAAGGCCATGTCCTCGGTTGAAAAGCGCCAGGCTTACTGGCGCGAAGCTATTGAATACTGTGAGCCACAGGTCCAGGTCGCCATCGACGGCGACAAGATCGTTGGCTTTGTCGGCTTTGACCGTTCCCGTGATGAAAAGTCCCGCCAGACCACCGGCGAGATCTGGGCTATCTATGCAGCTCCCTCGCACTGGAATCAAGGTGTTGGCGTTGCCCTGTGGGACGCTGCCCGAGATGGTCTGCTGGAAGAAGGCTGCACCAATGTGACCGCCTGGATTCCGCTGCGCAACGAGCGTGCCCTGCGTTTCCATGAAATGGCAGGTTTCAAGCGTGAAATGTCCACGGCCAAGACGGCTGTGATTGGCAGCATCAAGATTGAAGAAGTGCGCGTCAAGCGTCCTCTGAACGGCTGATCACAGCGTTCAGCACTCACTGAAAGACAGGCCGTGACGTCTCCCAACAGCAAGCTCGCGGCCTCAGTCTGCGCACCCGCATCTGCTTTCGACCTGCTGCAATGGCAGGAGCAAGCCCAGGCCCATACGGCTTTGTGGCGCAGCGAAAGCAGCTTGCCCAAGCCTCGCCGCATCGAAATTGCCGATGACACCATGCCCGCTGATACGGCGTTTCGCCATATCAGCGAAGGTGTGTCGCTGCTGTGGCGCGGTGATTTCCAGAATGCGCGTCAGCTGTTGCTGGCACTGGGCCGCCGGCTGGACAAGAAGTCGCGCCGCAAGAGCCCGGCAAAAAGCCCTGCTGCTACAGGCTTTCCCCACGCGTTCCATCTGTACCGCCAGTCCCAGGCCCAGCGCGCACGGATGCTGGCCAGCATTCTGATTGAGCTGGATATGCAATGGCATTGCGCCTTGCGCCGGGCTCCGGACTGGAGTCTTGCATGTTCCGAGGCCTGGGGCGCAGTCCCGGCCGAAGCGCATGCGCAGTCCGTGCTGGTGCCGCTGCGAGATCTGCTGGGTGTGGTCGGCGCCCATGAATGGCGCAAGAAGGGGGTGGAGATACCCGCCCTGGATGGCGCCCGCATTCATGCGCACTACGGTGTCTTCTCGCCCGTGCGCGGCGAGTATCTCGATCTGGTGGCGCGTGCGAGCATTCCTGCTGCCGGATTGCAGCAGGCCTGGGATATCGGCGTGGGCACAGGCGTGCTCTCGGCACTGCTGCTCAAGCGCGGCGTGAAGTCGGTGCTTGCCACCGATATGAGCGAGCGTGCTTTGGCCTGCGCCTCCGAGAATCTGCAGCGGCTGGGTCATGCTTCCAGGGTGGAGCTGCAGCATGTCGATCTGTTCCCGCAAGGGCAGGCCGGCCTGATCGTCTGCAACCCGCCCTGGCTGCCGGGCAAGGCCGCATCGGTGCTCGATCAGGCGATTTATGACGAAGACAGCCGCATGCTGCGCGGTTTTCTGCAAGGGCTGGCAGCGCACCTGCTGCCAGGCGGCGAAGGCTGGCTCATTCTCTCTGACCTGGCCGAGCATCTGAAGCTGCGCACGCGTGAGGAGCTGCTGGGCTGGATTGAATCGGCCGGCCTCAAGGTGCTGGGGCGCGAGGATGTCCGCCCGCACCATGGCAAGGTACAGGACCGCGAGGACCCCTTGCACATTGCGCGCTCTGCCGAAGTGACGTCGCTCTGGCGTCTGGCCAAAGCCGGCTGACAGCCAGGCTGCTAGGCCGTCGCTCCTTGAAGTTCCTGACTGGACGGATCGGCGGCTTCGCCATGCGCCAGCAGGGCAGCCAGCCTTTCGCGCAGCGACTGGGCGCGTTCTTTGCCCGCATATTCCTCTACCGCCGTCAGCAGGCTGATACCGGCGCTGCGCAAGCTGTTCAGGTCTCTGGCCTCGCGCAGTTGGGTGCGCAATGTCTGGGCCAGCGTCTCATGACGGTTGGCAAACAGGCGCTCGCACATATCGAATAAATACATGCGGGTACCCGCCATATTGATGGCTGGTGCCGAATCGGTGGCTTCCTCGGCTGGCGCCAGGGCTGGTGTGGCCGGACTGTATCCGGCTTTGGCGAGGGAGCTTGCTGGATGAATGGCCATGCTGCGCTCCCTGGGGGCGCTGGATGGCACCAGCTGAAGATATCCCTGCTCCACCAATTGCTGGGCCAGTGCGGCATGATCGCTGCCCAACATGGCTGCAAGTTCTTCCATGCTCTTGCCGCCGGCCAGCAACAGCAGGGAGCGTGCGCGCTGCGGTAGCTGGCGCGATCCTGGCTGAAGTTCTTCCTGGGCCTTGGCGGTTTTTTGCAAAATCATGGCTGCTGCGGTCTGGCGCGTTGCAAGTGCGGATGCGCTATTGCATGGGCTGACGATGACACTGGTGTGAATCTGCGCCAATTCGCAGCGGATCATTCCGTCATTGCTGTTCAAGCTTGCCAATTGCTTCTGAATTACTAGCTGCTGGCGTTTTCTGATAAGCGCTGCAGGTCAATCTGATTTGAATCTGAAATGAGACTGCTGCTTGCGCCCATGGAAGGGCTGCTGGATTTTGTGCTGCGCGATGTGCTGACCCGGGTGGGCGGCGCGGACCGCTGCGTGTCCGAGTTCATTCGCATCAGCGGCTCGCTGCTGCCGGACAAGGTCTATCTGCGTACCATGCCCGAGCTGCGCAATGGCAGCAGGACGTTGGCCGGGGTGCCGGTGCGGGCGCAGCTGCTGGGCTCCGACCCCGTCAGCATGGCCGAGAACGCTGCCAATCTGGCGCGCCTGGGACCCGAGGGCATCGATCTGAATTTCGGCTGTCCGGCCAAGGTGGTCAACCGCCATGGCGGCGGTGCATCGCTGCTGCAGGATCCCGAGCAGATCGTGCGCGTGGTGGATGCTGTGCGCCGTGCCGTGCCCGCGCAGATGCCGGTGTCGGCCAAGATGCGGCTGGGCTTCAACGATCGGGCGCTGATGACCGAGTGTGCCCAGGCCATGGAGCAGGGGGGCGCCTGTGAGATCGTCGTCCATGCACGCACCAAGCTGGACGGCTATCGTCCGCCGGCCTATTGGGAAGAGATTCCGCGCATCCGCGATGCGGTGGGCGTGAATGTGGTGGCCAATGGCGAGATCTGGACTGTGGAAGAGGCCTTGCGCTGCCGCGAAGTTTCGGGCTGCGACGATCTGATGCTGGGGCGCGGCATTGTGGCCGACCCAGGTCTGGCCCTGGCCGTGCGCCGCGCCGTGGAGCAGGGCAGTGTCAGCGCGGCAGCCGGCATTGACTGGCTGGCGCTGGTGCCCCAGGTGCAGCGTTTCTGGCATATGGTCTGCGAGGATCTGGAGCCGCGCCAGCGTGCGGGTCGCCTCAAACAGTGGCTCAACCTCATGCGCAGACGTTTTCCCGAAGCCGAGCTGGCTTATCAGGAAGTGCGCACCCAGACCGATCAGCGCGCCATCAGCGATTGGGTGGCGGCCTTGCCCCAGCGTGATCTGCAGCGGGAATGGCCCTGGCCAGAGCGGGCGGAAGTCACAGCAGACTGTCCGGAGCCAGAGGCCCGAGCAGCTGCAGCATAAGGCGCAGACCCAGGCTGGCATCGGGTTCGGAATACGAATCACTGAGCCCGCTGTCCTGCGGTGCACGCCAGACCAGTTGCCCCTTGGGATCCAGATCCACGCGCCAGCTGTTTTCAGGCAGGCTTTCATCGATGCTGTCGCTGGCCAGCTGGCTGAAGCGGCGGCTGGCGATCAGTACGGCGATCTCGGTGTTCTGCAGGCGTGAGCGCATATCCAGATTCATGGAGCCCACGGCGACCAGACGCCCGTCTATGACCAGCAGCTTGGTGTGCAGCATGGCCCGCGAAGCGCCGGAGCTGCCGCCGCTGGAGCCCGTGCCGCCCGCGCGCAGGGCGGAGCTGACATTTGCTGCTTCGCTGCGCATTTCATGCAATTCGACGCCGATCTCCAGTAGTGCCTTGCGGTGGCGAGCATAGCCGGCATGTGCCAGCGGAGCATCGTTGGAGGCCAGTGAGTTGGTCAGAACCCGGATGCGTACGCCTTTGCTGCGTGCAGCGCGAAAGGCATCCATGATCTCCGGCCCAGGTACAAAGTAGGGCGAAACGACCAGCAAGTCCCGCCTGGCAGAGCGAATCAGAGCCAGCAGGCCATCGACCACCGATTCGGCATTCAGTGCCGGTGCGGCCAAGGGAGGGAGGCTGTTGGCGTCGTCGGCCTTGAGTACTGCTGCTTCGAATGACTCATCGGCGGCAGTCCGCTCCGCTCCTTCAGCGGGAATCTTGGTCGGGCTGTCGGCCAGCACCATGGCCTGGGCCCAGATCCACGGGATCTGCTTCAGACTCAAGGGGCGGTCTTCGGGCTCCGGTCTCGGGGCGGTGGTGTTGCGAGCATGCTCGGCTTCGCTCCTGGCGTCTTCCTGGTCGAACTGCTTTTTGAGTTTGAGCAAGTCAGGCTCGCTGATCAGCGACTGCACGGGGTAGGCGCGAACATTGTTCCAGTAGCGATCAAAACTGCGCGACAGGTCTTTGACGACCGGGCCGCCGGTCAGAACATCGAGGTCGACAAAATTGCCGTCATTGGAGGCGTCAAAGTAGGCATCGCCCAGATTGCGCCCGCCAATCACAGCCAGGGTGTTGTCGGCCACAAACAGCTTGTTGTGCATGCGCTGCTGCGCGCGCTGAAAGTCGGTCAGCAGCGTCCAGGCCCGGCCGATGGTGGAAGCGCGCGAGCCGGCCAGAGGGTTGAACATGCGCATCTCCACATTGGGTACAAAAGCCAGGCGCATGATCTGTGCGTCCGGCCCCGTGCTGTGGAAGTCGTCCAGCAGCACGCGTACGCGCACGCCGCGCTTGGCAGCCTGCACGACGGCGTGCAGCAGTCGTCCGGTACTTTGGTCTGCATGGATGGCGTAGTACTGCAGATCCAGCGTTTTCTGTGCATTTTCCACCAGCGCCATGCGGCTGCTGAGGGCATGCTTGGGGCCGGATATCAAGGCGAAAGCCGAGGCATCTGGCTTTGCCTTGGCTGGGCGAGCCTGAGAGATGAACAGGCCCAGGTCGGTGTTTTGGGGCTGGCTCAATGCGGTGCTGACGGGGCGCTCCACATCCTTGGGTAGAGACGCCGCGCAACCCGTGAGCAGCAGCGCGATGAAAGCGCCGGCAAGCAATGCCTGATACTTTGGCCACCGCAACGGCTGCAGCCATGACGATGTGGAGATAAAAGCCGTCATTGCTGCTTTGTAACCCATGATGATCAAGTTGGCATGTCGGACACAGACTGCGCTAGAACTGCTCTCGGCCCTGGATTCTGGCAACAATGCGCAGGTCCGGTCCCAGGCGGGCGACATCATGGAACACCAGTGGCAGGCCTTGCTCCAGGCTGTCGAGCGGGCCGAAGTTGGCAATGCCCATGGCTCCCGTGCCCAGCAGCTTGGGGGCCTGATAGAAGAGAAGCTCATCGATCAGGCCTTCGCGAATCAGGGAGCCATTGAGTTTGAAGCCAGCTTCCACATGCAGCTCATTCGTGCCGCGCTCGGCCAGATCGCGCAGCATGGCAGCCAGGTCCACCTTGCCTGCCGCATTCGGCATACCAATAACCGTAGCGCCTAGCGCTTGCAATTTCTCGATCTTGGATTGATTTGTACTGCAGGTATAAATGAGACAACCGCTAGGCGCTTTCAAAACATGAGCATCCAGCGAGATGTCAAGCCTGCTGTCCACCACCGCAACACGCGGCTGGCGTGGTGTTGGCACATCGCGTACGTTCAGCCGCGGGTTGTCTTCCAGTACCGTGCCTATGCCGGTCAGAATCGTGCAGGCCCGGGCTCGCCAGGCATGTCCGTCGGCCCGGGCGGCCGCCGAGGTAATCCACTGGCTTTGGCCGTTGTGCAAGGCCGTGACGCCGTCCAGCGAGCTGGCAGCCTTCATGCGCACCCAGGGCGTGCCGCGAATCATGCGGCTGAAAAAGCCGACATTGAGCTCGCGTGATTCAGCTGAGCCGGGGCCTATCTCCACATCGACACCCGCGGCGCGCAGCCGCGCGAAACCCTGGCCGGCCACTTGCGGATTGGGATCCGTCAGCGCACCCACTACCTTGCCGATGCCGGCTGCGACCAAGGCGTCGCAGCAGGGCCCGGTGCGGCCATGGTGCGAGCAGGGTTCCAGCGTCACATAGGCCGTAGCCCCGTGCACGTCATTTCCCTTGGCCGCTGCGTCGCGCAGCGCCATGATCTCGGCATGGGGGCCGCCGGCCTTCTGGGTAAAGCCCTGGCCGATGATCTGGCCAGCGTCATTGACGATCACGCAACCGACACGCGGGTTGGGTGAGGAAAGAAAAAGCGCCTGAGCAGCCTGCTCAAGCGCCTTGTTCATGAAGTGGGAAGAGTTTTTCATCTTGCCCAGAATGGTAATGCAGTGGGTAGGCTTTATTTACTCCAGCATTCCGTAGCGGTCATTTCGCTTGAAAGATTCTCTGCCCCTCTTGCTCCGGTGTGAGTCAAAGTGAAGTCGCCGCATTTGTCGGCGGCCTGGGGCCCTGGGTCTTTTCGCGTGGCAATCAAGGTATATGTCGAATTAGTACTGGTACCGGCCTTAACACCAATGGTGTAGCGTTTGCTCGCATCACCGGTCCAGCTCAGTGCAGCAGGCAGGATCTTGGTAGTGTCCGCGTTTGTCGGATAGACCCCCGTCGCAGTCGCTGCCCTCTCCATCCACATCTGGGCTTGCAGCAGCCCAGTGCGGGCATCCGCCCTATGGCCTCGCCGTACATACTCCGTATAGCTGGGATAGGCGACCGCACTCAAAATGCCGACGACGGCGAGAACAATCATCAACTCGATCAAGGTGAAGCCGCGTTGGTTTTTGTGTATGCGATGAATCATGGCTTTTCCTGTTATTTGATTTGGCGCCAGCTTGGGCGTGTGGACTGCTCAGGCATGCGTGCGAGAGTGTCACGGGGGCCGCCACCGCCAGTCTTGTCCACAATGCGATCACGCTTGGTGATCAGCAGCGGCGTACCAGTATTGACAGCCACTCGTGAAACGTTCCCGTCTGCATTGTTGTAGAAGCCGTCATTATTGGTGTCCATTACCTGAATGCTGGGGCGCTTTCCATCCATGATATTGATGAGCGTGCGCCACTGGGCGCCTGCGCTGGTATCAACCTTGACTGGGACGCAGCTCTCGTTGATGTTGTCGCTGGCGGCATTTTTGGTGCCTGAGGGCGACTCGCTGTAAACGGCCAGGATATTGCTGCCGTCATAGAACTGCATGGGCTTGAGCAGGCGCTCGCCGCTGGCAGGCAAGTCAAGGAACCAGCCCTTGTAGTTCTGCCAGGTTGCTGCGCTCAATTCCTGATCGGCGGTCTTGGGGCTGATGGTTGCATCATCCTTGAATGCTCCAGTGCCAGTGAATGCGGCAATGACTTGCTGAGCCAGCAGCCTGCCTGTGCTGTTCATGGTGCCAACCGGAGCGGGTGTGGGGATTGGGGGGCTGGCACTGGCGTCGCCAGGGTGAACTTCCAAGGCTGTTTTATCCGAATTCATGCGGTAGCGTGTGTTGTCAAGAACCGAATATAGGGTTTGAACGTTCTGCTGGATGCTGGTGTTGCGGTCGTTGGCGGTCAAGTTGCGGCCTGTGCCAAAGGCAACCATCATGCCGCCGATGGGCAGGGTTTTGGCAGCTGTCCCAGTGCCTGTAGTCATGCTTCGGTCATTGGCACGAACGATGGGGGGGGCAGTGATCGGCTGTACCTGGTCGCGTGTGGAGCTGTTCAGCGCGACAGGGCCGCGGGCGGTGAACAGTGGCTGGCCGCCGAAGGCCACGGCCCAGCTGTCGGCATTTGTACTGGTCAGATCGAATTTCCAGAGATTGCCCAGGTTGTCGCCCGCATAGACCACATCGGTCTTGCCGTCGCCGTCCAGATCCACCAGCGCGGGAGAGGCCAGGCCGTTGTCGGCGGCATTGCCGCTACCTGGGGTAGCTGTGTTGGTGGTAACAGGGATGAGCTTCAACTCTTTGTTGCCATCCAGGTACTGAACCAGAAGCACCGGGCGTTGCTTGGCGCTGTTATAGCCATTGCCCATCACTACTGCCCAGCGGCCATTGTTCATGCGCGTGATCTGCGTGGCTTCCTGCAGGCTGGCGGGGTTGCGGTTTGGGCGGGCGGTGATATTGCCAATATCTGCGTCATCAGCTACGGCTGCGGTGCAGGCCTGCACCGCAGCACCGGTGAGCGCGCTGCAATTGGGTGCGGCTTCGCTATTGCCGCGAGTACGGTCTTTCACCACCGATGCTGCGGTAAGGCCAGGCCTGGCGGCACTGCCAGGATTGGTCACGTCTAGCAGAAAGTAACCCTTGCCCCCTGCGCCCAAGGTGCCTACCAGCATGGTCTTCCAGTCGTCGCCGTCCTTGATATCGCCCGTCATGGGCGAGCCATCGACGTAGTACTGGTGTCGATAGTCCTTGTCGGTCAGTTTTTTCAGTCCGCCTACAACGCCACGCGGTACATAGGCCATCAGTTCGCTGCCATCCTTCGCTGAAAAACCATGCAGCATGCCGTCATTGCCGCCAGCATAGAGAACAGGCGTACGGTCTTTTTGTGCTTGGACAAAGCTGGCATAGCCCATGCCATGATTGCTGATGGGGCCGCCCGTATACCAGATTTCGGAGTTCACGATATCGCCCTGGCGGCTGGTGCGCACGCGCAGAGGCTGGGCATCCGTAGTGCCTTCCAGAGAGCGATCGCCTCGAATGTAGTTGATGATATTGCGCGCTAGGGTTGACAGGGCAGTCGTGATGACATCGCTGCCGCTCAAGCCCAGTAGCGCTCGCTTTTGTGCTGTGCTGTAAGCAATCTCTGTGCTGTCCGTCCATTTGAATGGAGTTCCGGCGCCGGTTTCATCACTCCAGGTTAGAACCAGACGATTATCCACCGATGCCAGTTCGTCCAATCGGTCTGCTGTGCTCTTGCCATCCCAGCCAGATACCACATCGGGGAAGCGAATGCAGATTTTTTCAGGATCGTCTTTGCTAGGGCAGGCATATTTTTCTGGCTCAAGTGCGCGCGTTGCGGCGATATATCCGCTCCAGCCATCCTTGGGGCTATAAGCCGAGGCATAAATACCGGCATTGTTTTGAGAAACGTTATAGCCAGTGGTACTGCCGCCACCAGCAATCGAATCCGGCAATGGTGCACTTTCGTCGCTGATCTTGCCGATGATCTCGCGGAACGCTTTGGCAAGGTCTTCGGCTTCTGTCACTGCATAGTAACCACCGCGGCCGTTAATGGCTGCATGCCATAAATCCAGTGAGCGCTTGTATTCGCTGTCCATAGCTGGCCATTTTTGCCAGCCTGTTACCAGATCGACAAAGCTATTGTCATAGCCGAAAGGCACTTTTACTGATGGAGCAATAATATCGCTGGCGCCTGGCCAGGTGACGGCCTCATCACTGAAGCCAATCGTATAAGTGACCATATGTGGCCATGTTGCAGGGTTGTATTTTGGATTCCAGTATTTCCCCAGATTAACGGTTTTTGTTTCTTCTTTTGTTCCCACTTTTACTGGTGTTGTACCAATTTGACCTTGAGTCCATTGCGTACATCTTCCCCTTTTGTCGTACTTTAGGCATGGGGATACATCTCCGTATACAGGCTGTTCTTCATAAACATCTACGGTTTTTGTTTTTGAGAAAGTCTCGGCGAGTGGGGCTTCTTGATACGTCTGCGAAGGCTTTAGCTTGTCGGAATTTATCAGCAATGATGCATCCTGCAATGGATCCATCCAGCTCTTGAATGCCCAGTCGGACAAGGTATCCGAGAAGCTGTCGTAATAGACTCTGGTCTGATCGGATGTAGTGCTGTACATCTGGCGGCCATTCAGCGCAGCCCAATCTTTGCCATCCTGATCTCCGCCGGAAACATCCCCATTCCAGCGACCATCGGTCATCATGATGTGGTAGTTGCGGCGACAGCCCAGGTACTCGGTGCTCTTGCTGCCGGTGCCTCCTGGGTCGCTGGACCACGGGCTGTTCTTGCCAAGAGGCTGGCGCATATAGGAGTCCGCCTGGCTGAACATTCTATGGGAAGGTGTTCCATTCCCGGGGGATAAATTTTTGACGAAATCGAGGAAATTATCGCGATGCTTCTTATTGTTTATCGTCGAGTCAATGGATCTCATTGAATTGGTGTTCATTTTTGAGCTATTGACATTTCCTGCACTACTTGATCCGCCATTGTTATGCATTGCCTGCCAGGCGATACGTATTCTGTTCTCTGGTATCAGTTCCTTATTGTTGAATACGGCATCTAGAGCATATTTGAGAACATTAATGCGTCTGGCTTCGTCGTTCCACTTTCCAAGGTCATCAGGGATTGTATATCCCTTGCCGGTGCGCGATGAACCAGTGTAGGAAGTTTTGACACCGTAATTCATACTTCCAGAATCGTCGACCGAGATAATCACATTCGGCGCTACAAAGGCTGATTTGGATGTGGGGAGGGGCGGCTCTTGTACCATATCCAGCGCCCAGCTTGTGGTGGGGGGAAGTAATGTGCTGATGGCGATTGCCAGCAGGCTCTTCTGAAAGGGAAAACGCTTGGTAAGGGGCATGAGGCGCTCCTGGAAGAACAGATTCATAAAAGAAGTAAAAAGGGCTTGAAATACCTGAAGGAAATTGCGGTTTACTATCTGTTTGAAAGGCAATTTCGGGTCTGGATTTCAGTCCTTCATCCGCTGGCGGGCATAGGTTTCCTGTAGTACGACGGCGGTACCTTTCTTGCGTCCTTTGGCCAGAGCTGTAATTCGGAAGATGACATAGACGTCAAGGTTTAACGGCAATTGGCTGGTTTTGGAATCCATGATTAAGTTGGCGCTCTTGGCAGCGTCGCTATAGCGCATGACTTCAATCCAGTACCAGCCGCCTTTTTCCGCTGCGGTTTCGGTCAATATGGGGTTGAGCTGGCCGTCGGCCGTGGTATTGGCCGCGCCGGTGTATTGGCCATAGCGTGCGCCTACGGCCATGAGGTCGCTCAGAGGCACTTCGCCCAGGGTGGCGTCGGCCACAGGATCGACGGAGGTGTCTTTGTCGTAATTCCAGAAATCCTGTCTGCCCACGCGTCGCGCGCACAGTCCGTCCTTGCAGCGTGTCGCTTCACTCTGCAATGTGGTGATCAGTGGGTTGATTTCGTTGGTGTCCCCAGGGAACTGCAATGCGCTGCTATAGGCGCGGCAGGGTGGGGCGTTGCAGGCGCTACCGTCGGATTTTTCACCGCGTATATCGAGTTCGGCGTCTTGCAGCAGGGCCTGTGCGGCTTCAAAGGCGCGTTGGTAGTCTGCGTCGTTGCTCACGATCATTTCGTTGAACCACGCGGTGCGTGATGCCCATAGTGCCAGCAGCATGGCGAGCATGACGAAGATGATGACGACAAACAGCGCCACGCCGCGCTGTCGGTCAGCAGCGCGGCGGGGCATGGCAAAGTGTGAGAGGTGCAGCATGGCAGTATTCGTAGGTGTTGCTCAGATCAGCCCTTGGCTGCGTAGCTGGAAGGTGTTGCGGAACAGCAGGTGCATGCGGTTCTTGCGTTTGGTGTCGGTCAGGGTGGTGATGTCCACGGCCTTGCCATCGCAGTCGGTGTAGCTGCTGCCGGCGGGCATGTCTATGAGTTCGCTGCCGTAGAGCACTAGACAGACCTGCACACCCTGCACACTGCGCCATTTGGGGTCTGTAGAGGATGTAGGCATGTCCCCGCCCTTGACATATTGCACACTGCCGTCGGCATTGGTCTGAACCAGATAGCTGACCTGAAATTGAGCAACGTTCTGTGCAATGGGCTGGGCGGTGGTGACCCCGTTTCCGCTGCACTGGAGGCTGTTCTTGGTGCTGTCGAAGGCAAAGATGCTTTCGACCCGCTCGTCGGCATTGATGGTGCCGTTCTTCTCGTAGGCGGGGGCGCCCACACAGTTGCGAGCCAAGACATCGAGGCTATCGGTGTTGGTGGTCAGAAAAATCCTGTCCGCATAGCGTCTAAATCCCGTGGTCAGGCTGTCTGCGGTGCCGGAGATGGCGTCTGTCTGGTCGAAGCTGTTGCCGCCGTCGTGCGCGATGGCCTTGATTTCAAACACCACGGCGCTCAGTGGGTCGTTGCTGGCGCTGTTCCTGGGATCAGGATTGAGGTAAAGAGAACCTGCTTGGCGCAGTTGCTGGCCAATCACCCGAAGAGTGTGGGCCCCTTGCTGCTGTATGGAACTGGCATCGTTGACGGAGCCTGAGATGCCGCGCGAGAGCATCAGCGCTCCCATGGCGGTGGCAACGACCAGCAGGCCGATGGCCAGGCCGACCATCAGCTCAAGCAGAGTTACGCCCTGTTGTTGGGACAGGTGCCGAGTGCGGCGCAGGGAAGGAGGAGTGTGGGGAAGCACGGGTATCGATTCCATGGTGGCGGGTAGCAGCGTGATCATGAGCAATACATGGTGTTGCCATACGGCGCGCAGCGGGCGGAGATGGGCAGGTATTGCAGATGGCATGTGAATCCGTCAGGGCAGGTGTTGGTCTCATCGGTGCCAGCGCCGAAGCTGCCATCGGCATTAAGGAATTTGCTGGCGTCGATGTTGTCCTTGAATTTCTTTTTATCGTCGGTGTCGCTGATGTCCTGTTCGTTCTCTCGCCAAGCAATGATTACGCCGAGCTGTCGGCGGTTGGCATCAACTGTTTCACCGGGGGCGAGGAAGATGCTGCCTTGCCCCAGCGGAAGTGTTTGTTCCACTGAGGTTTTCCATTGCTTGAGGTCATACGCAGCTTGTGCTGCTGGAGCGCATGTGGCCTGGTGGCAATCGGCGCTGGCATAGTCCTTGGCTTTTTTGTCATACCCAGAGACATATCCGCTCAACCCTAGCAACGCATTGGGGTTGACTTTCATGCGCTCACTCAGGTCCTCGATCAGTCGGATGGCCTGCGCCCGCCGCACTGTGGTGGTGGTGTCAACCAAAGTGCGCATTTGCGCACCGATGATGCCCAGAATGCCCAAGGCGACGACGATCAGCGCAACCAGCGATTCAATTAGCGTAATGCCGCGCTGTTGGGGTAAGGACTTGGTGTTCATGAAGTGCATGGAATTTCTTCCGAAGGAATGAGGCGTATGCGTCCGCCCGAGCTCATGCAGAGGCCTTTGGCCGCAGAGTTTGCGGTGGACTTGTTCAGGGGGACGATGCTGAAGCTTAGAAAGGCTCCGTCGACCAAGCCCCAGCGATTGAGTTTGATGGTGCCAGCTCCACCGGAGCGTGTTATCTGAACATCGCGTGGTGCATTTACGATTTGCAGAACGGGATCGGTTTGGGTGCAGGTGCCGCTGTTATTGCTGTCATTGCAGATGATCCAGCCGCAGTCCCAGTCTGTTTTGTTGGTGGCGGTCGTGCAGCCGTCAGTGTTGTTGGCTATTTTCTGGATCACGACCTTGCCCCCGCGCTTGATGGCTTCCGAGCGGGCAAGCATCAGGCTGGATTTCAAGCTCTCGGTGGCTTGCAGGACGCGCCAGCGCTCGAATAGCGTGCGAAAGCTAGGCATGGCAATGGCTGACAGAATGGCCAATATCGCGAGGGTCACCATTAGTTCGACGGCTGTGAAGCCATGGCGTGCAACTCTGCTGACGTAGCGCAGGTGCAATGTGCTGTTGGCGGAGGTGTGCATAGAGATTCCTCATCAAAGATTGCGACCTCTGTAGCGACGCTGATAAGAGCGGGTGTCTGGCTTATGTGCACGATGTACTGTCTGTGTCAGGCGTGTAGATGCGGCCAGTGCTGCTAATGCACATGGTGCTGGCTTGCGCTTCGCTGCTTCCCTTGAGTTCTATGGCTGCATTGGCAGCTGAGAGCAGGCCCCAGCGATCCACCTTGATGAGGGTGGGCTCGCTGATGCCAGTTAATTTGACACTGACTTTTGAGGGCAGGGCGATGGTCTGCAAGGTGTCTTCGCCGCTGTCCTGCTTGCCATCATTGTTGGTGTCGACAAAGACGGTCCAGCCGCAGCTCCAGAGGCTGGTGTCGCTGCCGACAGTGGTGCAATCTGTCGTGTTACCGCTGCGCAGTATGGCGATGCCGCCGCCGCGCTTGATTGCTTCCGAGCGAGCCACATAGAAAGTGGATTGCAGCTCTTCTGTAACTTGGCGAACTTTCCAGCGTTCGATCAATGGCTTGAAGCTGGGGGCTGCAATGGCTGCAAGCACGCCAAGAATGGCGATGGTCACCAGTAGTTCGATGGCGGTGAAGCCTTTGACAGAACGGCGTGAGGGCATTTTGAACATGCCCTGATGTTACGTTTTGAGAGCTTGTGTAAATAATGAGCTTGGACAGGTGGCAGAAAGGTCGGGACAAACGGTAGCTCACCAGGGCTTGCGCAAACCGGGTTCAGGCAAGACCTGCACCTCAGAAGCAGTCCTGGTGCATTCCGGCTTGCGTAAGTTCCACCCCTATTCGCTAACGCTTGCTGCCCTGAGGTTTCTGCGTATACCCCGAACAGGCTCCTGAGTTGGGTCTGCCCTGACATTCCCGGTAGAGGCGCCGGTCGCGCTCGGCAGTGGTTTCGTCCGAGCTGCTGCGAATGTTCTGGATCCTGATTTTGCTGCTCTGGTCCTTGCTGTTTTTGCGCCCAGCAGCAAGGGTGTCGGTGGCAAGTGTTGCTGCTATCAATGCTGCAACAGTCACGGCGGCGTACTGGAGCTTGTGAGCGTGTTTGAGCCAAGGTGTCATGGTCAGTCCTCGGTGAAGCTGTGACGGCTCATTGCAGCGTGTGTGCCATTGGCTGGCAATATGGGTTTGCGTGTGAGGAGTAGTGGATGCCAGGGAAATGGGCTCTTGATATAATCGCCGGGTTTTGCATGGTGCAAGACGCACGCTGAGGCCTTTCCAGTCTTGGCGCAAGTAACCAAGGTGCTCCTCGTCGAGTGCCAAATCCTAAGGAAAACAAAATGATCGCTGCCGATAAGAAGGCTGAAGTTGTCAAGGCCAATGCCCGTTCCGAAAACGACACTGGTAGCCCCGAAGTGCAAGTGGCTCTGCTGACAGCTCGCATCAACGAACTGACTCCCCACTTCAAGGCTAACGCCAAGGACCACCACGGTCGTCGCGGTCTGCTGCGCATGGTGAGCCGTCGCCGCAAGCTGCTGGACTACCTGAAGTCCAAGGACGCTGACCGCTACACAGCACTGATCGCCAAGCTGGGCCTGCGCAAGTAAGCACGGTGAAAGATCGAAACGCCTGAGTTAGATTGCCTAGCTCAGGCGTTTTTTACTTCGGAGTTCGCAAAACAGAGCGAAGCTGTGTCATTCCAGTGCTGCACTATTTGTAGCGTCTAGCGCAGCACTGGAATGGCATCGTGTTCTGTTTGCACTCCAAATCAAGACTGGATAAGCGCATCCAGCTATTCATGAAGGAGTCAATATGACCATGTTTAACAAAGTTACCAAGACCTTCCAGTGGGGCCAGCATACGGTCACCATGGAAACCGGCGAAATCGCGCGTCAGGCATCCGGCGCCGTGCTGGTCAACATCGACGACACCGTGGTGCTGGCCACTGTTGTGGGCTCCAAGATCGCCAAGGCCGGCCAGGACTTCTTCCCCCTGACCGTTGACTACATCGAGAAGACCTATGCAGCCGGCAAGATCCCCGGCAGCTTCTTCAAGCGCGAAGCCAAGCCTTCCGAGCTGGAGACTCTGACCTCGCGTCTGATCGACCGTCCCATCCGCCCCCTGTTCCCCGAAGGCTTCTACAACGACGTGCATGTGGTCATCCACACCATCTCGCTGAACCCCGAAGTCGACGCCGACATCGCTGCCATGATTGCTGTCTCCGCTGCCCTGGCAGTGTCGGGCCTGCCTTTCAACGGCCCTATTGGTGCAGCCCGTGTGGGTTACATCAATGGCGAATACGTGCTGAACCCTGGTCAGACACAGCGCAAGGATTCGCAGATGGATCTGGTCGTTGCCGGCACCGAATCCGCCGTGCTGATGGTGGAGTCCGAAGCCCTGCAACTGCCTGAAGAAGTGATGCTGGGCGCCGTGGTGTTCGGCCACGAGCAAGGCAAGATCGCTATCGACGCCATCCATGACCTGGTGCGCGAAGGCGGCAAGCCCGCATGGGACTGGACTGCTCCCGCCAAGGACGAAGCGCTGATCGCCAAGGTGGTCGAGCTGGGCGAAGCCAAGCTGCGTGCTGCTTACCAGGAGCGCAACAAGCAGGTGCGTACCCTGGCTTGCCGCACTGCCTACGCTGACGTCAAGGCCGCCCTGACCGAGCAAGGCGTGGCATTCGACGGCGTCAAGGTTGAAGGCATGCTGTTCGACATCGAAGCCGGCATCGTGCGTTCGCAGATCCTGGCGGGCGAGCCCCGTATCGACGGCCGCGACACCCGTACCGTGCGTCCCATCGAGATCCGCTCCTCCGTGCTGCCCCGCACCCACGGCTCCGCGCTGTTCACGCGTGGTGAAACCCAGGCCCTGGTGATCTCCACGCTGGGTACCGAGCGCGACGCTCAGAAGATCGACGCGCTGGCTGGCGAGTTCGAAGACCGCTTCCTGTTCCACTACAACATGCCTCCCTTTGCCACCGGCGAAGTGGGTCGCATGGGCTCGACCAAGCGCCGTGAAATCGGCCACGGCCGTCTGGCCAAGCGCGCTCTGGCCGCTTGCCTGCCGACCAAGGAAGAATTCCCCTACACCATCCGCGTGGTGTCGGAAATCACCGAGTCCAATGGCTCCTCGTCCATGGCTTCGGTCTGCGGCGGCTGCCTGTCCATGATGGACGCCGGTGTGCCCATGAAGGCGCATGTGGCCGGTATCGCCATGGGTCTGATCAAGGAAGACAACAAGTTCGCCGTGCTGACCGACATCCTGGGTGACGAAGATCACCTGGGTGATATGGACTTCAAGGTGGCCGGTACTACCAACGGCATCACTGCCCTGCAGATGGACATCAAGATCCAGGGCATCACCAAGGAAATCATGCAGGTCGCCCTGGCTCAGGCCAAGGAAGCCCGCATGCACATCCTGGGCAAGATGCAGGAAGCCATGGGTGAAGCCAAGACCGAAGTCTCCAGCTTCGCGCCCAAGCTCTACACCATGAAGATCAACCCCGAGAAGATCCGTGACGTGATCGGCAAGGGCGGTGCCACCATCCGTGCGCTGACCGAAGAGACCGGCACCCAGATCAACATCGAGGAAGACGGCACCATCACCATTGCCGCCACCGATGGCGCCAAGGCCGAAGCCGCCAAGCTGCGCATCGAGCAGATCACGGCCGAAGTCGAGATCGGCAAGGTCTACGAAGGCCCCATCGTCAAGATTCTGGAATTCGGTGCCCTGGTCAACCTGCTGCCCGGCAAGGACGGTCTGCTGCACATCAGCCAGATCGCCCACGAGCGCGTGGAAAAGGTCACCGACTACCTGCAAGAAGGTCAGGTGGTCAAGGTCAAGGTTCTGGAGACCGACGACAAGGGGCGTGTCAAGCTGTCCATGAAGGCGCTGACCGAGCGTCCAGCCGGCATGCCCGAGCGCGAGCCGCGTGAACCCCGTGGCGATCGCGAGTACCGCGAACGTGCTCCTCGTCAGAATCGCGAACCCCGCGAAAACCGCGAGCCGCGCGAAAACCGCGCAGCCGCCGACGAGCAGCAGCAACAGCAGCAGTAATGGCTGAGCAGGAGGCCGTCGTGAGGCGGCCTCCTGTTTTGTCGTTTGCTGGCTGATCCTGTTTTGTGGCTGCTGGCGCTTTCTGCCTAAGCGTTTGAGCCTGATTTATTTGATAGAGCAAAGCCTGACTATGCAAGCCAACACAATGCGAGCGGTGGAAATCACCAGCTATGGTGCGCCAGACGTGCTGCGCATGGGTGTACGTCCCATGCCGGCTGCGGCTGAGGGGGAGGTGCTGATTCGCGTTGCCGCGAGCGGCATCAACCGCCCCGATGTGCTGCAGCGCAAAGGTCATTACGCGCCACCTCCCGGCGCCTCCGATCTTCCGGGGCTCGAGGTGGCGGGTGTGATCGTGGCGGGCGACGAGGCCGCCATGCGCAAGGCAGGCTTCAAGCTCGGCGACCGCGTCTGCGCGCTGGTGGCCGGTGGCGGCTATGCGAGTTTCTGCGCTGCGCCCGTGGACCAGTGTCTGCCGGTGCCTGCAGGCTTCAGCGACGTGCAGGCGGCTGCCTTGCCCGAGACCTTTTTCACGGTCTGGAGCAATGTGTTTGACCGGGGGGCTCTGCAGCCCGGCGAAACCTTGCTGGTGCAGGGCGGCAGCAGTGGCATTGGCGTGACGGCGATTCAGCTGGCCAAGGCCTGGGGTGCGACGGTCATTGTCACGGCGGGCAGCGATGCCAAGTGCGATGACTGCCTCAAGCTCGGTGCCGACCACGCCATCAACTACAAGACCCAGGACTTCGCGGCAGAAGTGCAGCGCATCACGGCAGGCGAAGGCGTCAACGTCATCCTCGACATGGTCGCCGGCAGCTATGTGGCGCGCGAAGTCCAGTGCCTGGCTCCTGATGGTCGCCTGGTCATCATCGCGGTGCAGGGGGGGGTCAAGGCCGAGTTCGATGCCGGTCTGGTGCTGCGCAAACGGCTGACCGTGACCGGCTCCACGCTGCGCCCGCGCTCCGTGGCCTTCAAGGCGGCGATCGCCGAGGCGCTCAAGCGCAATGTCTGGCCCCTGCTGGAGTCCGGCAAGGTGCGCCCAGCCATCTATCGTGAATTCGATGCTGCTGATGCGGCGCAGGCTCATGCGCTGATGGAATCCAGCCAGCACACCGGAAAAATCGTTTTGACTTGGGAAACATGAAGCAAAAACTCATTGTTGGCAACTGGAAGATGAACGGCAGCCTGGCTGCCAATGCCGCTTTGCTGCAGGCCATCAAGCAGGGCTTGCCTGCTGACAACAAGGCGGGCGTGGCTGTGGCGGCTCCTGCTGTCTATCTGGCTCAAGTCCAGGCAGAACTTGCGGGTACTTCCATCGGTGTGGGCGCGCAGGATGTGTCCCAGCACGAGCAGGGCGCATTCACGGGCGAAACTTCGGCGGCCATGCTCAAGGAGTTCGGCGTGCGTTATGCGCTGGTCGGTCACTCCGAGCGTCGTCAGTATCATGGCGAGACCGATGCCGTGGTTGCAGCCAAGGCTCAGGCCGCTCTGGCCAAAGGAATCACGCCCATCGTCTGCGTGGGTGAGACCCTGGCGGAGCGTGAAGCAGGTCAGACCGAGGCTGTGGTCAAGCGTCAACTGGCAGCCGTGATTCATCAGGTCGGCCACTGCGTGAGCGAACTGGTGGTGGCGTATGAGCCTGTCTGGGCCATAGGCACCGGCAAGACTGCCACGCCCGAGCAGGCCCAGCAGGTGCATGCCGTGCTGCGTGCACAGCTGGCTGCTGCCAGCGACAAGGCCAATCGCGTGCCTTTGCTTTACGGTGGAAGCATGAATGCAGGCAATGCGGCGCAGCTGCTGGCTCAGGCCGATATTGACGGCGGCCTGATCGGTGGCGCGGCTCTCAAGGCTCCGGATTTCCTCATCATTATTGCGGCAGCGCAATAATTCGTCTGCGCCACACTCCGGTGTGGTGCGCAATGATTCAGACTTTTAGGTTTTGATATGAACGTCTTTTCCAGCGTCATTCTCGCGGTCCAGATGCTGGCCGCCCTGGGCATGATCGGCCTCATCCTCATGCAGCACGGCAAGGGTGCCGATATGGGGGCTTCCTTTGGCAGCGGTTCGTCGGGCAGCCTGTTTGGCGCCTCGGGCAGTGCCAACTTCCTGTCGCGCTCCACGGCGGCCCTGGCCACCGTGTTCTTTGTGGCTACATTGGCACTGGCTTATCTGGGCAACGCTCGCCCAGTGAGTTCGGGTAGTGTGCTGGAAGGTGCTGCTCCTGTTTCGGCTCCTGCGCCTGCTGCCAATGTGCCGCCCGCAGCTGCTGGTGATGCAGCCGTGCCTGCTGCTGCTCCAGCGGCTGGTGCTGAAGGTGCAGCCCAGATCCCAACGAAATAATTTGGAGAAAATCCTGAAGAACCCCAAAGAGTGGGGTTTTTCAGGCTAGAATCTAGGGATTGTCTGGGGATCAGAATCTTTGCAACGAAGGTTCCAGAGATTGCCGGACTTTGAGACGAAGCCGTCGTGGTGGAATTGGTAGACACGCTATCTTGAGGGGGTAGTGGCGAAAGCTGTGCGAGTTCGAGTCTCGCCGACGGCACCAACACATAACTAAAAACCTGCCCTGCTGATCAGGCAGTGATCGGTGAGGCATGTTTTCATAACAAGGCCCACTCGATGAACATCGATCAGTACCTTCCCGTTCTTCTGTTCATTCTTATTGGCATGGCTGTGGGTGTTGTACCCCTGGCGCTCGGCTACGTGCTGGGTCCCAACCGCCCTGATGCTGCCAAGAACTCCCCCTATGAATGCGGTTTCGAGGCGTTTGAAGACGCTCGAATGAAGTTTGATGTGCGCTACTACCTGGTCGCCATCCTGTTCATTCTGTTTGACTTGGAAATCGCATTTCTGCTGCCCTGGGCTGTCGCACTCAAAGATGTCGGCGGCGTGGGTTTTGTTGCTGTCCTGATTTTTCTGGCCATTCTGGTCGTGGGCTTTGCCTACGAGTGGAAAAAAGGCGCCCTGGATTGGGAATAAGCAGCTTTTCTGAGGAAACACGATGATCGAAGGCGTGATGAAGGAAGGCTTCGTCACCACCAGTTATGACACGGTGGTGAACTGGGCCAAGACAGGGTCGATCTGGCCCATGACATTTGGCCTGGCCTGCTGTGCGGTGGAGATGATGCACGCAGCTGCTGCCCGCTATGACATCGGTCGCTTCGGCTCCGAAGTGTTCCGTGCCAGCCCCCGCCACTCAGACCTGATGATTGTTGCCGGTACGCTGTGCAACAAGATGGCTCCCGCGATGCGCAAGGTCTATGACCAGATGTCCGAGCCGCGCTGGGTCATCTCCATGGGCTCCTGTGCCAATGGTGGTGGTTACTATCACTACAGCTACTCGGTGGTGCGCGGTTGCGATCGCATTGTTCCCGTCGACGTCTATGTGCCTGGTTGCCCTCCGACAGCGGAAGCGCTGATCTACGGCATCATCCAGCTGCAGCAGAAGATTCGTCGTACCCACACCATCGCTCGCGTTTAAAGGGCTGAGATGACTGCAATTGCTATTCACCCCGAGAAGCTTCGGGATGTGGTTACTGCTGCCTTGGGTGACAAGGTGCGCTCCGTCACTCTGGCCTACGGCGAAGTGACGGTGGAGGTGTCCGCTGACAAGTATCTGGACGTGATGCAGATTCTGCGCAATGCTCCGGACTGCCAGTTCGAGATGCTGCTGGATCTGTGCGGTGTGGACTACTCCACTTATGCGGAAGTCGGCAAGGACGGTCCGCGTTTTGCCGTTGTATCCCACCTGATGTCCCTGACGCTGAACCAGCGGCTGCGTGTGCGTGTGTACTGCGCCGACGATGACTTCCCCGTGGTGGCTTCGATCAACCCCATCTGGAACTCGGCCAACTGGTTCGAGCGCGAAGCCTTCGATCTGTTCGGCATCGTGTTCGAAGGTCACGAAGACCTGCGTCGCATCCTGACCGACTATGGCTTCATCGGCCATCCGTTTCGCAAGGATTTCCCTCTGTCCGGTCACGTGGAAATGCGCTACGACGCCGAACAGCAACGTGTGGTGTACCAGCCCGTCACGATCGAGCCGCGCGAAATCACGCCGCGCATCATTCGTGAAGAAAACTATGGCGGAGGCCTGCACTAAAGGCGCGCGTCGCCTTTGACGGAAGACCATGGCTGAAATCAAGAACTATTCCCTGAACTTTGGTCCGCAGCACCCGGCAGCGCACGGTGTGCTGCGTCTGGTGTTGGAGCTCGATGGCGAAGTGGTGCAGCGCGCCGACCCGCACATCGGTCTGCTGCACCGTGCGACCGAAAAGCTGGCCGAAAGCAAGACCTATATCCAGTCGCTGCCCTATATGGACCGCCTGGATTACTGCTCGATGATGAGCAACGAGCATGCTTACTGCCTGGCCATCGAAAAGCTGATGGGCATCGAAGTGCCCATCCGCGCCCAGTACATCCGCGTGATGTTCTCGGAAATCACCCGCATCATGAATCACCTGATGTGGCTGGGTTCCTCGGGCAACGATGCCGGCAGCTCGACCATCCTGATCTACAGCTTCCGTGAGCGTGAAGCGCTGATGGACATGTACGAAGCAGTGTCGGGTGCGCGCATGCACGCGGCTTACTTCCGTCCAGGCGGCGTGTATCGCGACCTGCCGGACAGCATGCCCCAGTACAAGGCCAGCAAGGTGCGCAATGTGCGCTCCATGGAGGCCATGAACGAAGACCGTAAGGGCTCGCTGCTGGACTTCATCGATGCTTTCACGCAGCGTTTCCCCAAGTGCGCGGACGAGTACGAAACCCTGCTGACCGACAACCGTATCTGGAAGCAGCGCAACGTCGGCATCGGCGTGGTGTCTGCAGAACGCGCCATCAACCTGGGCCTGACCGGTCCCATGCTGCGCGCCTCGGGCCTGCCCTGGGACATGCGCAAGACCCAGCCCTACGAGGTCTACGACAAGCTGGATTTCGATATTCCGGTGGGTGCCACGGGCGACTGCTACGACCGCTATCTGGTTCGCATGGCCGAGATGCGCGAGTCCAACAAGATCATCAAGCAATGCGTGGACTGGCTGCGTGTCAATCCCGGCCCTGTGATCACGGACAATCACAAGGTTGCGCCCGCAAGCCGTGAAGCCATGAAGTCCAACATGGAAGAGCTGATCCACCACTTCAAGCTCTTTACCGAAGGCTTCAAGGTTCCCGAAGGCGAGGCTTATGCTTCCGTCGAGCATCCCAAGGGTGAGTTCGGCATTTATTTGATCAGCGATGGTGCCAACAAGCCCTATCGACTGAAGATTCGTCCACCAGGATTTGCGCACATGGCTGCTCTCGATGAACTGAGCCGTGGCCATATGCTGGCTGACGCCGTGATGGTGCTCAGTACCCTGGACATCGTGTTTGGAGACGTTGACCGATGATTACCGAAGCGACCAGAGAACGCTTTGCGCGTGAGGTGGCAAAGTATCCGGCTGACCAGAAACAGTCTGCCGTCATGGCTTGCCTGTCTATCGTGCAGCAGGAGCAGGGCTGGGTCAGCCAGGAAAGCGAGGCAGTGATTGCCGAAGTCCTGGGCATGGCCGAGATTGCGGTGCACGAAGTCACCACTTTCTACAACATGTACAACCAGCAACCCGTTGGCAAGTACAAGCTCAATGTCTGCACCAATCTGCCATGCCAGCTGCGCGACGGCTACAAGGCCTTGCACCATCTGGAGCACAAGCTGGGCATCAAGATGGGCGAGACCACCAAGGACGGCCTGTTTACACTGCAGCAGTCCGAGTGCCTGGGCGCCTGCGCCGACTCGCCCGTGATGCTGGTCAACGACCGTTGCATGTGCAGCTTCATGAGCAATGAAAAGCTCGACGAGCTGGTCGACGGCCTGCGCGCAGCGGAGGGCAAGGCATGAGCACGATTCTGAACAATCCTGCCGCCAATGCCGTGCTGGCCAAGTTCGCATCGACCGGCAATGAAACCTGCTTCCACGACCGCCACATCAACCCCCAGATCTATGCGGATCTGAACGGCAGCAACTGGTCCATCAAGGACTATGAAGCGCGCGGCGGCTATCAGGCCCTGCGCAAGCTGCTGGGCAAGGATGGCGGCGAAGGCCTGACGCAAGATCAGGTCATCGCGACGCTCAAGGAATCCGGTCTGCGCGGCCGTGGCGGTGCGGGCTTCCCCACGGGTCTGAAGTGGAGCTTCATGCCCCGCCAGTTCCCCGGTCAGAAGCATCTGGTCTGCAACTCGGACGAGGGCGAACCCGGTACCTGCAAAGACCGCGACATCCTGATGTTCAACCCGCACATCGTGATCGAAGGCATGATCATTGCCGCTTTCGCGATGGGCATCAGCATTGGCTACAACTACATCCACGGCGAAATCTTCGAAGTCTATGAGCGCTTCGAGGCAGCCCTGGAAGAAGCCCGTGCGGCCGGCTATCTGGGTGACAACATCCTGGGCAGCAGCTTCAGCTTCCAGTTGCATGCCCACCATGGCTTTGGCGCCTATATCTGCGGCGAGGAAACCGCGCTGCTGGAATCGCTGGAAGGCAAGAAGGGTCAGCCCCGCTTCAAGCCGCCATTCCCTGCCAGCTTCGGTCTCTACGGCAAGCCCACGACCATCAACAATACCGAGACTTTCGCAGCCGTTCCCTGGATCATCCGCAACGGTGGCCAGGCCTACCTGGAATGCGGCAAGCCCAACAACGGCGGCACCAAGATCTTCTCGGTCAGCGGCGACGTGAACCTGCCCGGCAACTACGAAGTTCCCATGGGCACGCCTTTCAGCAAGCTGCTGGAGCTGGCGGGCGGTGTGCGCACCGGTCGCAAGCTCAAGGCTGTGATTCCTGGCGGCTCTTCGTCGCCCGTGCTGCCTGCCGACATCATCATGGACTGCACGATGGACTATGACTCCATCTCCAAGGCGGGTTCCATGCTGGGTTCGGGTGCAGTGATCGTGATGGATGATTCGCGCGACATGGTCGAGTGCCTGCTGCGTCTGTCGTACTTCTATTCGCACGAGTCCTGCGGCCAGTGCACGCCCTGCCGTGAAGGTACGGGCTGGCTGTGGCGCGTGGTGAACCGTATTCAGCACGGCGAAGGCCGTCCGGAAGATATCGAGCTGTTGGACTCGGTATCCGTGAACATCATGGGCCGCACCATCTGTGCGCTCGGCGACGCGGCAGCCATGCCGGTTCGCGCCATGATCAAGCACTTCCGCCACGAGTTCGAAGCGAAGATCCAGAACGCTTCCAAACAGGCTGCATGAGCGCCTGATCGCGAGACAAGCATATGGTTGAAATTGAACTGGACGGAAAAAAGGTCGAGGTGACGGAAGGCAGCATGGTCATGCATGCAGCCGAGAAGGCCGGCACCTACATTCCTCACTTCTGCTACCACAAGAAGCTATCCATTGCGGCCAACTGCCGCATGTGCCTTGTGGATGTGGAAAAGGCTCCCAAGCCCATGCCCGCCTGCGCCACGCCCGTGACGCAAGGCATGATCGTGCGCACCAAGAGCGAGAAGGCCATCAAGGCACAACAGTCGGTGATGGAGTTTCTGCTCATCAATCACCCCCTGGACTGCCCCATCTGCGACCAGGGCGGCGAATGCCAGCTCCAGGACTTGGCAGTGGGTTATGGCAGCAGCTCTTCGCGCTACGAGGAGGAAAAGCGCGTGGTGTTCCACAAGAACGTGGGGCCGCTGATTTCCATGGAGGAAATGAGCCGCTGCATTCACTGCACACGTTGCGTGCGCTTTGGCCAGGAAGTGGCCGGCGTCATGGAACTGGGCATGATTCACCGCGGCGAGCACTCCGAGATCACCACCGTGGTGGGCGATAGCGTGGACTCCGAGCTGTCGGGCAATATGATCGACATCTGCCCCGTGGGCGCGTTGACCAGCAAGCCCTTCCGCTACAGCGCCCGTACCTGGGAACTGTCGCGCCGCAAGTCGGTGGCTCCGCACGACTCCACAGGCTCCAACCTGATCGTTCAGGTCAAGAACCACAAGGTCATGCGCGTTGTGCCCTTCGAGAACGAAGAAGTCAACGAATGCTGGATTGCCGACCGTGACCGCTTCTCCTACGAAGCGCTGAACAGCGACGAACGCCTCACCAAGCCCATGCTCAAGCAGGGTGGCGAGTGGAAGGAAGTCGACTGGCAGACCGCTCTGGAATATGTGGCCAACGGCCTGCAGCAGATCAAGAGCAACCATGGCGCCAGCGCCATTGGTGCTCTGGTCAGCCCTCACAGCACGGTGGAGGAACTGTTCCTGGCCGGCAAGCTGGTGCGTGGCATCGGTAGCGAGAACATCGACTACCGTCTGCGCAATGCCGAGTTCGCTGTTACGCAAGGCGTGCAGTGGCTGGGTCTGCCCATCGCTGCATTGAGCAATCTGCAGTCGGCTCTGATCGTGGGCTCCAACCTGCGCAAGGATCATCCGCTGTTCGCACAGCGCATTCGCCAGGCTGCCAAGAAGGGCTGCAAAGTCTTCGCCATCAACGATCGCGTCTATGACTGGGCCTTGCCCGTCAACGCATCGGTGGTCGCTGCCGGCGACTGGGCTCAGGCTCTGGCCGATGTGGCCGCTGCCGTGGCCGAGGCCAAGGGCGTGACGGCTCCCGTGGCCGGTCAGGCTCACGACGAAGCCAAGGCGATTGCTGCTGCACTGCTGGCCGGTGAGCAAAAGGCCGTGCTGCTGGGCAATGCCGCAGCACACCATGCCCAGGCTTCCGCACTGCTGGCCCTGGCCAACTGGATTGCACAACAGACCGGCGCTGCCGTGGGCTATCTGACCGAAGCCGCCAACACCGTGGGCGCACAATGGGTCAAGGCCGTGCCTGCTGGCAATGGTCTGAATGCGGCTCAGATGATCGGCGGTGGCCTGAAGGCTGCCATCTTGCTGAACAACGAGCCCGAGTTCGACAGCGCTGCCGGCAAGGCCGCCATCGCCGGTCTGAACAAGGCCGAGATGGTGGTGACTCTGAGCCCCTTCAAGGCCAACCTCGAATTCAGCGATGTGCTGCTGCCCATTGCTCCGTTCACGGAAACCTCGGGCAGCTTCGTCAACGCCGAAGGCCGTCTGCAGAGCTTCCACGCCGTGGTCAAGCCTCTGGCCGACACGCGTCCCGCATGGAAGGTGTTGCGCGTGCTGGCCAACCTGATGGGTGTGCCGGGCGTGGACTACGAAACGTCGCAGGACGTGCTGGCTGAGGCCACTGGCGGCGCTGCCCAAGTGCCCGCCAATGTGCTGAGCAATGCGGCCCAGGCCGTGAGCGCAGTGCCCGCCGGCAATGTGACTGCGCCTGCAGTCGCCAGCATTTACCAGCTCGACAGCATCGTGCGCCGCGCTACGTCGCTGCAATTGACGGCTGACGCTCGTCAGGTTCGTGAGGGAGGCGCCGCATGATCGACGCATTGAAAGCCTGGGGCGCGGGCCTGTCCGCCGCTCCTTTCTGGACCGATGTGGCCTGGCCCGTCATCTGGATTCTGCTCGGCATCGTGGCCATCGTGGCTCCCCTGATGGGTGCCGTGGCCTACCTCACGCTGTGGGAACGCAAGCTGCTGGGTTTCATGCAAATCCGTCTGGGCCCCAACCGCGTGGGTCCTTCGGGTCTGCTGCAGCCTCTGGCTGACGGCCTGAAGCTGCTGACCAAGGAACTGATTCAGCCCACGGCAGCTGCCAAGGGCCTGTTCTATGTGGGCCCGGTCATGGCCATCATGCCGGCCCTGGCGGCCTGGGTGGTGATTCCCTTTGCTCCCGATGTGGCCCTGGCCAACGTGAACGCGGGCCTGCTGCTGCTGATGGCCATCACTTCCATCGAAGTCTATGGCGTGATCATTGCGGGCTGGGCTTCCAACTCCAAGTACGCCTTCCTGGGCGCGCTGCGTGCCTCGGCTCAGATGGTGAGCTACGAAATCGCGCTGGGCTTCTGTTTCCTGGTGGTCATCATGGTCACGGGCAGCATGAATCTGTCGGCCATCGTGATGAGCCAGGGTCAGGGTCAGTTCGCGTCCATGGGCATGAGCATCCTGTCCTGGAACTGGCTGCCGCTGCTGCCCATCTTCATCGTCTACCTGATCTCGGTCGTTGCCGAAACCAACCGTCATCCGTTTGACGTGGTTGAAGGCGAAGCCGAAATCGTGGCCGGTCACATGGTCGAGTACTCGGGCATGGGCTTTGCGGTCTTCTTCCTGGCCGAATACGCGAGCATGTGGCTGGTCTCCATCCTGGCCGTGATCATGTTCCTGGGCGGCTGGTTGCCTCCGTTCGACTTCCTGGGCTTCATCCCCGGTTGGATCTGGCTGGCGATCAAGACCTTCCTGGTGGTGTCGTGCTTCATCTGGATTCGCGCTACCTTCCCGCGCTTCCGTTATGACCAGATCATGCGTCTGGGTTGGAAGATCTTCATTCCCGTCACCCTGGTGTGGCTGGTGGTTGTGGGTGCTTGGCTGTACTCGCCCTGGAACATCTGGAAATAAGCGGAGTACGTATGTCTGCAGTAGCTGCAACACCTTTCTCCTTCAAGGATTTCCTCAAGAGCTTCATGCTCTGGGAACTGGCCAAGGGCATGGCCCTGACTGGTCGCTACACCTTCCGTCGCAAGATCACGGTGCAGTTCCCTGAGGAAAAAACACCTCAATCGCCACGCTTCCGTGGTCTGCACGCCCTGCGCCGTTATGAAAACGGCGAAGAGCGCTGCATTGCCTGCAAGCTTTGCGAAGCCGTGTGCCCTGCCATGGCCATCACCATCGAGTCCGATGTGCGTGACGACGGCTCGCGCCGTACCACGCGCTACGACATCGATCTGACCAAGTGCATCTTCTGCGGCTTCTGCGAAGAAAGCTGCCCGGTGGATTCCATCGTGGAGACGCACATCTTCGAATACCACGGCGAAAAGCGCGGTGATCTCTACTTCACCAAGGACATGCTCCTGGCAGTGGGTGACCGTTATGAAGCCGAGATCGCTGCCAACAAGGCAGCAGATGCCAAGTACCGCTGAAGCGGCTCCTTGATCACTTGAAAAGATTCGATCCATGGACGCCAAAACTGGTTTTTTCTATCTGTTCTCGGTCGTGCTGCTGTTTGCAGCCTTCCGGGTTGTCACGGCTCGCAACCCTGTGCACGCCGTGCTCAATCTGATTCTGGCCTTCTCGCAAGCGGCAGCCATCTGGCTGCTGCTCAAGGCTGAATTCCTCGGCATCGCTCTGGTGCTGGTCTATCTGGGCGCCGTGATGGTGCTGTTCCTGTTCGTGGTGATGATGCTCGATATCCGTATCGACTCCATGCGCCGCGGCTTCTGGAAGCATTTCCCGTTCGCCGCCCTGATCGGTGTGCTGATCGCCTTTGAAATGGGCATGGTGCTGATGGGCGGCTTCGGCGACGTTGAAGACGCCAAGGCGGTTGGTGCGACCATGGTCAATGCCGCCGGCCAGACCGTTCCTTACTCGAACACACAGGCTCTGGGCAAGCTGCTGTACACGGAATACCTGTATCCCGTGGAAATCGCGGCCGTGATCCTGCTGGTGGCCATGATTGCCGCAATTGCCCTGACGCTGCGCAAGCGCAAGGACAGCAAGGCCATGAACCCTGCAGATCAAATTCGTGTACGTGCCTCTGACCGCATCAAGCTGGTCAAGGTCGACAGCACCAAGCCTGCACAAAAACCTGACGCTGAAGCCGCGGCTGCAGCGCCTGCTGTGGAGACAAAAGCATGACGCTGACTTTGGGCCACTTCCTGACGCTGGGTGCCATGCTGTTTGCACTCTCCGTGGTTGGCATCTTTCTGAACCGCAAGAACCTGATCGTCTTGCTCATGGCCATCGAGCTGATGCTGCTGGCCGTGAACATGAACTTTGTCGCGTTTTCCAGCTATCTGGGCGACATGCACGGCCAGGTGTTCGTGTTTTTCATCCTGACAGTGGCTGCTGCTGAATCGGCCATCGGTCTGGCGATCTTGGTGCTGTTGTTCCGTAACAAGACAAGCATCGATGCGGAAGATCTCAACGCCCTCAAGGGTTGAGTCCGCCGTAACTTGCAAGGTTCTCAAGAAATGAGTCAAACCCTTTCTGCATCCATGCTGCTTGCGGTGCCGTTGGCACCGCTGGTCGGCTCCGCACTCGCGGGTATCTGGGGCACGGCCTTTGGCGGCAACAAGATTGGTCGCACCGGCAGCAGTTCCCTGACGATTCTGAGCGTGCTCCTGGCCTTCGTTCTGTCGGCTCTCACGTTCCAGGCTGTCGTGTTCGACGGCGCAAAGTTCAACGAAACCATCTACACCTGGATGGTTGTCGGTGGCCTGAAGATGGAAGTCGGTTTCCTGATCGACTCCATCACGGCCATGATGATGTGCGTGGTGACCTTTGTGTCGCTGATGGTTCACATCTACACCATGGGCTACATGGAAGAGGATGACGGCTACAACCGTTTCTTCTCCTATATCTCGCTGTTCACCTTCTCCATGTTGATGCTCGTGATGAGCAACAACCTGCTGCAGCTGTTCTTCGGCTGGGAAGCCGTGGGTCTGGTGTCCTATCTGCTGATCGGCTTTTACTACAAGAAGCCCACGGCCATCTTCGCGAACCTGAAGGCCTTCCTGGTCAACCGCGTGGGTGACTTCGGCTTCATTCTGGGTATCGGCTTGATCGCTGCCTACACCGGCACGCTGAACTACTCTGAAATCTTCGCCAAGCTGCCCGAGATCCAGAACACCCAGCTGCCCGGTACGGGCTGGCTGCTGGTGACCGTGACTGCCATCTGCCTGTTCATCGGCGCGATGGGCAAGTCGGCCCAGTTCCCGCTGCACGCCTGGCTGCCGGACTCCATGGAAGGCCCCACACCTATCTCCGCGCTGATTCACGCGGCGACCATGGTGACGGCTGGTATCTTCATGGTGTCGCGCATGTCCCCTCTGTATGAGCTGTCGGATGTTGCGCTGAACTTCATCCTGGTGATCGGCTCCATCACAGCGCTGTTCATGGGTATCCTGGGCATCATCCAGAACGACATCAAGCGCGTGATTGCGTACTCCACGCTGTCCCAGCTGGGCTACATGACCATCGCTCTGGGTGTGTCGGCCTACTCGGTGTCCGTGTTCCACCTGATGACCCACGCCTTCTTCAAGGCTCTGCTGTTCCTCGGTGCCGGCTCCGTCATCATGGGCATGCACCACAATCAGGACATCCGCTGGATGGGCGGCGTGCGCAAGTACATGCCCATCACCTGGATCACCTTCCTGCTGGGTAATCTCGCACTGATCGGCACGCCGTTCTTCTCGGGCTTCTACTCCAAGGATGCCATCATCGAGGCGGTTCATGCTTCCAACCTGCCTGCTGCCGGCTTTGCCAATTTTGCAGTGCTGGCTGGTGTGTTCATCACGGCTTTCTACTCCTTCCGTCTGTACTTCATCGTCTTCCACGGCAAGGAACGCTACGACCAGAACCCCGATGCCCACCATGATGACCACCACGGTCATGACGACCACGGCCATGGCCATGATGCCAAGCCCCACGAGTCGCCTCTGGTGGTGACCGGTCCTCTGGTGCTGCTGGCCATTCCTTCGGTGGTGATTGGTGCGATTGCATTGATGCCCATGCTGTTTGGCGACTTCTTCAAGGGCGTGATCCACGTCGATGGCTCCAAGCATGGCGCCATGGCCGAACTGGCCGAGCAGATCCACGGCTGGGTGCCCATGGCGCTGCACGGCTTCACGGCTGCACCGTTCTGGCTGGCTCTGGCCGGTGTGGTGGTGTCCTATGTGTTCTACATGGTCAAGCCCGAGATTCCTGCCGCCATCATGGCTTTCTCCAAGAAGATTGGTCTCTACCAGGTTCTGGAAGGCAAGTACGGCGTGGACTGGGTGTACGAGAACATCTTCGCCCGCGGCTCCCGTGCCTTCGGTACCTTCTTCTGGAAGGCCGGCGATCAGGCCATCATCGATGGCGCCATCGTGAACGGCTCCTGGAAGCTCATGGCCAAGTTCGGTCAGTGGGTGCGCGGCCTGCAAACAGGCTATCTCTATCACTACGCGTTGGTCATGCTGCTGGGTATCGTTGCCCTCATGACGTACTTCGTGTGGCTCAACAAGTAGTAGGGGAAGAACAAAAATGGGTTTGTTGAGTCTTTCTATCTGGGTGCCGATTGCTTTTGGCGCCCTCCTGCTGGCCTTCAGCAAAGAAGGGCAGGCCAACGCGGTGCGCTGGCTGGCACTGATCGGTGCGCTGATCGGTTTTGCGGTGACCATTCCTCTGGTCACCGGCTTCGACACCACGACTGCCAATATGCAGTTTGTGGAGAACGCGCTCTGGATCGAGCGCTTCAACATCCACTACCACCTGGGCGTGGATGGCATCTCCATGTGGTTTGTGCCGCTGACGGCCTTCATCACCGTCATCGTGGTGATCGCCTCCTGGACCAGCATCACCGAGCGCGTCAACCAGTACATGGCCGCTTTCCTGATCCTGTCGGGTCTGATGATCGGTGTGTTCGCGTCTCTGGACGGCATGCTGTTCTACGTGTTCTTCGAAGCGACTCTGATCCCGATGTATCTGATCATCGGTATCTGGGGTGGTCCGAACAAGATCTACGCGGCCTTCAAGTTCTTCCTGTACACCTTGATGGGCTCGCTGCTCACGCTGGTCGCTCTGATCTATCTGTACACCCAGTCGGGCGGCAGCTTCGAGATCCTGGACTGGCACAAGCTGCCCCTGTCCGGTACCGCACAGACGCTGATCTTCTTCGCCTTCTTCGCCGCTTTTGCGGTGAAGGTGCCCATGTTCCCGGTCCACACCTGGCTGCCCGACGTTCACGTTGAAGCCCCTACAGGCGGCTCCGCCGTGCTGGCCGCCATCATGCTGAAGCTGGGTGCCTATGGTTTCCTGCGCTTCTCCCTGCCCATTGCTCCCGATGCGGCGCATGAGTGGTCGGGCCTGATGATCACGCTGTCGCTGATTGCCGTGATCTATGTGGGTGTGGTTGCTCTGGTGCAGAAGGACATGAAGAAGCTGGTTGCTTATTCGTCCGTGGCTCACATGGGCTTTGTGACCCTGGGCTTCTTCATGTTCAACAACCTGGGCATCTCCGGTGGCCTGGTGCAGATGATTGCCCACGGTTTCGTGTCCGGCGCCATGTTCCTGTGCATCGGCGTGCTGTACGACCGCGTTCACTCGCGCGAAATCGCCGCTTACGGGGGTGTGGTCAACACCATGCCCAAGTTCGCTGCCTTTGCCCTGCTGTTCGCCATGGCCAACTGCGGTCTTCCTGCAACCGCCGGTTTTGTGGGCGAGTGGATGGTGATCCTGGGTGCCGTGCAATACAACTTCTGGATTGGTCTGGGCGCTGCAACCGCTCTGATCTTCGGCGCTGCCTACACCCTGTGGATGTACAAGCGCGTGTACCTGGGTGCCGTGGCCAACGACCATGTGGCTGAACTCAAGGACATCAACTGCCGCGAATTCCTGGTGCTGGGCCTGCTGGCCGCGGCCGTGCTGGTCATGGGTCTGTATCCCAAGCCCTTCACCGATGTGATGGATGTGTCTGTGGCAGAGCTCATCAAGCATGTGGCTGTGAGCAAGCTCAACTGACCAGACTGAAACGAGAGACACGAGATGATTGACAACATCAGCTGGCTGGCGATCTACCCGGAGATCACTCTCCTGGTCATGGCCTGCGTCATTGCCTTGGTGGACCTGGGCGTCAAGAGCGCCCGTCGCACCGGCACCTATGTTCTGACCATGCTCACCCTGCTTGTCGTGGCGGTGATGCAGGGCATGTACGCCGCGAGCGGCAATACCTTCTACGGCTGGGGCAACATGGTTGTCTCGGACGCCATGGGCAACTGGCTCAAGTGCTTTGCCACTATCGCCGTGATGATCACCATGGTCTACGGCCGCCCTTATGCGGCCGAGCGCGACATGCTGCGTGGCGGTGAGTTCTTCACACTGTCCATGCTGGCCCTGCTGGGCATGTTCATCATGATCAGTGGCAACAATTTCCTGGTCCTGTATCTGGGCCTGGAGTTGCTGACACTGTCCAGCTATGCGCTGGTGGCTCTGCGCCGTGACCACACCGTGTCCGTCGAAGCCGCCATGAAGTACTTCGTTCTGGGTGCCATGGCTTCCGGTTTCCTGCTGTACGGCATGTCCATGCTCTACGGTGCCACGGGTTCGCTGGATATCGGACAGGTCTTCAAGGCCATCAATTCCGGTGAAATCAAGCACCAGGTGCTGGTCTTCGGTCTGGTCTTCGTGGTCGCTGGTCTGGCCTTCAAGCTGGGTGTGGTTCCCTTCCACATGTGGGTGCCCGACGTTTACCAGGGTGCACCTACCGCCATCACCGCCCTGATCGGTGGCGCGCCCAAGCTGGCTGCCTTTGCCATGACCATCCGCCTGCTGGTGGACGGCCTGCTGCCGCTGGCCATCGATTGGCAGCAGATGCTGATGGTTCTGGCCGTCTGCTCGCTGCTCATCGGTAACCTGGCCGGTCTGCAGCAGACCAACCTCAAGCGCATGCTGGCTTACTCGACTATTTCCCAGATGGGCTTTGTGCTGCTGGGTCTGATGTCGGGTGTGGTGGACGGCAAGGTCGATCCTGCCACCGTCGAAAACGCCTACAGCTCGGCGATGTTCTACATCGTGACCTATGTGCTGACGGCCCTGGCTTCCTTCGGCGTGATCCTGCTGCTGGCCCGTGAAGGCTTTGAAAGCGAAGAGATCGCTGATCTGGCCGGCCTGAACCAGCGCAGCCCGCTGTATGCCGGCGTGATGGCGATCTGCCTGTTCTCCATGGCTGGTATTCCTCCGCTGGTCGGCTTCTACGCAAAGCTGTCCGTGCTGCAGGCCCTGGTCGCTTCGGGCAGCAGCCTGTACATCGGTCTGGCCGTGTTTGCCGTGATCATGTCGCTGATCGGTGCCTTCTATTACCTGCGTGTGGTCAAGGTCATGTACTTTGATGCTCCAATCACTGCCACCAGCGTGTCTGCTCCTCTGGATGTGCGCGTTATGCTGACTATCAACGGTGCGCTGGTTCTGCTGCTGGGTATCCTGCCCGGCGGTCTGATGGCCTTGTGCGCTGACGCCGTTGTGCGTGCCCTGGCTTCCTGATAAGACGAACGTGATGAGGGCTTGATGCCCTCATCGCTTTTTCTAGGAATGGCTTTGTGTCTATAACCGCCTCTATCTGGCTCATCATCTTGGCTGCCCTTGTGGCAGCCAATTTGCCTTTTATCAACCAGCGTCTGGGCATCGTCGGCCCCGTCATGGCCGGTCGCAAGCCGCTGTGGGTGCGTCTGCTGGAAATGATTGCCCTGTACTTGCTGGTGGGCGGTCTTGGTCTGTTGCTGGAGCGTCGCGCCGGTCAGATATCTCCCCAAGGCTGGGAGTTTTATGCCATTACTGCTACGCTGTTTTTGACGCTGGCATTTCCCGGCTTCGTTTATCGCTATCTGGTTCACCGCAAGGGTTGAGTGGCGCCATGAAAGTGCTTGATCTTCACTGCCCTGCAGGCCATGTCTTTGAAGGCTGGTTTGCTTCGGAAGATGATTTTCAGAATCAGCTGCAGCGCAAGCTGGTGGAGTGTCCTGTTTGCGGCGACAGTGATGTGACCAAGCGCTTGAGTGCTCCCCGTCTCAATCTGGGCGCACAGCCGCCCAAAGCTGCCCAGGCTGCGAAACCAACGCCTGTCGCAGCGCCGGAGTTTCCCGTCGCCGTACCCGAGATCAGTGCCGAGGCGCGGGCACATCTTCAATCCGTTCATGCCGCCTGGATGCAGTGGTCGCGCCAGGTCGCGCAGAATACCGAGGACGTCGGCAAAAAATTTGCCGAAGAGGCGCGTCGCATTCACTATGGTGAAACCGAGGAACGCGCCATTCGGGGTCAGACCAGTGCCCGGGAGGCCATGGAGTTGCTGGAAGAGGGCATTGGCGTCCTGCCCCTGGCCTTGCCCGAGTCGGCCAGTGGCGAAGGCGGCAGCGGCAGCCTGCAATAACAAATCCTGCCTCGGGTCACTCCTCTTCAGGGTGTGAGCGATCTGCGGCTTCAGTTCAGCTGCTGATAGACCGCGTTGGCCAGAGTCTGCAGGCGCTCGCGTGGCAGGGAGGCACTCAAGGCATAGCCTTGCCGGCCGTCGATCCAGTAGAAACCATGGCTTGCACCGTCGCTGCTCCATTGAAACGAGGCGGGGGCGGAGGTGGCAGCAGTCCCGGGTTTGAGCACCGAGACATACAGAGTGACGCGTTGGCCGGTCTGATCCTCGTACATGAACTGGGCGCGGGCCTGACCGGTCTCTCCGGGCAGCAGCCGCCCGCCCATGAGATGAAAGCCCTGGGCTTCCAGCACCGGGGGCTTGAGCGCAACGCCCAGCCGCTTGGACAGCCACTGCACCAGATGCGCCTGCTGCTGCGCCGCTACCTCGACGGGGTGGCGCTGCTCGGGCACATAGACGGCATGGGCCGCCGCCGCCTCGCGGACAAAGCCTGGCAACTGCACGGCCGTGTCGGCTGGCAGCAATCCGGATTTTTGCCGGCCCGCACCATAGCCCAGACCCAGGCCCACGCTGAGCATGATGCCTGCGGCCAGCGCATGTTGCCAGCGCCATTGCAGCGCCGGCTTTTGCAGGGATAGCATGAGCCGGGGTGGAACCGGCTCTTCGAGCAATTGCACGTGCAGAGCCTGAAGCCCCGCATTCTGGGCCTGAATGGCGGCCATGCGCGCTGCTTCTTCGGGGTGTTCGGCCAGCCATTGCGCTACGGCCGCAGCAGCATCGGGCTGCAACTCTCCATCCACCCAGGCATGCAGCGTGGCTTCGTCGGGGCGCTGGGGTGTCATTGCACTTTCCTTCATTTGACAGCCCTCAACAAGGTCGTCGCGGGTCTTTCTCCTTCCATGAGGCGCCTGAGTTGCTCGCGGGCGCGCGAGAGGCGCGACATCACCGTTCCCACGGGAACGCCCAGCATCTGCGCGGCTTCGCCATAGCTGAACTGCTCCATGCCGATCAGCAGCAATACCTCGCGGGCCTGCGGCGTGAGATGGGACAGGGCCCGCTCCAGATCCAACTGCAGCGTCAGTCTGGGCATGGGGTCGTGGGGCGTGTCCTGGGCCTGGTCAAGCGCCACCATGCGATGCCGCGAGGACTGCTGCCACTGATTGGCATAGAGGTTGTGCATCAAGGTCAGCAGCCAGCTGAGCAAGGCCTTTTGCACCTGCTCGGCCGAGGCCGCAGCCGGGGGCTGCCACAGGGCCCATTTCTGGCAGGCGCGCTCCAGGGTGTCCTGCACCAGATCGTCTGCCAGCGCGGCATCGCCCGCCAGCGCACGCGCATAGCGGCGTAGGCGGGGAATATGGACCAGGGCGGCGTCGACCTTCACTCAAGGCTTGGCGACATGCCAGCTATTGTTGAGGAAGCCGTCACCCGTCTTGTCGCCGGGCTTGGCATCCTTGGCCCAGTGATAGAGGGGGCGGCCTTTGTAAGCCCATTGCTTGCTGCCGTCGTCGCGCATCACCACGCCCCAGTCGCCGATAGGCGCCGCATTCGCGGGGGCCATCAAAGGCGGCCAGTTGGTGGCGCAGCCGCCGTTGCAGACGCTTTTGCCGGAGCCTGCGGCATCCTTGTCAAAGACGTAGAGCGTCATCTGGGTCGGTCCTACCAGTACACCATTGAGGGTGGTGGCTGGAGACTTGGCCGGGGCGGCCGGGCCGCTCGAGCAGGCTGCCAGCAGGGCAGCGGAAACTAGCGTCAGAGAAGCGATGCGAAACATAAGGTCTCTCCTTGTGGTTGACCTGCAGTAAACAGTTCTGCACGGGGTTTTATTCCATGCGTTTTCATGCAAGAACTCAAGAGCAGCGCAGCCGGTTTCTTGGACACGGACTTCTACGTCGATGGCCAAATATTTTGATAGCTGCTATCGCACCCTAGCTATGTGCTTCAAAAATAAAAAAATATGAAACTAGGACGTGTTGAGATTTAACGTGAATTGATCACAGCCGATGCCAGCGTGATGACAGCAGCGAAGCTGCTGTCTGTCTTGTCGCTGCGCATTGCAATGCGCTTGAACTCCTTGAGCTTGCAAAAGAAGTTCTCGATCAAGTGCCGCCACTTGTAGACCTCTATATCAATCTGCAAGGGCGCTCGACGATTGGCCTTTTGTGCAATCACCACTTGGCAACCCTGTGCCAGCAAGTGTTGCTTCAGCCAGTCTGCGTCAAACGCTTTGTCGGCCAGCAATGTCCGCAGGTCTATGCCTTCGAGCAGCTGTTCTACACCTTGAAGATCATGCCGTTGGCCTGGCAGCAACACAAATCGGATCAAGTTTCCAAGGGCATCCGTCAGCGCCAATATCTTGGTGGTCAAACCACCTCGACTGCGACCTATGGCCTGGCTCGCAGACCCCCTTTTGCACCCTGTCCATGCCTGTGCACTCGCACAATCGTTGCATCCACCATCACGTATTCCATGTCCGGTTGATCGCTGACCGCGTCAAACAGCTTTTGAAAGACATCAGCTTTGACCCAGTCGCGAAACCGTTTGAAGACGGTGTTCCACTTGCCAAATTCAGGCGGCAGATCTCGCCAAGGGCTACCTGTACGCGCAACCCAAAGCACTGCTTCCAAGAACAGTCGATTGTTGGAGCCACTGCGTCCTCGATCCCCAATCTTCCCTAAACACAATGGGCTCATACGAGCCCATTGTTCATCTGTCAAAACGTATCGCATCACAGCGCGATTGTGACGCCACCCCGGAAGGTAAAAATCAAATCTCAACAGACCCTAATATGGGTAAAGCGCAGATAGCTTCTGAATCAATAGCGGTATGGCCAATCTTTGTCGCCCTGGGTTTTTAAGGGCGACAAATAGCAAGCATATTTGTGGGCATTGGGCTAGTAACCTAGTTACCCCAGTGGGAATTGAACGACTCAGGGTTTACGGCATCAGGGCCAATCTGGGGAGCGCTGGGCCATGGGGTGCATTTCGCCCAGTTTTATTAATATTGATAGCGCAATACATATAAGGCATAAGCTTTTTACTCATTCCGAAGTGGATGCTGACATTCCGGGGGGATGCCGCTGTCTCTGGCGTGACTTGCAGTTGCGATGAGTTTGAAGTTTGTAGTTACTTCTATTTTTGCCATTTGTTTTATGGAGGATTAGGGAAAGCATGAGTCCGATGGCTCTTCATTCCTAGGAGTTTCCCGCTGCGGCACTGCAGCATGAAAGACCAAGATGCCGCTCAGGCAGAGGAAGCACAGCAAGTTGCTCCCCTCTTTGTTTTGCAGCATTCAGGACTGACGGCCAGCGCATGAGCGACCTTATTCTCGAAACCAGGCAACTCACCAAAGAGTTCAAAGGCTTTACCGCCGTCAGCAAGGTGGATCTGGCCGTGCAGCGTGGCTCCATTCACGCGCTGATCGGACCCAATGGCGCTGGCAAGACCACTTGCTTCAATCTGCTGACCAAGTTTCTGGAGCCCACTTCCGGGAGCATCCAGTTCAATGGGCTGGACATTACCCGCGAGGCGCCGGCGCAGATTGCGCGGCGCGGCGTAATTCGCTCGTTTCAGATTTCCGCCGTGTTTCCGCACTGCACCCTGCTGGAGAACGTGCGTATCGGCCTGCAGCGCAAGCTGGGCACGGCCTATCAGTTCTGGACCAGCGAGAAAACGCTCAATCAGCTCAATGACCGCGCCATGGAGTTGCTGACCGAAGTCGGCCTGCAGGATCTGGCCGATGAAGTCACCGTGAACCTGCCCTATGGTCGCAAGCGTGCCCTGGAGATTGCGACCACGCTGGCCATGGAGCCCGAGCTGATGCTGCTGGACGAACCCACGCAGGGCATGGGCCACGAAGATGTGGACCGCGTGACGCAGCTCATCAAGAAGGTCTCGGCCGGCCGCACCATCCTGATGGTGGAGCACAACATGAAGGTGATCGCCACCATCGCTGATCGCATTACCGTGCTGCAGCGCGGCGCCGTTCTGGCTGAAGGGCGCTACGAAGAGGTTTCCCGCAATCCGCAGGTGATGGAAGCCTATATGGGGACCACGGATGGGCAGCTTCAGGGGGCGCATTAGTGGCTCCCCCTGTGCCGCTCACGCGGCGTCCCCCTGAGGGGGACAACACCATCGCTGCGGGGCGGCCCTTGCTTGGTGTTTCTGACTTGGGTTCGTGCCAGTTTTGAGATCAGATGAACAATGAATAAGACAAGTACTCCGGCGCTGGAAATTTCGGGACTCAATGCCTGGTATGGCGAGTCCCATGTGCTGCACGGCATGGACCTGGTGGTCAATCCCGGCGAGGTGGTGACCCTGCTGGGCCGCAATGGCGCGGGGCGCACTTCCACGCTGCGCGCCATCATGGGGCTGACCGGCTCGCGCAAGGGCTCGATCAGGATCAACGGCGTGGAAACCGTTCACATGCCCACGCACAAGATCGCCCACCTGGGCGTGGGCTACTGCCCCGAGGAGCGCGGCATTTTCTCCAGCCTGTCCTGTGAAGAGAATCTGATGCTGCCGCCGCCGCTCAAGACCGGCGAGCCGGGGATGAGCATCGACGAGATCTACCAGATGTTCCCCAATCTCTATGAGCGCAGGAACAGCCAGGGCACGCGCCTGTCGGGCGGCGAGCAGCAGATGCTGGCCGTGGCGCGCATTCTGCGCACGGGCGCACGCCTGTTGCTGCTCGACGAGATTTCCGAAGGCCTGGCCCCCGTCATCGTCCAGACCCTGGCTCGCATGATCACCACGCTGCGCGAAAAGGGCTACACCGTGGTGATGGTGGAGCAGAACTTCCGCTTTGCCGCGCCGCTGGCAGACCGCTTCTATGTGGTCGAGCACGGCCATGTCGCCTTGCGCTTCGGAGCCGGCGAACTGGACGAGAAGATGTCCGTGCTCAACGAGCTGCTGGGTGTCTGAGTCTGCAGGCAATTCCCATTCGTTCATAACAAAGACCCAACCCGTGGAGATAAAGATGAAAGCAAAACTGAGCGTTCTCTCATGCATGCTGGCCGTGGCCGGTCTGTCCAGCCCCTTGGCCCAGGCCCAGGAAAAGGTGAAGATCGGTTTCGTCACCGATATGTCCAGCCTGTACGCCGACGTGGAGGGCAAGAACGGTGCGGTCGCCATGCAGATGGCGATTGACGACTTCGGTGGCAAGGTCCTGGGCCAGCCCATCGAGCTGGTCAGCGCAGACCACCAGAACAAGGCCGACATCGCTGCCTCCAAGGTGCGCGAATGGATTGATACGCAGGGTATCTCCATGGTCTTCAGCGGCACCAACTCCGGCACGGCGCTGGCGGTGTCCCAGATCGCCAACGAGAAAAAGCGCGTTCACTTCAACAGCGGCGCGGGCTCTTCCGCGCTGACCAACGAGCAGTGCAACCCCTATACCGTGCACTACGCCTACGACACCGTGGCCCTGGCCAAGGGCACGGGCGGTGCGGTGGTGGATCGCGGCGGCAAGGACTGGTTCTTCCTGACAGCCGACTATGCGTTCGGCCAGGCTCTGGAGGCCGACACCACCAAGGTCATCAACGCCAAGGGCGGCAAGGTGCTGGGCTCGGTCAAGCATCCGCTCAATGCTTCGGACTTCTCGTCCTTCCTGCTGCAGGCGCAAAGCTCCAAGGCCCATATCCTGGGTCTGGCCAATGCGGGCGGCGACACCATCAATGCCATCAAGGCCGCCAAGGAGTTCGGCATCAACAAGACCATGAAGACCGCCGGTCTGCTGGTCTTCCTGACCGACATCCACAGCCTGGGTCTGAAGAACACCGAAGGCCTGCTGCACACCACCAGCTGGTACTGGGACATGAACGACGAATCGCGCAAGTTCGCCAACAAGTTCTTTGCCAAGACCAAGCGCATGCCTACCGATGTGCAGGCCGCCGACTACTCGGCCGTGATGAACTATCTGAAGGCTGTCGAAGCGGTGAAGACCACCAATGCCGACAAGGTGATGGCCCACCTCAAGAGCACGCCCATCAACGACTTCTACGGCAAGGGCGTGATCCGTCCCGACGGCACTTTCGCCCACGATATGTATCTGGTCGAAGCCAAGAAGCCCAGCGAATCCACCAAGCCCTGGGACTACCTCAAGGTGCTGACCAAGCTGCCTGCAGATACGGTCTGGACCACCAAGGCCGAAACCAAGTGCGCGCTCTGGAAGTAATGGCTCTTTCGGTTTGATGCACACCTCACCCTCACCAGCGTATCTCTCATGGAAATCTTCGGCGTTTCATTGCCCGGCCTGATGAGCCAGCTCCTTCTGGGGCTGGTCAACGGTTCGTTCTACGCAATTCTGAGTCTGGGCCTGGCCGTGATCTTCGGCCTGCTCAATGTCATCAACTTTGCGCATGGCGCCCTGTTCATGCTGGGGGCCATGTGCACCTGGATGGCCATGAGCTATTTCGGCATCAACTACTGGGTGATGCTGATCCTGTCGCCGGTGCTGGTGGGGATTCTGGGGGTGTTGATCGAGCGCTTCTTGCTGCGCTGGATCTACAAGCTCGATCATCTCTACGGCCTGCTGCTGACGCTGGGGCTGTCGCTGCTGATCGAGGGGGTGTTCCGCTCCGTATATGGCGTCTCGGGCCTGGGCTATGACACGCCCGAGCTGCTTGAAGGCGCGACCAATCTGGGCTTCATGATCCTGCCCAATTACCGTGCCTGGGTGGTCGTGGCTTCCATCGTGGTGTGCGTGGCAACCTGGTTTGTGATCGAGAAGACGCGCATCGGTGCCTATCTGCGTGCCGGCACCGAAAACCCGCGCCTGGTCGAGGCTTTCGGCGTCAACGTGCCCGTGATGATCACGCTGACCTATGCCTTCGGTGCGGCGCTGGCGGCTTTTGCCGGCGTGCTGGCCGCTCCCGTCTACCAGGTCACGCCGCTGATGGGGCAGAACCTGATCATCGTGGTGTTTGCCGTGGTGGTGATCGGCGGCATGGGCTCCATCATGGGCTCCATCCTCACCGGTCTGGCGCTGGGCGTCATCGAAGGGCTGACCAAGGTTTTCTGGCCCGAGGCATCGTCCACCGTCGTGTTTTTCATCATGGTCATTGTTTTGCTGATTCGCCCCGCTGGCTTGTTCGGTAAAGAAAAATAAGAGGGGCACGACATGAAATCCAAGACGCTTGTTCAACGCATTGCCCCCGTGGGCTATGGCCTGCTGCTGCTGGGCCTGATCGTCGCGCCCTTCCTCGGTGCCTATCCGGTTTTTGTCATGAAGCTGATGTGCTTTGCACTGTTTGCTTCGGCCTTCAATCTCTTGCTGGGCTATACGGGTCTGCTGTCCTTCGGCCACGCCGCGTTTCTGGGCGGCGCGGCCTATGTGGCGGGCTACACCATCAAGGCCTGGGGCTTTACGCCCGAAGTCGGCATGTTGCTGGGGACGGTGGTCGGCGCTCTGCTGGGCCTGATCTTTGGCTGGCTGGCCATTCGCCGGCAGGGCATTTATTTCTCCATGATCACGCTGGCGCTGGCGCAGATGCTGTTCTTTGTCGCGCTGCAGGCCAAGTTCACAGGCGGCGAAGACGGCCTGCAGGGCGTGCCGCGCGGCAAGCTGTTCGGCGTGATCGATCTGAGCAGCGACCTGGTCATGTACTACGTGGCGCTGATCATCGTGGCGGCGGCCTTTTTGCTCATCGTGCGCACCATTCACTCGCCGTTCGGGCAGGTGCTCAAGGCCATCAAGGAAAACGAGCCACGAGCCATCTCGCTGGGCTATGACGTCAACCGCTTCAAGCTGCTGGCCTTTGTGATCTCGGCTGCACTGACAGGTTTGGCGGGCTCGCTCAAGACGCTGGTGTTGGGCTTTGCCACCTTGTCCGATGTGCACTGGACCACCTCCGGCCATGTGATCCTGATGACGCTGATGGGGGGGCTGGGCACGCTTTCCGGTCCGTTGCTGGGTTCGGCCGTCGTCGTGGCGCTGGAAAACAAGATCGGCGAGTTCGGTACCTTTCTTGCACACACCACGGGAGTGGAATGGTTTGGCACGCTGGGCGAGTCGGTCACCATCGTCACCGGCCTGATCTTTGTGCTGTGTGTGCTGCTGTTCCGCAAGGGCATCATGGGCGAGCTGATCGCCTGGCTGCAACGTCGCAAATAAGGCGCTTCACTCTCCCTTCCAAGGCCGCATCTGCGGCCTTTTTTATTGCCATGACTCAGTTCAGGGGAGGGCAATTTTCAGAGATTTCTGAAACTGCTGGTACACGTTTGCAAGCGATGGACTTTATTTCTCACAACAATGGACTTTTTTTCTCATTTCAAAAAATGCCTGAGTGCAGCCGGATGCCGGTGCGCGTGCAGGCGCATACAGTTCGAGGTTCGATATGACACATCGGGAGCAGGCGCAGCCCTTGGCCGCGCGCATCTGGCTCTGGGTTCTGGGGGCGGCGCTGGCGCTTGCCGGCCTGTTCTTCTTGATAGGTGGTGGCAAGCTCATCAGCCTGGGCGGCAGCTGGTACTTTTTGCTCGCTGGCCTGGGGCTGCTGCTGTCCGGTGTGCAACTGGTTCGCCGCCGAGCCAGCGGTGCATGGCTTTACCTGAGCACTTTCGGCGCGACCGTGTTGTGGGCACTGGCCGAAGTGGGTCTGGATTACTGGAGCCTGATTTCGCGTCTGCTGGCCTTGACCTTTGCTGCCGTGGTGGTGCTGGCCAGCATGCCCTTGCTACGTAGTGCTGGTGAGCCGGGCAAGGCGTCGTCCAGCAAGCTGCCATTTGCTGCAGCGGCGGTCATGCTGGTGGCTGGCATGGCGGCCTTTGTGTCCATGTTCCAGATTCACCCCGAGGTGCAGACCCAGTCTGCCGTGGCACGCAGGCCCGTGGATGCGGCCAGCGAGCAAAAGGACTGGAGCCATTACGGCAACAGCAGCAACAACGACCGCTTTGCCGCGCTGGATCAGATCAACGTGGACAACGTGAACCAGTTGCAGGTGGCCTGGACTTTTCGCACTGGCGACGTACCCAAGTCCACAGGCGCCGGGGCTGAAGACCAGACCACACCGCTGCAGGTGGGCGACAAGGTGTTTGTCTGCACGCCCAGCAACAACGTGATTGCGCTGGACGTCGATACCGGCAAGCAGCTGTGGCGTCATGACACCAACTCCCATGTGGGCGGTGTGTGGGAGCGCTGCCGCGGACTGGCCTACTTCGATGCGGATGCCGCACTGGTCCAGCCCAGCGTGCCGGGATCGACTCCTGCGCAGGCGGTGAGCCTGCCTGCCGGCGCTGCCTGCAAGCGCCGCATTCTCATGAACACCATCGATGCACGGCTGTTTGCCATCAACGCAGACAACGGCGATCTGTGCGGCGAGTTTGGCGATCACGGCGTGGTCGACCTCAAGCAGGGCATTGGCAATGTCTCCAATCCCGCCTTCTACACCCAGACATCGGCCCCCACGGTGGCCGGCACCACGGTGGTGGTCGGCGGCCGCGTGGCCGACAACGTGCAGGTGGACATGCCCGGTGGCGTGATTCGCGGCTTCGATGTGATGACCGGCGCACAGCGCTGGGCGTTCGACTCCGGCTCGGCTACGCCCAATGAAGTGCTCAAACCCGGCGAGACCTACACCCGCTCATCGGCCAATGTCTGGGCGGGAACGACCTACGACCCGAGTTCCAATACGGTGTACCTGCCCATGGGATCGGCTTCGGTGGACCTGTATGGCGCCACGCGCTCTGCAGCGGACCTGAAGTACGGTGCCTCCATCCTCGCGCTGGATGCTGCCACGGGCAAGGAGAAATGGGTGTACCAGACCGTGCACAACGACTTGTGGGACTTCGACCTTCCCATGGCTCCCACACTGATCGATTTCCCTTTGCAGGACGGCAAGACGACGCCAGCGCTGGTGGTCGGTACCAAGGCCGGTCAGATCTTCGTGCTGGACCGCCACAGCGGCAAGCCGCTGACCAAGGTGGAAGACATTGCCGTCAAGCCCGGTCATATTCCCGGCGAAAAGTACGCCCCGACCCAACCCCTGTCCGTGGGCATGCCGCAGATCGGTACCAAGACCCTGACCGAAGCCGATATGTGGGGCGCGACGCCGGTGGATCAGCTGATCTGCCGCATCAAGTTCAAGTCCATGCGCTATGAAGGCCTGTTCACCGCGCCTGGCACCGATGTGTCGCTGAGCTTCCCGGGTTCGCTGGGCGGCATGAACTGGGGCGGCCTGTCTGCGGACCCCGGCAACAATCTGATCTTTGTGAACGACATGCGTCTGGGCCTGTGGGTGCAGATGATGCCCCAGCAGAAAAAGGACAAACTGTCCGACGGTGGGGAAGCGCCCAACACCGGCATGGGTCAGGTGCCGCTGGGCGGCACTCCCTATGCGGTGATCAAGGACCGCTTCATGTCGCCTCTGGGCATTCCTTGCCAGAAGCCTCCGTTCGGCACGCTGACCGCCATCGACATGAAGACCCAGCAAGTGGTCTGGCAGGTGCCCGTGGGCACGGTGCAGGATCAAGGCCCCATGGGCATCAAGATGCGCGCGCCCATGCCTGTTGGCTTGCCCACACTGGGCGGTACGCTGGCGACCCAGGGCGGTCTGGTGTTCTTTGCCGGTACGCAGGATTACTATCTGCGTGCCTGGGATAGCGCCACCGGCAGGGAAATCTGGAAGGGCCGTCTGCCTGTGGGCAGCCAGGGCGGCCCCATGACTTACAAGTCGCCCAGGACTGGCAAGCAGTATGTGGTCATCTCGGCCGGCGGTGCCCGTCAGTCGCCCGACCGCGGCGACTATGTGATTGCCTACGCGCTGCCGGATAGCGGCAAATAAGCACGGATGCATTGGACCGAACAGCCATGGCTCGTCAGAGCCATGGCTTTTTTCAGGTTCATCGCCGGGCAGCCCCAAGATGAAAGGCGCCCCCGACCACACGCAGTTGGGAGCATGGGAGCCTGTTTTCACGCCTGCGCTGCGTGTTACGCTGGCGCGCTTGAATCAATGGAGATGTGGTCGTGAGCGAGCAGCAAGGTCCTGAAAATTCACTGAGCCAGCAGCCTTCGGCAGACGCGGCATCGGCCGATATGCGCCGAGCCCTGCTGGACGCGGGCAAGACCGAGTTTGCCAATTACGGCTATGACGGAGCGCGGCTGGAACGCATTGCCGCCAAGGCGGGCTGCGCCAAGCGCATGCTCTACTACTACTTCGGCAACAAGAAAGACGTGTACCTCGCAGTCATAGAGCAGAGCTATTCGGATATTCGAGAATCGGAGGAGCAGCTCAATCTCGATGCGCTGGAGCCCTTGCAGGCGCTGCATGCGCTGGCTCAAAGGAGCTTCGAGTATCACGAGCAGAACCAGGAGTTCACGCGTCTGGTGCTGCAGGAGAATTTCCAGGGCGGCGAGATGCTGGGCCAGATCTCCAAGATCGAGCTGTTGCGCAAGGCGGCGCTGGAGCCTATCGAGCGCATCCTGCAGCGCGGCGTGGCGCAGGGGCTGTTCAGGGCGCAACTGACCGCTGTCGATGTCCATTATCTGATTTCGGCCCTGTCCGGCTTCCGCGTGGATCATGCTGCGACCTGGCAGAGCCTGCTGCAGGTCGATCTCTTGGGCGACAACTTGCGCCAGCGCCATCTGCAGCTGCTGCTCGATCAGCTCGGCGCTCTGGTGTGCGAGCCCCAGGCCCTAAAGCCTTAGCGCATTCGCATAGCCGGTCATTTCCAGGTAGCCGTTGCCCACGCGGACGCTTTTGCCGTCGGCGCCTATGCTGCGCAGCTCGCACAGACCCTCCCAGTAAATGGCGCCGGTGCTGGCGCGGCTGTCCAGTTCCTGGTCGTCCACCAGCGCATGAACCTCGAAACGGCCCGCCGGTGTCTGCACGCTCCAGGCCACAGGGTAACTTGCTTTGCTGTGCGGGCTGCTCCAGCGGCGCAGCGGTTCGAACCGTACCTGATCGGCGGCAAAGATTTGCGCGTTCTGGTTTGGCGCGCGGAATGAACCACCGGCCCAGAGCGCCGAGCCATTGCGTCGGCGCAGATGAAAGGCCGTGAGGGCGCTGCCGTCATCGAGGTTCATGCCTATCCAGTCCCAACCCTGAGCCTCCGGATCCATGATGGCCGCGCTGCATTCATGATCCAGCCAGGCGCGGTTGTGTGCGCTGGCTTGCACAGGCAGTTGCTGCCCGCCTACGGTGATGGAGCCGCCGACCTTGAGCTGGGGCTGGCTGTAGTAGTAGCTGGCCTGTTCCTCACGCGGGCCTTTGCGTGAAAGACCATTCAAGCCCTGCAGCAGCAGTGGCTGCGTGCTGTCAAATTCAAGATCCAGTATGAAGTCCTGGCTGCTCAGCAAAGCTCTGTAGCGGCAGGCTTCGCTGGCGCTTCGTCCTTTTACGGGTTGACGCTGGAGATACCAGTCGTTGATATGCACATCGGTATCGTTTTCGCCGGCTCCGGCCAAGCCCAGTCCCGCACGCGCCATGCGCTGGTCGTGGCGCAGCTTTTGGCCCTCGACATCGCACAGGGCCGCATGGGCAAAGATCAGCTGCTTGGCCGCGAGCGCCGATTGCAGGCCTTGCGCGGCTTCGATGCGCGAGCGAAAGAAAGTCAGCTGAAAGCCCCAGGGCTTGCCGCCGGCCTGCAACTGCCCTGTGATGTACCACCACTCCGTCTGCAGATCAGGGTGGCTGCCGAAGTCGCGCGGGAACTGCAGGGTCTTGAGCGGCAAAGCCATGCCTGGCAGAGGCAGGCCCAGGGTAGCCCAGCCCAGACCGGCAGCTGCCAGCGTCTGCAGGGACTGCCTGCGTGACAGGGCCGGCAGTGCCGGTTGCTGAGGCTGGGAGGTCGTGGGCTGATAAGGCATGGCCCATTGTCGCCCAGCCGATCAGGGCAATGCCATGACCTCCGGTGCTGCTTTGCGCTGCCTCAGCCAATGTCGATCAGGGGAACGATCACCATCCAGCTGACTCCGAAGCGGTCGGTCACCACGCCAAAACGACGCGCAAAAAACGTGGTATCCAGCGCCATCTGTACCTTGCCGCCCTGGCCGATGGCGGCAAAGATGCGGTCGGCCTCATTATCGCTGGGCGCGGTGATGGACAGAGAGAAGCCTTTGAAATCCGGCTTGCCTCTGTTCATGCCGTCAGATGCCATGATCTGCGTCTCGCCAATCTGGACATTGGCGTGCATGATTTTTTCGGGATCCATCTGGCCCGGGCCGCAGCCTTGCTGGCTCGATGACTCGGGTTGCGGAGGAGCATCCTTGTAGCGCATCAGCATGGTGATCTCGGCCCCCAGAGCGGCCTGGTAGAAATCCAGGGCCTCTTCGCAGCGACCGTCGAAAAAGAGATAGGGCTGGATTTGCATACGAACTCCTCGCAGGGGTTGAGGTTTCATTGTGCGCCGCGCCATGGCGCAATCATGTGAAAAACGCTGACAGGGGTGCAGGTATAGCTACCAGTCCTCCTTGACGGCCAGCACCGCGTCGGCACTGGCTGCCCGGCGCCCGGCCAGCCAGGCGGTGATGACGCCTGCCAGCACCACGGCAGCGCCCAGCGCCAGCAGGCGCAGCAGGGGCAGGCGCAGCTCCATGGTCCAGTGAAAGCTCTGCGGATTGACCACATGCACCAGGATCACCGCCACGCCCAGGCCCAGCAGCGTGCCCGCAATGGTGCCCAGCAGGGTCCAGGCCAGGCCCTCGGCGGCGACCACGCTCAGCACATTGCGGCGTGTCAGGCCCAGATGGGCCAGCAGCCCGAACTCCTTGCGCCTGGCCAGCACCTGGGCGCTGAAGCTGGCGGCAATGCCGAACAGGCCTATGCCTATGGCCACGGCCTGCAGCCAGTAGGTGACGGCAAAGCTGCGATCGAAAATGCGCAAGGAGCGCTCGCGCAGCGCCTGGCTGCTGACAAACTCCAGCGCAGGGGGCGACTGCCCCGGCGTGCCGAGTGCCTGCTCTATTGCTGCTTGCAGATCGGCGCCAGACAGCATGCTTTGGGACTCCGGCCAGACGGCGATCTCGCTGATCTGCGCTGCATTGCCTGCCTTTCCTACCAGCGCCAGATAGTCCTTCCAGTCCAGTGCCACGGCACCGAACTGACGCACATAGTCGCGCCATACGGATGCTATGTAAAAAGAAGCTTCTGACGCATGGTGGTCATGGGTTTGAAGGCCGAAAGCCTTGGAAAGCAGTGGCCAGCTGTCGCCGGGCTTCAAGCCATAGAGCTGGGCCACGGCTTCGCTGATGTGCACGGCAATGCCCGCGCGGGGCTGGCGCAGCGGCCCCTCCACCCAGGGAAGCTGCATGGCCTGCTCACCTTGAAGCGGGCGAATCAGCAGACTCAGGGCCGGACGTTCGGGGCTGAGTACCAGCTGGCTGCTGCGCATGGCCTGTGCTCGTTCTATGCCGGGTAGCTGCTCCAGGCGCTGCGCCGCATCGGCCGGCAGCAGGGCTGCATCGACACGGCTGGAGCCGCCGGCCGCGCGTACATACATGGGGGCGGGCAAAACGGCGTCCAGCCACTCCATCATGCTGCCGCGAAAGCTGGTGACCATCACCGTCAGGGCCACGGCCAGGCTCAGGCTGGCCACCACACCGCCCACGGCCACGGTAGTGGCGTGGCGCATGCGCCGCGCGCGCTCCAGCGCCAGCATGGCCAGCGGTTGGCGCGTGAAGGCGTCGGGTATCAGTCCCAGCACCACACCCAGCAGCCAGGGCAGGGCTGCCATGCCGCCCAGCAACAGCAGGCCCACGGCCATATAGGCGGCCAGCGGGACACCTGCCACCGGTGGCATTAAGGCCAGCATCAGGCTGGCTGCAAGCAGTGTCACAGCGGGCCACAGGCGCGGCGCTCTCTCATGCGTGCTGCCCAGTCCCTTGAGTGTGGCCGCAGGTGGCAGATCCATGGCGGCGCGTGCGGGCCACCAGGCACCGGCCAGCGTGGCGGCAAGGCCAAGCAGGCCAAATACCAGCGCCGCCACAGGGCTCCAGTGAAGGGCAGGCTGCACGCCGGCAAAGAATCCGCCGCCCAGATCGCCGCCCAGCACCTGCAGCGCCAGCCAGGCCAGTGCCGTACCCAGCGCGATACCGGCCAGGCTGCCCAGAGCCCCCAGCGCCAGCGCTTCCAGCAGCACCAGTGCCATGCGCTGGCGTGGAGTGGCCCCCAGCACGGCCAGCAGCGCAAACTGCGGCGCGCGCTGTGCCACGCTGAGCGCCAGCACCGAGAACACCAGAAACGCTCCCGTGAACAAGGCCACCAGGGCCAGCACAGTGAGGTTGACGCGATAGGCGCGCGACATCTCGCCCACGCGCTGCTGATCGTCGCTGGGCTGCTGGATCAGTATCTGATCTTGCCAGGCCGCCAGTGCGTGCAGGGCGGTGGCCACCTGGCTGCGGCTGGCGCTGTCGGTCAGCAATAGGTCCAGCCGGTCGATGCGGTCAAACAGGCCGAGCTTCTGCTGCAGTGCGGCAATGTCCATGACTGCGACCGGTGCGCCGCTGGCGGCGACCGTGCCTGCAATGCGCAACTGCTGGGCCTGGCCATTGAGCAACCATTGCATGGGTGCGTTGACAGCTTGTTCAGGACTCAGTCTCAGGGCCTGCAAGGCTGCAGCATTGAGAAACACGGCATCGGGTGCAAACAGATCCAGCCTGTCACCACCTTCAAACAGGCGCGGCATCAGGGCCGGGGCGACAGGTGCCAGTTTGAGGGCATCGCTGCCGAGCACGCGCAAGCTCACGCCCTGCGCTGCCCCTTGCGTGCCGCGCGTCTGCAAATCTGCCGCGCCGCCGGGCAGCAACACAGTGGTTTCGACCCAGGGCACGGCGCTGGCGACGCCCCGGACCTGCGCCACCTGCGGATAGAGTGCCAGCGGCAGGCCACCCTGCATGGCGTGCAGCTGAAGATCGGGCTGGCCGTTGACGCTGCGCACCGCCCTGGAGAATTCGTCCAGCGCCGACTGGTTGATCACATGGACGGCAAAGCCCAGCGCCACGCCCAGCATGATGGCAATCAGCGCCGTAGCCGTGCGCCAGGGGTGCTGGCGCAGCTCCTGCCAGGAGAAGCTGGTCAGCAGCAGAAGCAGCGGGGGGCGTGAAGTCACAGGCCTAACGATGTTTGCTGCGACACCGAGAGTTCGGCCTGCATGCCGCCTGCCGTCAGCCGCAGCACGCGGTCGGCTCGTCTGGCCGCTTCTGCGGAATGGGTGACCAGCACCAGGGCCGTGCCGTTGTCGCGGGTTTGCTGCAGCAGCAAATCCATGATCTGCTGGGCAGTGGACGGGTCGAGATTGCCCGTGGGCTCATCGGCCAGCAGCAGAGGCGGTGAATGCACCAGTGCACGCGCTATGGCCACGCGCTGCAGCTGGCCGCCGCTGAGCTGCTGGGGCAGGCGCTGGCCCAGACCAGCGAGTCCCACGGCTTGCAGCACCTGCTGCACGCGCTGCTGACCCTGGCCGTCCATGCGGCCCAGCAGCATCAGCGGCAGGGCAATGTTCTGCGCCACATCGAGATGGGGCAGGACATGAAAGGCCTGGAACACAAAGCCCAGATGCGCGCGCCGCCAGATGGCGCGGCGGGCTTCATCGAGCGTGGACAGATCAGTTCCGCTGTGCAGAACCCGGCCTTGCTGCCAGCTGTCCAGCCCGGCCAGGCAGTTGAGAAAGGTGGACTTGCCCACGCCGGAGTTGCCGACGATGGCGACAAACTCGCCGGCAGCGATCTCGCAGCTCACCTGCTCGAAGACCGTGGACTGCGCATCCGCCTCGCCATAGCGTTTGGCAAGGTCGCTGACCTGCAGCAGCGGATGTGCGTGGGATGAGTCGGTGGCAGCCATGCAGCGATCTTAACGATGGGCGGCTACGGGTGTAGTTCTTAGCTGGTGCCTTGCTGCGCTGCGTCAATGGCGGCCATGGCTGCATCCAGCAGTTGCTGCTGGGCGCCCGGTGCATCGCAGGCAATGGCATGGCGCTGGGGCATGGAGCGCAGCCAGGTGATCTGGCGCTTGGCCAGCTGGCGCGTGGAGGCGATGCCGCGCTCGCGCAGGCCAGCCATGTCCAGTGGCTTGCCGGGATCGGCCTCCAGAGCGTCCAGCACTTCCCAGGCCTGGCGATAGCCCACGCAGCGCATGGAGGGCAGGTTCAGATGCAGATCGCCGCGCGCGCGCAGGTGGCGCACTTCGTCGAGGAAGCCTTGCTCCAGCATCAGGTCAAAGCGCAGCGCAATGCGCTGGTGCAGCCAGGCTCGCTCTGCAGGCTCCAGCGAGAAAAGCGCGGTAACGCCCATCTGCTCTGCGGGACCTGCCTTGCTCTTGGTCGTGTGAAAGCTCGAAAGCGGCTTCCCCGACACATGCCAGACCTCCAGCGCGCGCTGAATGCGCTGGCTGTCGCCGGGGGCCAGGCGTGCTGCCGTGACGGGGTCCACCTCGGCCAGTCTGGCATGCATGACGGGCCAGCCGAGCTCGGCGGCCTGCGCGTCCAGCATGGCACGTACTTCGGGGTTGGCAGCGGGCATATCGTCCAGCCCGTCCATCAGCGCCTTGAAATACAGCATGGTGCCGCCCACCAGCAGAGGCAGGGCCTGGCGGGAGCGGATTTCCGCAACCAGCGTCTGCGTGTCGCGCACGAATTCGGCCGCGCTATAGGCCTGCAGCGGATCGATGATGTCGATGAGGTGATGCGGGACGGCGGCCAGCTCTGCCGCCGTGGGCTTGGCCGTGCCTATGTCCATGCCTTTGTAGACCAGGGCCGAATCCACGCTGATGATCTCGGCCTTCTGACCGCGTTGCGCCAGCCGCTCGGCCAATGCCAGCGCTGCCGCAGTCTTGCCCGAAGCAGTGGGGCCGGCAATGGCGATACAGGGCAGGGCGTGGGCAGCAGTCATGGGGCGAAATCCGTACAGGTCAAAGCACAAGAACCAATGACCGTCGGTCATTGGTTCTTGCTGGTCGTCAAGGATAACGCAGCCTGCCGCCTTGCGGCAGCGGCGGGACTTAGTGACCTGCCTCGCCTAGCCCTGGCTCAGTCGTGCCGGCACATAGCGGTCGGCCTGAATATCGGGCGAGAGGCCGTGGCTGTAGCTTTCAGCCGTGATCGGCAGCAACTGCTCGTTCCACTCCTCCCATTGCCTGCGCAGTCCGGCAAAGATTTCTGGCTGATGCTCCTTGAGATTGGCGCGCTCGCGGGCGTCCTCCTCCACATTGAACAAAAACTCGTTGTCGTTGATCTTGAGGTATTTCCAGGGACCCCGGCGCACGGCACGCTGGGCCTGGGATTTGTAGCGCCAGAACAGGCTGCGCTCGGTATTGGCTGCAGTGCCCTCCAGAATGGGCAGGATGTTCTGGCCGTCGCTGGGGAAGTCGGGGTGAGGTCTGGCGCCTGCTGCGGCCAGCAGCGTGGGCAGCCAGTCAAAGCTGGCCGTGACCTGCTCCTGGACCTGGGGCTGGATGCGGGCGCTCCAGCGCAGCAGCGTAGGTACGCGGATGCCGCCTTCCAGCAGCTCGGTCTTCTGGCCCGTGAAGGGCCAGGTCTTGGAAAAGCGTTCGCCACCGTTGTCGCTGGTGAAGATGACGATGGTGTTGTCGCCCAGGCCGCTGTCATCGAGCGCCTGCAGCACCTGGCCCACGGCCTTGTCCAGAGCCTCGACGATTTCGCCGTATTTCTTCAGGCTGCCGCCGTCGTAGTGAAACAGATCCTTGATGCTGTGCGCGACATGCTCGTCGTCGGGCCCTTCCCAGGGCCAGTGCGGCGCAGTGAAGTGCAGCGACAGGAAAAAAGGCTTGTCCTGGCCCCTGCGCTCATGCACATAGCGCGTGGCCTCATCCCCCAGGATGTAGGTGTAGTAGCCCGTGCGCTGCACGGGCTCGTTGCCTTGCCAGAGGTCGGGGCTGAATTGTTCGCCCACGCCGGGCTTGTGCGTGAAGTAGTCGATGGCACCGCTGTGGTTGCCGAAGAAATAGTCGTAGCCGCTGCGCTGCGGGCCATAGGCGGGCGGCTTGCCCAGATGCCATTTGCCGATCAATGCCGTGTCGTAGCCGGCCTGTTTGAGCAGCGATGGCAGCGTGGGGTGATCGGCCGGCAGGCCGAGTTGCGCGCCATGGCGTGCCAGCGGCTCTTCGAGTCCGGCCTGCAGCCGGTACTGATAGCGTCCGGTGATCAGCGCAATGCGTGTGGCCGAGCAGACGGCCGAGTTGGCATAGGCCTGATTGAAGCGCACGCCCTGGGCAGCAAGCCGGTCCAGATGCGGGGTCTTGAAATCGGTGGCGCCATAGACGCCCAGGTCGGCCCAGCCCAGATCGTCGGCGAGGATGAAAACGATATTCGGTGCAGTCATGAGTAGGTCGTTCTGCTTATTCGATGGCAAAGCCGGAGTTGGCGATCACGGGACGCCACTTGGCGATTTCGGCCACGCGCAACTGCTCCAGCGCCTGCGGCGTGCGCGGGTCGGGCTGCAGGGACAGCTCCGCCCATTTGGGCTGCAGCTTGGGGTCCAGCAACGCGTGGTTGACGGCGCGATTGACGGTGGCAATGGCTTCGGGCGAAGTGCCTTTGCGTGCCCACAGGCTGTACCAGCCGCTGCCTGTGGCCTTGGGGTAGCCGGCTTCGGCAAAGGTCGGCACATCGGGCAGTTCGCGACCGCGCTGGCTGCCGAAGGTGCCCAGAATGCGCACCTTGCCTTCCTTGTGCAGCGGAGCGAGCTCGCTGGTGGTCTGTATGGCGGAGGCCAGCTGGCCACTGATCAGATCGGTCATCATGGCCGGGCCACCCTTGTAGGGCACATGCACGATGTTGACGCCGGCCGCTTCGCCCAGCAGCAGTCCGAAGAAATGCGGCAGGCTGCCTACGGCAGGGCTGCCGAAGTTGGCTTTGTCGGGGTTGGCCTTGAGCCAGGCCACGTATTCCTGAATATTGCGCGCCGGATGCCTGGCGGGGACGGCCAGCCCGAACTGGAAATGCGCGAGCAGGCCCACCGGAGAGAAGTCGCGCGCAGGATCGTAGCCGGGCTTTTTGTAGACGATCTGCGAGAGCACCGGGGTGATCAGCGGCGCGATCAGATAGGTGCTGCCGTCGCTGGGGGCGTTGAGCAGCGTCTGTGCGGCAATCTGTCCGTTGGCGCCGGGCTTGTTGTCCACCACCACATAGTGGCTCTTGCCCAGTTGTGCGGCGATGCTTTCGGCCAGCACGCGTGCCAGCAGATCGATGCCGCCGCCTGCGCCAAAGCCCACCAGGATGCGGCTGGCCTGAGGGACGGCGGAGATCTCGGCTGCCTTGGCCAGAGAGTTCAAGGAGAAGCCAGCGGAGCTGGCGGCGAGCAGCGATTGCTGCAGGAAGAAGCGGCGGGAATGCATGGCTGGAGATCACAAAAAGTGCGGCGCGTTGGCCAGTCCAGGCATTCTCAAAAAATCTCTATAAAAAGAAAAATAATAAAAACTGGTTTTTAAATAACCTAATCATCTTATTTCAAATCATGATTTGCTGATGCCAAAACGCTGTACCAGCGTCCATGCCGTGATGGCCGTGCAGGCCGACCAGAACCAGATGCCGAAGGCCAGCGGCATGGTCGAGTCTGCATCCAGATTCAGTCCCAGCCAATGCCCCATGGCAAACGCCATGAGCATCATCACCAGGCCGTTGATGGCCGAGGCCGTACCCGCTGCCTGGGGGAAGGGCGCGATGGCATTGCTTTGTCCGCAGGGCATGTGAATGCCGTGGGCGATCTGGTAGAGACAGAAGGGCAGGGCATAGGCCCAGATGCTGCGCAGATCGACCAGGGCCGCCAGGCCCATGATGGAGCCGGCCGTCAGCGACAACACCCCCGCCACGGCCACGGCGCGCTGCACGCTCATGCTGCGCAGCAGACGGCGGCAGGCAAAGGTGCCGGCGATATAGCACAGCGCGTTGCCGCCCAGCATCAGTCCGTATTGCGTACGGTCCATATGCAGCACGTTGATGTAGGTGAACGAAGAGGCAGCCAGGTTGGTGAACAGGCCTGCATAGCTGAAGCAGGTCAGCAGGTTGTAGGCCTGGAACATGGGGTTGCGCACAATGCGCGACCAGGTGTGCAGCAGATTGCCAAGTTGCAGCGCCTGCGGGTTGCGCTGGGGAATCGACTCCCTGAAGCGCAGCACCACCAGCAGCCAGGCCAGGCAGCCCATGAAGGCCTGGGCCAGCATGGTGGAGCGCCAGCCCAGCCAGCCTACGAGCAAGCTGCCGCTGATGGGGGCCAGAAAGGCCAGCACGCCCAGGCCCGTCAGCGCCTTGGACATGACTTGCGCGCCCATATGCGGGGCATAGAGATCGCGGACCACCGCTCGCGCGCACATCACGCCGGCGCCCAGGGCTGCGCCTTGCAGGCTGCGCCAGGCAATCAAGGCTTCCATGCTCTGTGCGCTGGCGCAGCCCAGAGCGGCGATCACATAGCCGCTGATGCCCAGCAGCAAGACCGGGCGGCGGCCCAGCCGGTCAGACAGCGGGCCCCAGAGAATCTGCGAGCAGCCAAAGGCCAGCAAAAAGCCGGTCAGCGTCAGCTGGGCCTGCGAGACATGGGCGCCAAAGCCTTGCTGCAGCTGAGGCAGGGCGGGCAGATAGAGGTCGGTTGCCAGCGGCTGAAGACCGAGCAGCAGCCCCAGAGTGAGAATCACGAAGACTGCAGATTCAGGAGCGCTCTGCGCTTGCTCACCAAGGGCTTGAGCGGGATTTTGCTTTGAATTCAGGGCAGGCGGCGCAGACATATCCAGACAGACTATCAGAACCTGTCCATTGATCCGTATGCTGACGAGACAGTATGTGGCGATGCCGCTCAGCGCGGATTCAGGCCGAACAGCTCACGCAGTGCCTGACGGTATTGCGCCAGCGCTCTGGACTGGGTGTTGTGGTGGCTGGCACCCTCGACCAGGATCAGGCGCTTGGGCTCGCGCGCCGCATCGAACAGCTGCTGGCCCAGCCGGGCCGGAATCAGCGGATCGGCCGTGCCGTGCACGACCAGCAGCGGCGAGCCGATGTCCGCCACTCTGCCGACCGAGTTGAAACGCTGCGTGATCAACCAGTTCACGGGCAACCAGCCCCAGCGCATGGAGTCGAACACATCGGGAATGCTGGTGAAGGTGGACTCGACCAGCACCCCGCTTTCGTCCTTGACGGAGCTGGCCAGGTCGATGGCGACGGCGCCGCCCAGCGAGTGGCCGAAGATATAGCGCGGCCTGCCTGCGGCCTGTCGGCCCAGCCAGTCCCAGGCGGCGCGCGCATCCTCGGCGGCCGAGGCCTGCGAGGGCAGGGCCGGGCTGCTCTTGCCAAAGCCGCGGTAGTCCACGGCCAGCACCGAAAAGCCCATGGCCTGCAGGCGCCGTATGCGTGGCGAGGAGCCCGTCACATTCCAGCGCGCTCCATGCAGAAACAGCAGCAGCGGGGCTCGTGCATCGCTGGATGGCATCCAGAGGGCGTGCAGCCTGGCGGCGCTGCCATCGCGGCTGCGAAACGCTATCCATTGTTCCTGCATGCCGGCAGTGTTGGCTCCAGGCCAGCTGCGGTCGCTGGGCTGAAAAATCCAGACCCGCTGCCTGGCATCGAGCTCGCGCATGCCCCAGATCGCAAGCGCCAGCAGCAAGGCCAGGCCGAGTGCTGCCGCGATGCGGCGGGGGCTCCAGAAGCGTGAGGTCTTGGGCATGAGAAGAAGAGCGTCGGAAGAGAGCGGCTGTCAAGTGCTGTGCAAGTATGGCTGTCTGACCTGGCCCCAGTCATCTGGAGTGCATGAATTGGCGATATTCTTGCGGGTGTTTCAAGCCGCAAATGCATAGCTGGTTGCGCAGAGTTTGCGAGCGTTTGAAGCCTGTTTGAAGGATTAGTTCACTATGTCGATCTGCCTGGGTCTTGCCGCCAACAAACTCCACCACCAAACCGAGGACGCTGCGCTGTTTGCCCTGCTGCGCGCTTGCGAGGCCGGAATTCGCGAACTCAAGCTGGGCTTTCATACCGTGGGCCGCACCTATGACGCCATCACGGCGGCCAGCATGCTCCAGGGCTACAAAGGCCTGGTGCGCTACCCCTATGGCCGCGAGGGCGGGCTCATGAGGCTGGTGGCCGAGGTAGTGGGCATGGAGGGTGACGAGCGCACTCTCGATGGCGCCATCTACCTGATGGACCCGGTGGACCCGTCGTCCATCTTCCCCGAAGCCCTGGCCTTGAAGCGCCAGTGCGTGATTCACGGCAAGCCTTTTCTTTCCACGGTCGCCTCCACGCGTGACTGGATAGAGATGGAGCGCATTCACGCCGGCCTGACGCGCGACCGCAATGCCGACCGCTATCACGACTACGAAAACCAGACGCTGGCGCTGATTGCCCACGATGCCATGAAGCCCACCATGCTGGACTTTGCAGCACACAACTTCGAGTTGCTCAGCCGCTACCGCCGCCGCGTGGGTACCGGCACAACGGGGCAGAAACTCAACGAAATGGCCTGGAGCAAGGGCTGGCCTGCCGACAAGCCCTGGGTGGACCGCTACAACAGCGGTCCACTGGGCGGCGATGCGCAGATTGCCGATCTGGTACTGGAAAAGCGCTGCCACCGCGCCATCTTCTTCGAAGACCCGCATGTGGCACGCCAGCACGAAGCCGATATCCAGCTGCTGGAGCGTGCCGTGACCACGGTCACGCATGATGCGGTCTGCAGTACCTCGCCCCAGGTGGCGCAGCGCTGGTGTGATGCGGCCGTCAAGCGCGCAGGTTGAGGCGGGGTGCTGAGCGCTACTGGCGGTTGCGGTAGCGCCTGAGTTCGGCCTGCAGCCAGCTGGCGCTGGCTTCGGCCTCCTTGCCGCTGCAGCGCACCTGGTAGGGCTTGTGGCTGATGCTGCTCTCCGTGCCTGCGCGGGCAATGAAGTCCTCGGCCGTGGCCACCCAGCCCTTTTTGAGCAGATAGTCGTATTTGCCGCGCAGATGCTCGGCTGCCTTGGCACTGTCATGCCAGCTGCCATTGCGCTGGAACTCGCAGCCCGAGGCTTTGAGGTGGCCGATCAGGTACTCGATCTCCTGAGTCGCGGCGGGTGTGGGCGATGCGGCAAGGCTCAAGCTGCAGGCTGCACCCAGCAGCAAGGCGGTAACGGTGTGCTTCATGTGGGTTGATCCTACAGAAGAAGAGCCGAGCAAGGAACAAAGGCCGCAGCAATGGACTGCGGCCTTGTTTTGGACGGTCGAAGCCGTGCGCTGCTCAGGGGGCCGGTGTGGCCAGAGGCTTGCCCTTTTCCACGACATACACGCCAATCAGCTTGACCGTGCCATTGCTGGCGTTGTGTGCATCATGAATCACACCAGCGGGCACGACAAAGGTCTCGCCGGCCTTGAGCGTGCGCGGCGGCTGGCCGTCGATCAGCAGATCGACCTCACCCTCGCTGATATAGCTGATCTCGTCGCCGGGGTGGGTGTGGCGACCCGCGCGCGAGCCTGGGGCGACCTCCACCTTGGCTACCACGGCTTCGCGACCAGGCACCGAAACATCGGCCTTGCCGACCATGGTCCGGGACAGGCCTCCGGTTTGGGCCGCACCCGGCTGGGCCGCACCCGGCTGGGCCGCTGCAGCCTGGGCCAGGGCATTCTGGCTGAACAGCATGAAGGCGCTGCTGCAAAGCAGCGTCGAAAAGCTGGCGCGGCGAATCAAGGACATGAAATTACCCTCCAAAGTTCTGACAGAGACTCGTTGTGAAATCTGTCACTTGTACCGGGAAGGAGCGCGGGCACGCCATGGGGGCAGCCCTAGTCGCAGGGGCGTCGAAAACAACCCGGGCGCGCTGATGCAAGGCCTTGCGGGCAGGAGAGCATATGGCGCTGCAGGTCGCCGCTTTAGTTGTCGCCCGTGATCCTGGCGAACTTCACCAGCTCGGCGTATTTGTCCATGTCTGTGCGCATCACCTGGGCAAGGCTTTCATTGCCCTTGGCTGGCGGGGTCCCTGCTGCTTCCAGCTTCTGGCGGATGGCCGGGTCGGCAAGACCTGTCTGTACCGCTTTTTGCAGCTTGGCCAGCACTTCCGGGGGCAGGCCCTTGGGTGCCGCGAGGGCAAACCAGCCGCTCAGGGCATAGCCCTTGAGCGCGGGATGTTCCGCCAGCGCCGGAACCTCCTTGAGCGTGGCAATGCGGGTGGCCGTGGTGGCGCCCAGAATCCTGATCTTTCCGGACTGCGCCAGCGGCGCTGCGGCCATGGGCGAGAGGATGGCGAAGTCCAGGTTGCCGCCGCCCAGATCGCTGGTCATGGCCGGAGAGCCCTTGTAGGGTATGTGCACGAGGTAGACACCCGCAGTCTTCTTGATCAGCTCTCCCGAAAAATGCGGCGTCGAGCCGATGCCGGGGCTGCCGTAGCTGTATTTGCCTGGGTTGGCCTTGGCCAGTTTGACGAAGTCATCCACGGTTTTGACAGGAACATGCGCACCGGCTACCCACAGATTGGGGGCCAGGGCGGTCAGGCTCACCGGGGTCAGGTCCACCGCCGGGTCGTACTTCTGCGCGGCATTCACAAACTTGGTGCCCGCCATTTCGTTGCTGGAGCCGGCCAGCAAGGTGTAGCCGTCGGGCTTGGCCGATACCACGCGCTGCGCTCCCACCACGCCTGCGGCGCCCGGCACGTTCTCGACCACGACAGTGGCGTTCAACTGCCTGGCCAGCATGTCCCCGACCACGCGGCCGACCATGTCGACGGAGCCACCCGGGGCATAGCCAATCACGATGCGGATGGGCTTGCTGGGATAGACATCCTGTGCCTGCGCCGCCCCTGCGAACAGGCTGGTCATGGCACAGGCGATGCAAAGTCGGCGGGAAAGAGTGGCGCGTTCTGGATTCATAAGTCCCACAACTATTTGTGGTGAAGGTTGATTCAGTGATTGACGTTGAATTGCTCAACAAAACTTAATTAATTGTCATAAAGTTTCATATGAGTAGGAATACATGAAAACCATCGGTTCATATGAACTTCAGCTGGTGCCTGGCGCCGGTAGAGCTGGCTGAACCAGCTTCAGGGCGCACCGCCGAGACTGAAAGTCAGATTTCGCGGCAGTGTGGGCCGGCGCAGGCAATCAGCCCGTTGCAGTCAATCAATGATCGATATTCCTGCTCATAGTCAGTGGCAAGGCGCTGTCGAGCGCATACCATGCAAGGGCGCGTTCTCCGCGGTAGCCGCCAACCGGGCACAGATCCGGCTCACAAGCGTTTCAGTTGAATCGTCAGGGAGTCTCAGATGCAGGAACAGAACCGCGTTGCCGCCTGGCACGCGTTGGCTACCGATGCCGTACTCACTCAATTGCAATCGACTGCCGCCGGACTGAGCTCCGACGAGGCCTGGGAGCGCCTGCAGCAGCAGGGCCCGAATGCCCTGCCTGCCGCCGCTTCGCGCAGCATGCTGGCCCGCTTTCTGTCGCAGTTCAACAATCTGCTGATCTATGTGCTGCTGGGATCGGCCGTCGTTACCGCACTGCTGCAGCATTGGGTCGATACGGGGGTGATCCTCGCGGTGGTGCTGATCAATGCGGTCTTCGGATTCGTGCAGGAAGGCCGTGCCGAGAGGGCGCTGGACGCCGTGAAGGCCATGGTTTCCAGCCGGGCCAATGTGCTGCGCGACGGCTTGCGCATGGCGGTGCCTGCGGAAGAACTTGTCGCCGGCGACTGCGTGCTGCTCGAGGCTGGCGATCGCGTCCCGGCCGATCTGCGCCTGCTGCGCGCCAGCAGCCTGAAGCTGGACGAGGCCATGCTGACCGGGGAATCGGTGGCCGTCGACAAGTCGGCCGATCCGGTGGCTGTCGATGCCGCTCTCGGCGACCGCTTTTCCATGGCCTATTCCGGCACCCTGGTGGCTGCCGGGCAAGGACTGGGCGTGGTGGTGGCCACAGGCCCGCGTACCGAGCTGGGTCTGATCAGCACCATGCTGGGCTCGGTGCAGACACTGGCCACCCCGCTGACGCGGCTCATGGACCGCTTCGCGCGTCAGCTCACCATCACCATACTGAGCCTGTCCGCGCTGATGTTCTGCTTCGCACTATGGGTGCGTGACTTCGACACGGCCGACGCCTTCATCGCCGTGGTGGGGATTGCCGTATCGGCCATCCCCGAAGGCCTGCCCGTGGTCATGACGATTGCGCTGGCCATTGGGGTGCAGCGCATGGCCGCACGCTACGCCATCGTGCGCAACCTGCCGGCGGTGGAGACACTGGGCGCCGTCTCCGTCATCTGCTCCGACAAGACCGGCACTTTGACGCGCAATGAAATGAGCGTGCGTGCCGTGGTGCTGCCCGGGGCCAGCTTTGGCATAGAAGGCGAGGGCTATGCGCCCCAGGGGCGTTTCACCCTGGCGGGCGAGGAGATCGAGCCTGCGCAGCATCCGCAGCTGCTGCACTTTGCCGCAGGCGCGGCGCTTTGCAACGACGCCCATGTAAGACATGCCGAAGGCAAGGTCTGGGCAGTCGAAGGCGACCCCATGGAGGGGGCTCTGGTGGTGCTGGCGGCACGTGCCGGCCTGGATGTGGATCGGCTGCGTCAGGACTGGCTCCGGCTCGACGAAGTTCCCTTTGATGCCGTCCACCGCTACATGGCCACTCTGCACCGCCCAGTTGATGCTCCAGCCGCGGTTTTCGTCAAAGGGGCTCCGGAGCAGGTGCTTGCCATGTGCCGCGACCAGCAGGGAGCAGAAGGCGTGCAGGCGCTGGACGCAGCCTATTGGCTGGAGCAGGTCGATGTCTTGGCCGCCAAAGGCTATCGCGTGCTGGCTCTGGCCAGCCGTGTCCCGGCAGATGGAAAGGACTGCGTGGACATGGCCGACGTCAAGGACCTCACTCTTCTTGGCGTGCTGGGCATGATAGATCCGCCGCGAGAATCGGCAAAGGAGGCCGTGCGTGAATGCCGCAGCGCTGGAATTGCCGTGAAGATGATCACCGGCGATCATGCAGCCACCGCTGCCGCCATTGCCAGGGAGCTGGCGCTGGCCGACACCATCCGCGTCACCTCGGGCCATGAGCTGGACGGACTGAACGATGCCCAGCTGATCGATGTGGCCAGAGCCTCCACGGTATTCGCCCGCACCAGCCCGGAACACAAGCTGCGCCTGGTGCAGGCCCTGCAGGCAGATCGCAGCGTCATCGCCATGACCGGTGACGGCGTCAACGACGCGCCGGCGCTCAAGCGGGCCGACATCGGCGTGGCCATGGGCATTACCGGCACGGCCGCGGCCAAGGAGGCAGCGGGCATGGTGCTGGCCGACGACAACTTTGCCACCATCGTCGCTGCCGTCAAGGAAGGACGCACCGTCTACGAAAACCTGCGCAAGGTCATTGCCTGGACCCTGCCGACCAACGGCGGCCAGGCCATTGTCATCATCGTCGCCATCCTGCTGGGCTTGTCGCTGCCGGTCACTCCAGTGCAGATTCTCTGGGTCAATCTGGTCACTGCCGTGGCCCTGGGCTTGACGCTGGCCTTCGAGCCGCCCGAAGCCACGCTGATGCGGCGCAAGCCGCGCTCGCCTGACGAGCAACTGCTGCTGCCCTATCTGCTGTGGCGCGTCGCCCTGGTCTCGGTGCTGTTTGCCTTGGGCTGCTTCGGCATGTTCGAGTGGTCGCTGCGCCGTGGTGACTCGGTCGAATTGGCCCGCACCATCGTGGTCAATGCGCTGGTGATCATGGAGATCTTCTATCTGTTCAGCGTGCGCTACACGCAGGGAACATCGCTCAGCCTGCGCGGCGTCCTGGGCACCCCGGCAGTGCTGCTGGGCGTGGCCGGCGTCACTCTGGTGCAACTGCTGTTCACCTACACCCCGCCCATGCAGACGCTGTTCGACAGCCGTCCTGTAGACCTGGAGGCCGGACTGCTGGCCATGGGGCTGGGTGTGGTCCTGCTGCTGTTGCTGGAAGTCGAGAAGCTCCTGATACGCTGGATGAGACTGGGCGTGCGGGCCTAGGGGGCAGGGCCTGCGGCGCTCTGGCGGCCGCTTCACCGCCTGGCTGCGGGCATGAAAAAAGGCCCCGAAGGGCCTTTCTTGCGAGTGACGAGCGCCTGACGCTCAGATCACGCCTTGTGCCAGCATGGCGTCGGCCACCTTCACAAAGCCGGCGATATTGGCGCCGTCGATGTAGCTGATGGTGCCGTCTTCGCGCTTGCCGTGCTTCACGCAGGCAGCGTGGATGCTTTGCATGATTTGCAGCAGACGTGCATCCACTTCTTCGGCAGGCCAGGACAGGCGGGCCGAGTTTTGCGACATTTCCAGGCCGGAAGTGGCAACGCCGCCGGCGTTGGATGCCTTGCCGGGTGCGTACAGCACGCCGGCAGTTTCGAAAGCGCGTGCGGCTTCGTTGGTGGAGGGCATGTTCGCGCCTTCAGCCACGCACAGCACGCCGTTGGCGATCAGGGTCTTGGCATCGGCTTCGTTCAGTTCGTTCTGGGTGGCGCAAGGCAGGGCCACGTCCACCTTGATGGACCAGGGGCTCTTGCCGGCCAGGAATTCCACGCCGGAAACCAGCTTGGCGTAGTCGCTGACGCGGCCGTACTTGTGGTTCTTCACATCCATCAGGATGGCCAGCTTTTCGGTGGTGAAACCGGCGGCGTCATACACGGTGCCCGAGGAGTCGGACACGGTCACGACCTTGGCGCCCAGTTCCATGGCCTTTTCCACGGCGTACTGAGCCACATTGCCCGAACCGGACACGGACACGGTCTTGCCTTCAAAGGACTGGCCGCGAGTGGCCAGCATTTCACGGGCGAAATACACGGTGCCGTAGCCAGTGGCTTCGGGACGGATCAGCGAGCCGCCGAAGGACAGACCCTTGCCTGTGAACACGGAAGCCGCAGTGTTCGACAGCTTCTTGTACATGCCGGCCATATAGCCCACTTCACGGCCGCCCACGCCGATGTCGCCTGCCGGCACATCGGTGTCGGGGCCCACGTGGCGGAACAGCTCGGACACGAAAGCCTGGCAGAAGCGCATGACTTCGGCAGGGCTCTTGCCCTTGGGGTCGAAATCGGAGCCGCCCTTGCCGCCGCCCATGGGCAGAGTGGTCAGTGCGTTCTTGAAGGTCTGCTCGAAAGCCAGGAACTTCAGCACGGACTGGTTGACCGAGGGGTGGAAGCGCAGACCGCCCTTGAAGGGGCCGATTGCCATGCTGTGCTGGATGCGGAAGCCGCGGTTCACCTGCACCTGGCCCTTGTCGTCGGTCCAGCTCACGCGGAACTGGATGATGCGCTCGGGCTCGACCAGGCGCTCCAGCAGGGCGTGCTCGGCGTATTTGGGGTTCTTCTCGATGAAGGGCCACAGGCTTTCCATCACTTCGGTGACGGCTTGCAGGAATTCGGGCTGACCGGGGTTGCGTTGTGCCACTTCTTCCAGGAATTGGCCTACGGACTCGTACTTCATAGAGAACTTTCTGACAGGGACAGAGGAATGCGCTGAAACTCGCGAAAACAAAATTATGCCAAAAAGTTATGCACTCATGCATGGATTCGGTGCATGAGGGCGCAATTCTGGTGCGTGCATGCCCAAACTTGGAACATTGAATTCGCATTTATTCTTAGTTTTCAGGCACTTGGATGGTGCATTTGAAGTAAAGGATTTTTCATCGTCCTGTCGCAAAAATGGTCTGCTAGCCGCTTGGCACAGCGTTGTCCGGCAGAAAAACTGGCGCCATGCGTGCGCCGGCATCGTTCTGTGATAGCACCGAAGTGGTGCGTGTGAATTCAGGCACGCAATCTGCAGTTGTGAAATTGTTTTTTCATCAAGGCCGTCACATGAGCCTGGGGCTGGCCTCTTTCACCAATCATCGGGGCTGGGTAAACGTGGATTTGAAAAAATATTTTCATAATTTCAAATATGAAAAATATATTTCTAGTTCGACTTGCCGGCCCAGTGCCTGGGCGGTCATCAGCACACAGGAGGTGGATATGGCAGGTGAAATCCCCGTGACGTCCTCGGCGTCAGGCAAGGCCAGTGCGGCGCAGATGCAGCAGCTGGAAAACGCGCTCAACCAGATCGGTGTGACGCGCTCGCACAAAAGCATCATCTTTCTGGTGGTCTGCGGCGTGCTCTTCGATGTGTTTGAACAGAACGCGGTCGGCCTGGTCGGCCCCCTGCTGCGGCAGCAATGGGGGCTGGACGCGACGGACATTGCCTTTCTCAACACCATCACTTTCTTTGCCGCCGCCATGGGGCGCTTGCTGTCGGGCTACCTGGCCGATCGCATGGGGCGGCGCTTCATGCTCAATGTGAATCTGGCGCTGTTCACGCTGGGGGCCGTCGGCTGCGCACTGGCACCCGATTACGCTTTCCTCGCCGTGGCGCGTGCCATCGTGGGCTTTGGTCTGGGCGGCGAAATCACCACGGCCGTGACCATGCTGGCCGAGTTCTGTTCGGCCCGCTTTCGCGGCACGGCAGTCGGTCTCATCAATGTGGGCGGCGGCGGTCTGGGCAATATGCTGGCGCCGGCATTTGCGCTGGGCGTGTTCACGCTGTTCCCGGGCGATGATTCCTGGCGCTGGCTGTTCGGCTGTCTGGTCATGCCGGCCATCTTCATCGTGTTCTACCGCCGCTTTGTGCCGGAGACGCCGCGCTTTCTGCTCTCCAAGGGGCGGGTCGAGGAAGCCAACCAGGTGCTGAGCATGCTGGCGGCCGGCAAGCTGGCCAATGCGCAGTATGAGTTGCGCGAGTTCATCAGCCCAGGCAGCGCTCAGGCGCAGACGGCTGCCGCGCAGACCGTGCAGCGCAGCTCTTTCACCGACATCTTCAGGGGCGGCTATGCGCGGCGCACTATTGCCGTGGGCGTGGCTTCGTGGATGACGTTTGGCGCGCAGCTCTCGGTGCTCACGCTGATGCCGACGATTCTGGTCGCCCAGGGCTACTCCATCACCAAGAGCTTCAGCTTCACCATCGTCATGCAGATGGGCAGCCTGGCCGGCGCTATCGCGGCATCGACCATGGGTTATTACTTTCCGCGCAAGCGGGTGCTGACGGTAGGGGCGATTGCAGCCTGTCTCGCGGGCCTGGCGTTCGGCAACTTCACCGATAGCGTGGCCATGATCCTGGTCTGCGGTGCACTGTTCCAATTCTGCGTGCTGACGCTCAATACCTCCATCTGGATCTTTGCGCCCGAGCTGTACCCCACGCGCATTCGTGCACTGGGCACTTCCTTCCTGCTGGCGCTGGGCACGATTGGCGGAGCCATGTCCCAGGTGCTAGCGGGCAAAATGTTCGACCTGCATGGCGTCTCCGGAATGTTCGGCATGATCGCGGCCATGTATTTCATCTTTGCGATTGCCGTGCAGTTTGCCCCCGAGACCTTCGGCCGCTCCATCGAGGAAGGCGCGGGCGGCGAATCCCATGCGCAGGAGGCGTCTGCCGCCGCTGCAGGCGTGCATGCCGGCAGTCAGGAGCGCACGGCATGAAAGCTGGCATGCATATTTTGCTGATCAACCCCAACACTTCGCAGCAGACCACGGCGCTGATGCTCAGACAGGCGCGGGTCTGCCTGCCGCCCGGCGTGCTGCTGCACGGCGCGACGGCCGAGCGTGGAGCGGCCATGATTACCGACGAGGCGGGGCTGCAGCTTGCCGAGCAGGAGGTGCTGCGCCTGGGTCTGGCCTTTGCCCGGGAAGATGAGAGTCAGGCTGGCCGGGCCATCATCGTGGCCGCGTTCGGCAATCCGGGGCTGGAATTGTTGAGAGCGGCCCTGCCGGCGGGGGTTGCCGCCTTTGGCATCGGCGAAGCCGCCATGTGGCAGGCCGCACGGGACGAGCAGGGCGGCCCGCGCCGCTTTGGCATTGCGACGACCACGCCGGGGCTGGAGGCTTCGATTGCCGCCTCGGTCGCGGCGCTGGGCCTGACGCCCTGGTTCTGCGGCACGCGCATTGCGTTGGGCGAGCCGCTGGCGCTGGCTGCAGATCCGGCCTTGCAATGTGAGCGCCTGGGCGATGCCGTGGCCCTATGCGTGCAGCGCGATGGCGCACAGGCCGTGGTGATCGGCGGCGGTCCGCTGTCCGAAGCCGCGCTGTGGCTGGCGCCGCGCTTTCAGGTGCCGGTGCTGTCGCCGGTTGTGGCCGCAGTGCAGGCAGCGCTTGCGAGCCTGGCGCTTGTCGCTACAAGCTGATTGCTATTGATTAAAGAGCTGTTTGCGCTCGTCATTTATTGATTTCATATTGAAAACCATATGAAATCTATGAATAACAAGCGCAACAAGCTTTTGATTTCATAGCATCTCGTCCAGCGCATCATGGCTGGTCTCGATGGCCGCCATATGTCTGCGACCCGGCTGTCCGCTTTGCTGCAAGGTGGAGGTGGCAATCAGGTGGCAGAGCATGAAAAGCGCCGTGTGATTGTCCAGCGGTCCCGGCGCCGAGGTCTGCACGCGCAGCAGCCAGTCCGCCTCGGGGGCCGGGCTGGCATGGTCGGTGATGCAGATCAGGCGTGCGCCCAGCAGTCTGGCCTGGCGCGCGAACTCGCTGACCACGCGCACGCTGCGGCGCAGGGCAAAGATCACCACCACATCGTTTTCGCCGATCTGGGCCGCATATTCACCCAAGGTTTCGCCGGCGCCGGGAACGACCTGGCTGGGCATCTCGAGTGCCTGCAGCAGCTGCCAGCGCAGATAGGCGGCAAAGTTGCGGTTCTGGCGATAGCCCACGAAGAACAGCTGCCGGGCGCCGATCAGGGCCGTGGCGATGGCATCGAGCTGATCTGCAGAGATCTGTCCGATGGTGACGGCCAGATTCTCCGAGGCCTGGCGCAGATGCGTGGCGATCACGTCCGCCGTGGGCCTGCCCTGGGCCGATGCGGCAGCCAGAAACAGTGGCGAGCCGTTGTCGCCCTGAGCGCGGGCATGGCGGCGTGCGTCCTCGTAGCCCTCATAGCCCAGCCGCTGTATGAAGCGCGTGACCGTGGCATTCGACACCCCCGTGAGCTTGGCCATCTCGGCAGCCGTGTAGCTCGACAGATTGCCGGGAAAGTCCAGCAGGAATTCAGCCAGCCGCCGCTCCGACGGCGGCAGCTGCGGAAGGGCCGCACGCACGCGAGCAATGAAGGAATGGGCTTCGGCAGGTTCCGGGGTGGAGCTGGAGTTCATGGCGGGGAATGGCAGGCGGGCCCGCTGATCTCCCGGCCCGCTGTTTTGAACGATAACGGCAATGTAGCGGCTATTTAGCGGCTATTGCAGCCCTGTCATCAGCGCCCGCGCAGAAACAGTGCATCCAGCTCCTTCATGCTCAGCTGGCGCCAGGTGGGACGGCCGTGATTGCACTGGTCGGAGCGCTCGGTCACCTCCATCTGGCGCAGCAGCGCATTCATCTCGTCCAGCGTGAGCTTGCGGTTGGCGCGCACCGCGCCGTGGCAGGCCATGGTGGCCAGAATCTCGTTGCGCGCGCGCTGCACCACGGTGCTTGCGTCATGCTGGGCCAGTTCGGCCAGCACGCTGCGCGCCAGTTCCACGGCATCGCCCTGGGCCAGCGTGGCCGGCACGGCGCGCACGGCCAGGGTCTTGGGCGAGAAGGGTGAGACCTCCATGCCCAGGGTCAGCAAGGTCTCGACATGGGCTTCGGCCGTGGCGACTTCCTCGGGCGTTGCGGCAAAGGTGGCGGGAATCAGCAGTGGCTGGCTGGGAATCTGTTCGTCGCCATTGACCGCATTCTTGAGCTGCTCATAGACGATGCGCTCGTGGGCGGCATGCATGTCCACGATGACCATGCCCTGGCTGTTTTCGGCCAGGATATAGACGCCGTGCAACTGGGCCACGGCCCGGCCCAGCGGCCAGACCGGGGCCGAGTCAGCCGTAGCCGTTACGGGTGGTCGTGTTGCCGGCGCTGCGGCATGTTCAGCAGTTTTCATGGCCGCAGCCGGCTCGACCGGGGCTGCAGCGTTGGCAACGATCTGCGTAGCGGCTGGCGCCTCCTGCATCTGGGGGGCTGGCGCTTTTCGCTGAAAGTAGCTGGACTGGCCCGAAGGGCGCAGCCTGATGCCTTCGTCCTCGGGCTGAGGCACGGGGCTTGGCATGGCCGTGGTGTTGGTGATCGTGGTCGCGCCGCTGGCAGATTCAGGTGTGGCGAGCGTCGCAGGCGTGGCAGCTGTGGCACTCGCGGGGGCTGGTGCCGCAGTCGCCATCTGCGGCACGGGCGCGGCCTGCGCAGTGGCTTCGCGCATGGGCTCCCAGAGCTTGGCCAGGTCGCGCACGGGGTTGCCGACGGCGGGTTCGCCAAAGCTCATGCGGGTTTGCGGCCAGGCCGGAGCTGCGGCGGGCTTGTTCGCCGATTTGGCGGGGATAGGCGTGGCAGCGCCGTCGTCGATCAGGCCGGGCTGGCGGGCGGCTTCCTGTGCCGCCGCCTCGACCACGGCTGCGGCGCGCGGCGTGGCCAGCGCGTTCTCGATCGCGTGGCGCACTGCCTGGTGGACTTCGCGGCTATCGCGAAAGCGCACCTCGATCTTGGTGGGGTGCACGTTCACATCTACGCGCGCGGGGTCGATCTCGATGTAGAGCGCGTAGACCGGCTGCTTGTTGCCATGCAGCACGTCTTCGTAAGCAGAGCGGGCCGCATGCGTCAATACCTTGTCGCGCACAAAGCGGCCGTTGACATAGCAGAACTGCTGGTCGGGACGCGAGCGCGCCGCGTCCGGGATGCCGGCGCGGCCCGTGACGTGGACGGGGCCGGCCCAGTGATCGACGGCCACCGAGTTGTCGACGAACTTGTCATTCAGCACATCGGCCAGGCGGCGCGACAAGGCTTCGTCGGGCGTGCTGCCGGCAGCGCGCCATTGCTCGACGAGCTTGCCTTCATGCCAGATGGCAAAGCCCACATCGGGGCGTGCCAGCGCATGGCGACGCACCGACTCTATGCAATGCGCGAGTTCGGTGGCATCGGTCTTGAGGAATTTGCGGCGCGCGGGCGTGGAGAAGAACAGCTCCTTGACCTCCACGGTCGTGCCCTGGTTGCGTGCGGCGGGACGCAGCTCGCCGCTGCGGGCGTCCAGCAGATAGGCCGAGTCCTGACCTGCTGGGCGCGAGAAGATGGAGGTTTCCGATACCGAGGCAATGGCGGCCAGTGCCTCGCCGCGAAAGCCCATGGTGGCCACGGTTTCCAGATCGTGCAGATCGCTGATCTTGCTGGTGGCATGGCGGCGCAGGGCCACGGGCAGCTCGTCTCGCGGGATGCCGCAGCCGTCGTCTTCCACCGAGATCAGGCGCACGCCGCCGGCCAGCAGGCGCACGGTGATCTGGCCGGCGCCCGAGTCCAGAGCGTTGTCCACCAGTTCACGCACCACGGAGGCGGGGCGCTCGACCACCTCGCCGGCAGCGATCTGGCTGATCAGCTCGTCGGGCAGGTCGCGAATCGGCCGGCGCACGGGGGCAGCCTGGTCGGCGGTTTCGGTAGGGGAGGGGGGGAGTTCGGGGCTGGTTGCGTTCACGGCAACCATTCTAGGCGGCTGTACAAACCGGCCGGCAAGTGAGTTTTTTGGAGGGCGAAAACACAAAGAGCTGCCGGAATACTTCTGGCAGCTCTTTGTTCAGCCCGCGGCGATTGCAGGGCTTAGCGGTGGCGGTAGCCGCCCTTGGTCAGTTCGTTACCGATCAGCGCACCGGCGGCCGCACCGCCGATGGTGCCCACGGGGCCGCCAAACAGCACGTTGCCCACGGCACCGCCGGCCACGGCACCTGCGCCGATACCGACTTGCTGACGGCTGGGGCCATGGGCGCAGCCGCCCAGAGCCAGGGCGCCGGTCAGTGCGGCTGCCAGAGTCAGGGCCTTGCCATAGCGCATTGTGAATGTCTTCATGTTCGTATTCCTCTCGTCGTGCTAGTTATGGAAAGCGGTCTGGTCTCTGTGCCCACTCCTGCACATGCGGGAGGCTGGAGATGCCGGACTTTGTTGGCCAGGGGCCGATGTCGTGATTTGCAATGCACGGCTTGCGGCGACACATCTCTACTGTGCCAGCAGAAATGGCAAGCTGACGTATTGTTGACGTTTAGTTTTATCAAAACTTGTAACAAACCAGCATTAAAAGGCCGGCCTTGTTGCAGTCTGCAAGCAGCTGTGAGTTTGCTCTCAAAAACATGGCACTCCAGCAAGGGGCGGAGCGTCTGCGGGCTTTGGGAGCGCAGTACATTACTGGCCGGCATACGCCGGTATGCCAATCCATTTTTGAGGACCGTGTTTTGGAAATCATTCAGTTTCTGATCGACTTCATCCTGCATATCGACAAGCATCTGGAAGCCTTTGTCGTGGCCTATGGGCCCTGGGTGTATGCCCTGCTGTTCATCATCGTGTTTGTCGAAACCGGTGTGGTGGTCATGCCTTTCCTGCCCGGCGACTCGCTGATGTTCATCGTCGGCGCGCTGTGCGGTGCCGGCTACATGAGCTATCCGGTGGCGGTGGTGGTGCTGCTGGCAGCAGCCATCCTGGGCGACCAGAGCAATTACACGATAGGACGCTACCTGGGCCCCAAGGTGTTTCAGTGGGAGGACTCGCGCTGGTTCAACCGCAAGGCTTTTGACCAGGCCCACAACTTCTATGAGCGCTATGGCGGCGTGACCATCATTCTTGCGCGCTTCATGCCTTTCATCCGCACCTTTGCCCCCTTTGTGGCCGGTGTGGCCCATATGAGCCGCGCCAAGTTCAGCCTGTTCAATGTCGTGGGTGCCGTGCTCTGGGTGGTGGGCATCAGCGCCGCAGGCTACTTCTTCGGCAATATGGAATGGGTGAAGAACAATCTTGAAAAAATCATCTGGGGTCTGATCCTGGTGCCAGGCCTGATCGCCATCTTCGGTGCCTGGCGCGCCGGCAAGGCCGAAAAGGCCAGGACCGCCTGATCCGCGCTCTTGCCAGCGCTTTGCCCCGACCAGAAAAGCACTGACCCATGAAAAAGCCCCGGCATGCCGGGGCTTCTTTGTTGGGCATTCAGATCGGATCGCGGCGCTTATTTGCGCTTGCCTACCTCGTTGCCGATCAGCGCGCCTGCAGCGGCGCCGCCTACGGTGCCCAAAGTGGAACCAAACAGTGCATCACCGACCACGCCGCCGGCGACGGCGCCGACACCGGTGCCGATCTGGGCATTGGTGGGCGAGGTGGAGCAGCCTGCCATGGCAAGCGTGAAGGCTGCAGACACGGTGATGGCAAGAGTTCGCAGTTTCATGAGGTCTCTCCTGTACAGCTGCCCTAGAGGCCAGCTTTCATAAGAACATGTCCTGATCTTGAACCTTTTGCCCTGGCTTTCAGGTAGGAGAGAGGGCCAAGCCTGTGTCATTCAGGCTTGGCGACTGTCATCAAGCCGGCTTGCCGGCTGACAGCGAATGCGGTGGTTTTGTGTAAGCACGCACTTAAACCGATCGGCTGCGCGCCAGGGGCGGGTTGTGGGCGAAGTACTTGCGTATGCCCGACATCAGCGCATCGGCCAGTTGCTCGCGGTAGGCGGCAGAGGCCAGCTTGGCTTCCTCCTCGGGGTTGCTGATGAAGGCCGTTTCCACCAGCACGCTGGGAATGTCGGGCGCCTTCAGCACGGCAAAGCCGGCCTGCTCCACGCGGGCCTTGTGCAGCTTGGCCATGCTGCCGATCTCGCCCAGCAGCGAAGTGCCCAGCTTGAGGCTGTCCTTGATCTGGGCGGTGGTGCTCATGTCCAGCAGCATGCGCTGTACATGCTGGTCCTGCAGTCCACCCACGTTCAGGCCGCCCACCAGGTCGGCCTGATTTTCCTTGTTGGCCAGCCAGCGTGCAGCCGTGCTCGATGCCCCGCGCTCGCTGAGCGCAAACACGCTGGCACCACGCGCTGCCGGGGTGGTGAAGGCATCGGCATGGATGCTGATGAACAGGTCGGCCTGGACGCGGCGGGCTTTTTCCACGCGTGTGGCCAGGGGCACGAAAAAGTCGGCATCGCGCGTCATGAAGGCGCGCATGGGGCTGCCGCCGATACGCGAATTGTTGATGCGCTCGCGCAGCAGATGGGCGACCTTGAGCACCACGTCTTTTTCACGCAGGCCGCTGGGACCGGTGGCACCGGGGTCTTCGCCGCCATGGCCGGGGTCCAGTGCCACGATGATGATGCGGTCCGTGCTTTGCGAGGTGGCAATATTGGGCGCAGGCCTGGGCGCCGGAGCCGGGCGTGGCGCGGGAGCCGGTGGCGGCGGTACAGGAACAGGTGCTGGTGCCTGTGCAATCACCGCGGGAGCCGGTGCTGGCGCGCTGGGGCGCTGGTTGCGCTGGGCAATGAGGTCACCCAGAGGGTCGGCCTGGGGCGCTGTCGCAATCGCCGCAGGGGGCGGTGTCGTGATGGCGGGATTGTGCGGTGCCGGGGCGGCGGCCGTGCTGCCGGTATCGCGCAGGCGTTCGCTGATCAGGGCTTCCAGCGGATCAACGGCCTTGGCGGGGTAGAGGTCCAGCACCAGCCGGTGCTTGTAGGGGGCAATCGGGGCCAGCGTAAAGACCTGGGGCCTGGCTTCCTGCTTGAGGTCGATCACCAGGCGCACCACGCCTGGCGCAAACTGGCCGACGCGGATGCTGGCGATATTGGGATCGTCAGCTCTGACCTTGGCCACCAGCTCCTTGAGCGCCGGGTTCAGATCCAGTCCCTCGACATCGACGGCCAGCCGCGGCGGGCTGGGCACGAAGACCGGCTTGGCCGTCAGCGGAATATCGGATTCCAGCGTGACACGCGAGTAGTCGGGTGCGGGCCAGACGCGCACTGCCACGATGCTCGCGCCTTGCGCAATATGCTGGCGCCCCAGCAGCAGAACCACGCCGCCTGCCTGCAGCAGATTGCGACGGGAAAGACCCGGTCGGGAAAGACCCGGTCGGGGCAGATCCGGAAAAGCCGTGGAGGAAGTTGTTTTGCTCATGCCGTCAATGCTTCAAGCACGGTGCAGCCTGCGGGGGTGCCAGCCTTGAGCGTCACCTGTCGCTGCACATCGTCAATTGCTTCGATATGGATAGCTATATCCGCAACAGGTGTAACCGCTGCAGCCTTTTCGGGCCATTCTGCCAGCTTGAGCCCGGCGCTGGCAAAAATGTCACGAAAACCTGCATCTTCCCATTCGCGAGGATCGTCGAAGCGGTAGAAGTCAAAGTGCCAGATCGAGAGATCGCCGGCCTCGTGCGGCTCCACCACCGCATAGGTCGGACTCTTGATGCGGCCCTGCACGCCCAGGGCGCGCAACCAGTGGCGCACCAGCGTGGTCTTGCCCGCACCCAGGTCGCCATGCAGGGTCACATAGGCGTTGCGCAGCTCGGGCAGGGCGGCCAGTTGCCGGGCAAAGCGCTCGGTATCCTGTTCGCTCTGCCAGAGTATCTGGCGCTGCGCCAGCGCCGGTGTGGGCTCGCTTCCTACAATTCGGGGTGTATGTTGAGCAGCAGTCAATTGGTTCCTTTGATGCAAGCCTGGGCTCGCGAGCTGGGATTTTCCCAAATCGGCGTGGCGGGCGTGGATTTGTCCTCGGCAGAACCCGGTTTGCTGCAATGGTTGGCACAAGGGTTTCATGGCGAGATGCATTACATGCAGGCCCATGGTTTGAAACGAGCCCGACCAGCGGAATTAGTTCCCGGCACGGTGAGCGTGATCACGGCGCGCATGGATTATCTGCCGCGCGTGACCGGGGACGGCTGGCAGGCCGTGGAATGGGACCGGCTCAAGCGTCCCGAAGAAGGCATCGTCTCCATCTACGCCAGAGGCCGTGACTATCACAAGGTGCTGCGCAACCGCCTGCAGAAGCTGGCCGAGCGCATTGCACAGGAAATAGGCCCGTTCGGCCACCGTGCCTTTACCGATTCCGCCCCGGTGCTGGAGGCCGAGCTGGCCAGCCGCAGCGGCCAGGGCTGGCGCGGCAAGCACACCCTGGTGCTGAGCCGGGAGGCCGGATCGATGTTCTTTCTGGGTGAAATCTATGTGGACTTTGCACTCGAGCCCACCGCAGCAGTCACGGCGCACTGCGGCAACTGCTCGTCCTGCATCGACGCCTGCCCCACTGGCGCCATCATCGCGCCGCACAAGGTCGATGCGCGGCGCTGCATCTCCTACCTGACCATCGAACATGCGGGCAGCATTCCCGAGGAATTGCGGCCCTTGATGGCCAACCGCATCTATGGCTGCGATGACTGCCAGCTGGCCTGCCCCTGGAACAAGTTTGCCCAGCCCAGCGTCTTGCCGGACTTCGACGCCCGCGCCGCACTGGCGGGCACTCAGCTGGTGCATTTCCTGGCCTGGGATGAGGCCACTTTCTTGCGCGTGACCGAGGGCAGCCCCATCCGCCGTATCGGGCATGCGCGCTGGCTGCGCAATGTGGCCGTGGCCCTGGGCAATGCCTGGCGCGAAACCGGCAGGCCCGAAATCAGGGCCGCGCTGCAGAGCCGGGCGGATCATCCCGACCCTGTGGTGGCCGAGCATGTGGCCTGGGCGCTGGCGCAGCGCGCCTGATTTTTAGTGAAACTGGCCTCTATCACTTATCCAGTAAGCACAAGAAGCCATCAAATTCAAATACCGATCAGCCAGAGCCCGAAGGGCAGGCTGAGCAAGCCAAGCATGGTGGACAGCGACACCAGACTGGCCACAAACGAGCCTTCATAGCCCATGCGCACAGCCAGCACATAGCAGGACGAGGCAGTAGGCAGGCTGGAGAACGCCATCAGCGCAATCGCCTGCGGCTGGTTGAGGTGGAACAGCTGGACCATGGCAAAGGCGATCAGCGGCTGTATGGCATGGCGTATCAGCAGCAACTCGCTGGCCAGCAGCTTGTTGCTGGCCAGTGCACTGAGCTTGAGGCCGGCGCCGGCGGCCATCAGGCCCAGTGCAATCGAGGCCGCACCGATGCGTGCCACGGGGGCTTCCAGCAAGGCCGGAATCCTCAGTCCGGCGGCATTGAACAGCAGGGCGCTGACGGTGGCGATGATCAGCGGATTGCGCAGCAGATGGCCGACAAAATGCTGGTCGCTGCCGCGCGTCATGGGCCAGACGGCGGCCACATTGAACAGCGGCACGGATACGCCGATCAGCACCGAGACATAGAGCAGTCCGTCCGGCCCTGCCAGGCGCGAAACCAGTGCCAGCGCGATAAAGGAGTTGAAGCGAAACGCCACTTGCGCTGCTCCCGCATAGCCGCGTGCATCGATGCGCCGGCCCAGAAGAGGCAGGTGCGGAAGGCTGTAGGTCAGAGCAATGCCCAGCAGGCCTCCCAGTACACCGGCGGCCAGCAACTGGCTGGCGTCGCCCCACTGGATCGGGTTGCGCGTGATGGAGTGGAACAGCAGCACCGGAAACAGCAGGTAGTAGACGAGCTGCTCCACGGCTTGCCAGACGCTGCGGTTGATGGGCGTGAAACGGCACAGCACATAGCCCAGCACGATGAGCGCGAAATCGGGAAAAAGCAGTTCTAGATAGTTCACGGCCTGTAAGCATAGGGCCGGTCATAGGTTTGCTGAGAGAAAGCTGTCGCCAAGTTTCTATGTAGTAGTACTTACTGTTGTCGCTCGGTTCATGCGTGTTGAACTTTGATGCGCTTCAAGGAAATGGTGTGAATCTAGGGTAATTACTGAGAAATCAGGGCCAACAAGAATGTGTCGGGTTTTTTGCGGCACGTACCATCAGCCGTTCATTTCAGAACTCATAAGGAGACCCCTTCATGAATCGTCGTATGTGCGTGGGCCTGACAATGGCTCTGGCAACTGTAGGTTTCTCGACTGGTGTGCTGGCAGAGGCCAACTACCCCACCAAGCCCATCAAGCTGCTGGTGCCCTTTGCCGCAGGCGGCACGACCGACATCATTGCGCGTGTGATCGCCGAGCCATTGAGCCGAGAGCTGGGCCAGTCCGTGGTGGTGGACAACAAGGGCGGTGGCGGCGGCGTCATCGGTGCGCAGGAAACCGCGCGCCAGAAGCCCGATGGCTACAACCTGGGTATTTCCACCCTGTCGACCATGGCCACCAACCCGGCCATCAACCCCAAGACTCCCTACAACCCGCTGACGGACTTCACGCCCATCATCAATATTGCGGCCACGCCCAATGTGATCGCCGTGAACCCCAAGTTCCCCGGTGCGGCCAGCTACAAGGCTTTCGAGGCCGAACTCAAGGCCAATCCCGGCAAGTACTCCTATGGCTCGTCCGGTACGGGCGGCATCCAGCACATGCTGATGGAGCTGTACAAGTCGCTGACCGGCATCCAGATGACCCATGTGCCCTACCGCGGTGCGGGCCCGGCCCTGAACGACGCGGTTGCCGGCCAGATCCCCATGATTCTGGACAACCTGCCTTCGGCACTGCCTTTCATCAAGGACAACCGCCTCAAGGCCATCGCCGTGGCAGCTCCCCAGCGTCTGGCTGTGCTGCCTGACGTACCCACCTTCAAGGAAGTGGGTCTGCCCCAGGTCAATCGCATGGCTTCCTACGGCATTCTGGGCCCCAAGGGCATGGACAAGGCCATGGTCGACAAGATCAATGCCGCCGTGAAGAAGGTGCTGCAGGACCCCGCAGTCAAGAAGCGCATCGAAGACACCGGCTCGCTGGTGGTGGGCAACTCTCCTCAGGAATTCGCCAAGGAACTGAAGGAAGAGTTCGAAACCTACAAGCAGGTCGTGGCCAAGCAGAAGCTGACACTGGATTAAGCCTCTGACTCCTTGCCTGCTTTGCTATTGAAGTCAAAGCAGGCAGCGCAGACGCAGCAAGCCCAAAGTGCCGAAAAAGCCTTCGGGCTTTGTTATTTCCGCTGTGGCGCGAGGCCGCACATCAAAGGGCATGTGCAGGCGATTTTCAGGCTGCCAGCCATTCCCAGCGCGGAATCTCGCGCTCGTTTAGATTGGCGATACGTGTTTCGCCTAGCTCTTTATCGAGGTGGATCGGTTGCCAGTCGGGAAGGTGGTCGCTCTCTTCGGGCTCGCCCCAATGCTGGTGCTGCGCATCTTCGAGGGCATTGAGCAGTCGGCTGGCATGCGTGACCACGATGAGCTGGGTCTGGCGCGCCGTCTGGGTGATGAGGCGGCCCAGCGCGGGCAGCAGATCGGGGTGCAGACTGGTTTCGGGCTCGTTGAGCACCAGCAGCTGCGGCGGGCGCGGGCTGAGCAGGGCGGCGATCAGCAGCAGATAGCGCAGCGTTCCGTCAGACAGCTCGGCAGCGCTCAAGGGGCGCAGCAGGCCCGGCTGGTGCATCTGCAGCATCAGCCGCCCGGCTTCGCTGGCGATGCTTAGACTGGCACCCGAAAACGCATCGGCCACGGCTTGCTGCAAGGCTTCGTCGTCACCGATGTGCTGGATGGTCAAAAGTGCGGCCGCCAGATCATGGCCCTCGCCGCTGAGCACGGGTGTGTAGCAGCCCAGCTGGGGCTGGCGTGCCGGTGCATCGGCATCGGTGCGGAAGTGGTAGTAAAAGCGCCAGGCTCGGATTTGCTCGCGCAAGCCAATGATTTCGGGCGCGCCGCGCGGGTCCACCAGCTCGGTCATCATGCTGGCCCAGCGCGCGATGGGGCGCTCCAGCGTCTGCCAGCCAGAATCGCCGCGCAGGCGGATGGACGGGCCTTTGCGCTCTACCAGCAGGCTGGCGGGGCGGCGTATGGGGCCGGCCCAGACAGCCTCGGCCTTGATCTCCGGGTCTTGCATAAAGGGCTTGGGCACACTCGATGGCGCGGGGCGGCCCAGGGCCGTGGCATAGCTCAGGCCGCCTGCGCCATGGCTGGCAAAGCCCAGCTCCAGCCGTTCGGTTTTTTGGCGCACCGTGCCTTGCACCGGCTGCTCGCCTCGGCGCATGGCCTGGCTGATCTCTTCGGGCCCGGCCCAGAGCGTGGAGGGCAGGCCGCCTTCCCGCACCAGTGACTGCACGGCGCCGCCGTAGGCAATATCGCCCAGCAGCCGCAGCGATTTGTAGACGCTGCTTTTGCCGCTGCCATTGGGGCCGGTGACCACCGTCAGGCGGCCCAGCGGCATGATCAGGCGGCGCAGGCTGCGGTAATTGGCAATGGCAAGAGTCGAAAGCATGGCGGGTGGCGTAGTGGGCGCGGCTCATGGTAGCAGCGCCAGCGTGTACGCTTGAGCCCATGTCCGAAGTCCAGAAAACCTCCCGCAAACCGCAGATTCCCGATGACTGGCCGCAGCCCTTGCCGCAGAGCCAGGATGCGCTCGATCTGTTCATCGATGCCCTGCTGCTGGAGGACGGGCTTTCGCGCAATACCCTGTCCGCCTATCGGCGTGATCTGACGGCGGCTGCGCGCTGGCTGGCCCGGCTGCAGCCGCCCAAGGCCCTGGATGCTGCACTCGAAGCCGATCTGCAGGGCTATTTCACGGCCCGTGTGGACGACACCAAGGCGACCTCGTCGAATCGGCGGCTGACGGTGTTGCGCCGCTACTTTCACTGGGCGCTGCGTGAAAAGCGCGTCGCTGCCGACCCCACGGTGCGCATGCTGGCGGCCAAGCAGCCGCCGCGCATGCCCAAGACCCTGACCCAGGAGCAGGTGGAGGCCCTGCTCAATGCGCCCGATGTGGACAGCCCGCTGGGCTTGCGTGATCGCGCCATGCTGGAGCTGATGTATGCCAGCGGTCTGCGCGTCAGTGAACTGGTGGGCGTGCGCATGCATGAGCTGGACTTGCGCTCGGGCGTGTTGCGTGTGACGGGCAAGGGGCGCAAGGAGCGGCTGGTGCCGTTCGGTCAGGAGGCGCAGCACTGGCTGGAGCGCTATCTGCAGCAGGCGCGAGCGGCGATTCTGGGTGGACAGCAGACCGAGGAGGTGTTTGTGACCCAGCGCGGCGCGGGCATGAGCCGCGTGATGTTCTGGGTCATCGTCAAGAAATGCGCGCAGATTGCAGGTGTGAATTCGCCGCTGTCGCCACATACGCTGCGCCATGCGTTTGCCACGCATTTGCTCAACCATGGCGCCGACCTTCGCGTGGTGCAGATGCTGCTCGGGCATGCCGATATCTCCACCACCACCATCTACACCCATGTGGCGCGCGAGCGGCTCAAGGCCTTGCACGCCGAGCATCACCCGCGCGGCTGAGCAGGCCTAGGCAGCCGCGCTGCCCAGCTGCAGGTGGTACAGCCCCCAGACGGCGGCAGGAAAGCGCTGCTTGACGGGCAGCTGGTCGAGCTCCGGAATCTGATGGGCTGCAAAAATGGCCCAGAGCGGGCCCACGCCGCCCATGGCCAGCGGCACGCCGTCCAGCTGGGTGGCGATCAGCATGCGCCAGCGCACGGCCTGGGCCAGCGGTATCTGGCTGCGATAGCCGTCTATTCCCTGCAGGGTCAGTTGCAGGCCGCGCGCCATGGCCTGGCCTACATCCACGCCAGCGGCCTGCAGCACCTGCTCCAGCAGCGGGCCTTGCAGGCTGTGCTCGGCTTCATCGTATTCAAGCGTGGTCCTGAGCGTCTGCTGCTCCAGGCTGTTGAGGGCATCCATGCCACAGGACCAGGCTGCATCGAACAGATAGCCATGCATGATCAGCATGTGGTCCGCCACGGCCTGCGGCTTGCCACGATTGGCTTGCACGCCGGGTCCGCTGATGGTGAGCACCGCGGGCTGCAGGCCATCGAGCACGCAGGTGCGCGAGGCCTTGCGCGTGGTCGTGGCCGAGGCGGGCAGGGCCATGGTGCCCAGTGCAGCGCCCGCAGCACCGCCTTGCAGCAGCAGGGAGCGACGTGTTAGAGGGTTTTGTTCTGCCATGGGTGCTTTCTCTGTGGTGATGGCTGCAGTCTAGCGGCAAGGCTTGCGGGCGTCATTGCGGCATGCCGACCAAGACGCTGGTCGGCTGCTGCGTTAGTCTATTTGAATGTTTGAAGTTTTATTTTGATGTTTTCTGTCCAATGAATTGACGAATCGTCGTTCAAATCAACCTGGGAATTCACTTTGGTCAAAAATGCAGGTCTTGATTTTTGGATTTCGAGTGATGACTAACTTTCTGCGTCGCAGCATGCTGACCTGTGCCCTGGCAGCCGTGCTGCCTGCCACCTTGTCCCTGAATGTCCAGGCGGCAGACAAAGCCGACGCGGCTGGCTGGCCCAGCCGTCCCATTCGTCTGGTGGTGTCCTACCCTGCCGGTGGCGTGAGCGATGTGGTGGCCCGTGCTCTGGGTGAAAAGCTGTCGCAGTCGCTGGGTCAGTCGGTGGTGATCGACAACAAGGCTGGGGCCGGTGGCGCGATTGGCCTGGACCAGGTCGCCAAGTCCAACCCCGATGGCTATACGCTGGGCTTTTCGTCGATCAGCCCGCTGACGCTGAGCCCCCACCTGGGCAAGCCGCTGTTCGATCCGCACAAGGATATCGTTCCCGTGGTCAGCGTGATGTACTCGCCCGTGCTGCTGCTGGGCACGACCCGCCTGGCAGCCAAGAGCTTTCCCGAGCTGATGACCCAGGCCAAGGCCCACCCCGGCGATGTGCGCTGGGCCACGGCCGGTCTGGCGTCGCTGGGCCACATCATGCTCGAGCAGATTGCCGATCAGGGCAAGGTGCAGATCACCCATGTGCCTTACAAGGGCGGTGGCCAGCAGCTCAATGACGGCCTGAGCGCACAGTTCGAGGTGTTGTCCACGAATGCCGGACCGGCCGTGATGCAGCACATCAAGGCCGGCAAGTTCAAGGCCCTGGCCGTGGGCGCGCCGGCGCGTCTGGATTCGCTGCCCCAGGTGCCTACGCTGGCCGAGCTGGGCTACAAGAACGCCAACACCACATCGGTCTTCGGCATCTTCGCTCCTTCCGGCGTGCCCGCTGCCGTGCTGGCTCGCCTGAATGCCGAGGTGAACAAGGCGCTGGCGCTGCCCGAGATTCGTCAGCGCCTGGAGGCCACGGACAATGTGCCTACCGGCGGCAAGGCTGCGGACTTTGCCAAGCAGATCGAGGCCGAGTCCAGGTCCAACGCCCAGATCATCAAGGCTGCAGGCATCCAGACCAACTGATCGGGACACTCTTGAATGGCAAAGGGCTTGCGGTCACATCGGCCGCAAGCCCTTTGTCCTTGTGCCCAGCAAGCGCACTGAAGTGTCGCCAGGCGGGCTGGCTCAGATCACTTCGCTGGTCAGGTTGTCGGCCCAGCTCAGCGCCTGCAGATGGGCCCAGTTGACCTGATGGTTGGACAGCTGCAGCGCATTGGCAGCGCGGGCAAAAGCCGCTTCGTCGCCCGACTCGCAGGCGCGCGTCAGATCCAGGAAGGGCGCAAAAACTCCCTTGCTATGTACCAGTGCGTCGACCACGGACTGGGGCAGGGCCACGGATTCAAGGGCCTTGGCCATGGGCTGGCTCAGCATCACATCGAGCAGAGAGAAAACGCCCACGACGAAAGCGTGGTCGCATTCCTCGGGCGGCAGCAACTCGGCGGTCAGCAGCTCCATCAGCCGTCCGCGCACCACGGCTGTCTGGCCCACAGCCGGCGGTGTGCCGCCGGCGCGTGAGGTGGTCAGCAGCAGGGCCGCCCAGCGGAACAGCTTCTTGAGTCCCAGAATCATCACTGCATGGCGGAAGGAGGTGATCTCGCAGGACAGGCCAAAGCCCGAGCTGTTGATGAAGCGCAGCAGGTTGAAGGACAGTGTGGGGTCCTTCTTGAGCAGCTCTTCGATCTCCTCCGTGCTGGCCTGCTGGCGCACCAGATTGATGAGCTGGATGATGGTGGTCTGCGTGGGGCGGATGGTGCGCGCCTGCACAAGCTGGGGCTGGGCGAACCAGTAGCCCTGGAACAGCTTCACGCCCAGGCCCAGCATATGCTCGAACTGCTCGGCCGTTTCGACCTTCTCGGCCACGATCTGGGCGCGTGTGTAGGTCTGGGCAAACTTCACCAGCTTTTCTGCATGCTCGATTCCGAAGCTCTGCATGTCCAGCTTGACGAAGGAAGCCATGGGCAGCCATGACGCATAGTTGCGGCGCAGCAGGTTCTGGTCAAAAGCCAGACGAAAGCCACGGTGGCGCAGGGCCGCAAATGTGGGCAGGCAGGCTTCGATGTTTTCCTGGGTGGCGTCGGCGGGCAGGGCCGGGACCTCCAGTACCACACGGTCGGGGTGAATCAGCTCCAGGTGGCCGCCGCTCAGGCTGTCATGGGTGCAGTTGATGAAAACCGTCTTTTTGCCCACCAGAGCTTCGGCACCGGCATAGGACAGGGCATTGAACAGTAGTGCCGCATCGGATGCAGCAGTGTGTGCGTTATGTGCAACCGAGCGGTCAAACAGCTCGTAGCCATACACATCCCGTTTTTCATCGACGATTGCCTGACGCGCAATGCTGGCCATATTGGCCTCGTCCTTGTCTGCAACGGGGCTGACGGTCGGTGAAGAGGAGTTGGTGTCAGAGGTATCCATGTCGGTTATCGCTTGGGTGTGGGGGCAAAAGCGCTGTCAGTCGGACAGACACTCCGTCCATCTCAGAGCCTGCAGATGAGCGTGATTGATGTCCCCGTGCTGCAGTTCCAGGCTGCAGGCGCTGCGGTCGAATTGTTCCTGGTCATGACTCTCGCAGGCCTTGGTGAGCATCAGCAGCTCGCCCAGAATGCCTTCATGATGCAGCAATGCAGCAGAGACCGATTCGGACACCGGTATCAGCGCCAGCGCGGCAGGCAAAGGCATGCCCAGCATGCGGTCCAGCATGGAGAACATGCCGCAGATAAAGGCCAGATCGGCGTCGGTATCCGTCAGCGAGTGCTTGGCCAGCAGCTCCATCAGGCGACCGCGAATCACGGCGGTCTGGCCCACGGCAGGTGGCGGGCCGCCTTCGCGGGCGGCCGTCAGCAGCATGGCAGCCCAGCGGAACAGCTTGTTCAGGCCGAGCAGCATCACGGCCTGTTTGAATGAGGTGATCTTGCGATGGGCGCCAAAGCTGGCCGAGTTGATGAGGCGCAGCAGGTTGAAGGCCAGGGCGGCGTCCTTCTTGAGAACTTCTTCGATCGCATCGGTGCTGGCCTGCTCGCGTACCAGCGTCAGCAACTGGATGATGCTTTGCTGCGTCGGGGTCAGAAGGCGGGTCTGCATCACCGTGGGGCGGGCAAACCAGAAACCCTGGAAAAGCTCGATGCCCAGGCGCTGCCCCAGCTCATGCTGATGGGCGCTTTCGACTTTCTCGGCGATCAGCTCGGCGCGTGTGTGGCGGTTGGCGAACTTGACCAGCACCGTGAGCTGGTCCGGTGCCAGCGTGGAGAGATCGAGCTTGATGTAGTCCGCCAGCGGCAGCCAGGCCGAATACACAGACTCCAGCACCGTGTGGTTGAAGGCCAGATGAAAGCCCTGGTCCTTGAGTGCCAGCAACGTGGGCAGGCGGGCTGCCACCTCATGCACGGCGGCATGGCCCAGAGGGGGAATCTCCAGCACCACCTTGTCGGCCGGCAGCAGCTCCAGGTGCTCGCCTGTCAGACCTTCGTGAGTGCAGTTCACGAACATGAGCTTGGTGCCGACCAGATCCTCCTCTCCTGCATGCGTGAGGGCCGCGAAGATCAGCGTCGCGTCTGAGGCCATGGTGTGACCATAAGGCGAGCGCGAGCGGTTGAACAGCTCGTAACCAATGATTTGCTGCAGCCCGTTGACGATGGGCTGGCGTGCAATCATGCCTTTGGACAGGTTGCGCGGCGAGGCGAATGCCGTGTCCTCTATGGTTTGTTCACTCATTGCTGCATGACGTCTGTGTGAGAGATGGTTGGCTGTGCCGGTTATTGTAAGAACGAGCCGATCATAGTGTCAGCTTCGTGCGTTCAGTCCGTTTGTGCCAACAACTTCGGCTCGCAGGCCTTACTTGCGGATGCTTCTTGATTCGAGTCAAGGGAAAAATACCTAGATCTGTTGCAGCCAGGCGATCTCGGTCGCGGTGAAGCCTGCGGCTCGGCGAGCCTTCTCATTGAAGGGCGGGCGCAGGCGCGGCGCTTCATGGCGCTTTGTCAGCTCCAGGTACCAGGACTCGGGGTCCAGGCCGTTTTTCTCGCACAGCCAGCGATACCAGTGATTGCCTATGGCCACATGGCCCACCTCCTCGCGCAGGATGATGTCCAGAATGTCGCAGGCTGCCAGCGCATCGGGTGCATGGGTGTTGCGCAGCTTGTTCTGGATTTGCGGCGTGGCGTCCAGGCCGCGCGCCTCCAGCGTTCTGGGAACCAGGGCCATGCGGGCCACGATGTCGCCTGCTGTTTTCTCGCACATGGTCCACAGGCCCTGGTGGGCCGGATGGTCGCCATAGTCCTGACCATGGTGCTGGCGCAGATGATCGCGCAGCAGGCGGAAATGCTTGGCTTCCTCGGCGGCCACCTGCAGCCAGTCGTGGTAGTACTGCCCGGGCATGTCGTCAAAGCGCCAGATGGCGTCCAGTGCGAGGTTGATGGCATTGAACTCTATGTGCGCAATTGCATGGATGAGCACGGCCCGGCCTTCGAGGGTGGCAGGCGAGCGGCGCGCCACGGCTGTATGGTGCCTGAGCTCGGGCCGGGCCGGGCGGCCGGGAAGCTCGGATTCGGGGATGCGCAGTGTCGGTGCTGTTTCTGCTATCGAATAGAGAGCTTTTTGTGCATGCAGATCAATGGCTGCAGCAGCTTTTTTCTCAGGGTCTGCAAGACACAAGACCTCTAGCGCGCGATGACGTAACTCCATCCCTACAATTCTAGGTTCTATAAAGAAGCAACCCACAGGGAGACAAGCAGATGGCAAATTACGAACTCGACGGCGTTGCGCCGCAGATCGATGAAAGCGCCTGGGTGGCCGACAGCGCCGAGGTCATGGGCCGCGTCAAGCTGGAAAAGGACGCCAGCGTCTGGTTCGGAGTCGTCATCCGCGGGGATACCGAAAACATCAGCATCGGCGAGGGCTCCAACATCCAGGATGCCAGCGTGCTGCATGCCGATTTCGGCAAGCCGCTGACGGTGGGTTGCAATGTGACGGTTGGCCACCAAGTAATGCTGCATGGCTGCTCGATTGGCGATGGCTCGCTCATCGGCATCGGTGCAGTGGTGCTCAACGGCGCCAGGATAGGCAGGAACTGCCTGGTGGGCGCAGGCTCGCTGGTGACCGAGGGCAAGGAATTCCCCGACGGCTCCATGATCATCGGCAGCCCTGCCAAGGTCGTGCGCGAGCTATCGCCCGAGCAGATCGAAGGTCTGCGCCAGAGCGCCAGGAACTATGTTGAAAATGCTCGCCGCTTCAAGCGCGGCTTGCGCAAGCTGGGCTGAGGGCCCCGCTTTTTACCGGAATCGATTAGCGTGTCTGAACTGCATAAATTCATTTTTGACGGCCTGCCCGTGCGTGGCGCCATTGTTCGCCTGACTGACTCCTGGCAGGAAATCCTGCAGCGCCGTTCCGGCAACAAGGATACCGGCGCCTACCCCGAGGCCGTCAGTACCTTGCTTGGCGAAATGACGGCGGCTGGTGTGCTCATGCAGTCCAACATCAAGTTCAATGGTGCGCTGGTATTCCAGGTCATGGGCGACGGCCCCGTCAAGCTGGCAGTGGCCGAAGTGCAGTCGGACCTGAGCCTGCGTGCCACGGCATCGCTGGTGGGTGAGGCCAATCTGCCCCTGCGCGGCCAGTTGGCTCCGCTGGCAGAGCTGGTCAATGCCCATGGCGCGGGCCGCTGCGCCGTCACGCTGGACCCCAAGGACCGTCAGCCCGGCCAGAACCCCTATCAGGGCGTGGTACCGCTCAACGATGGTGCTGGCGGTCGCTTCGAGCGCCTGTCGGATGCGCTGCAGTTCTACATGATGCAGTCCGAGCAGCTCGACACCGTGATGGTGCTTGCTGCCAATGACCAGATCGCTGCCGGTCTGATGCTGCAGCGCATGCCTGTGAAGGGCGAGGCGAATCTGGCCGCGGCCACCGAAAGCGGCGAGGCCGAGCATGATGCCCAGGGCCTGAACGAGGAGTACAACCGTATTGCCACACTGGCCTCCAGCCTGACGCAGCAAGAGCTGTTGACGCTGGATGTGGAGACCATTTTGCGGCGCCTGTTCTGGGAGGAGAAGCTGCTGCGCTTCGCTCCACAGGCCGACGAGCAGGCCCCGCGTTTCGCCTGCACCTGCAGCCGTGACCGAGTGGCCGCCATGCTGACGTCGCTGGGCGAGGAAGAGGTGGATTCCATCGTGGCCGAGCGTGGCAAGATCGAGGTGGGCTGCGACTTCTGCGGCCAGCAATACCAGTTCGACGCCATCGATGCGGCGCGTCTGTTCACCGAAGTGCAAAAGCAGCCGCCCAGCTCCAGCTCGGTGCAGTAACTGAACAGTCTGCTCTCGGCTATTGAGCTCCGAGGACGGTGGAGACACCCTGCAAGAGCCCAGGCGGGGGCTGCGCGGGTGTCTTCCAGCTCGGAAGAGATGGGAGAGAAGGCGCGAGCCACCTCAAGGGGCGCTTTTCAAGGCCTCGAACAGCGCCAGTTCACACTCGGGATCGCCGCATTGCTCGCAGGCTTTGCGGCGTATTTTCTGGCTGGAATTCCATGGATTCATGCTTGAAATCCAATTCCAGTCTGCGGCCGGTTCTATGAATTTCAGAGAGGCAGCGAGTTGCTGCCATTGGGCAGACGGTCTGCCGTACAGCATCACATAGTTCTGCGAGCGTTCTTCCAGCAGTGCGCGCCATCGGCTGATCTGCTCGGCGATGGCGGGGTCCGGGTCGGCATCGCGCCAGTCCTGGCCCAGCACATAGACCAGGGCGTCGGCCGGCCATTGCTCGCCGCTCGTGGGGGCCAGGCATTGCCAGGGCGTGGCATGGCCCGCATCCAGGCGGGCCTGCAGCAGGCCATGTGCCATGCCGCGCGCCAGGGCATGGGGTGCACCCAGCAGCACCACCGAGGGCGCAGGAACAGCAAAGCCAGCGCGGGGCTGGCTTTGATGCAGAGCGGGCGCCGGGTCAGCGCCTGGAAACCTGAATATAGATTTCATTGGGTTTGACCATGCCCAGCTCGTAGCGGGCCTTTTCTTCCACGGTGGACAGGCCGTCCTTGAGGTCGTTGACCTCGGACTGCAATCTGTCGTTTTCCGATTTTTCGAGGGCGTTGGCCGCGTACTGATCCTTGATCTGCTGCTGCAGCTCGTGCACATAGGCCATGCTGCCATTGCCCAGCCAGAGCTGGGCATGAATGGCGGTCAGCAAGACCAGCAAAGTGACGCAGACGACACGGTTGACCATAGAAAAGGTGGCTTAAAAGTAGCTTGTTAGCAAGAGACACCGGGCAAGGGCCGCCCCGCAGCAAGGGTGTCGTCCCCCTAAAGGGGGAAGGCGCGAAGCGGCTCAGGGGGCTCTTGTTTAGCGCAGGTTGTAGAAGGCAGCGCGGCCGGGGTACTCGGCGACATCGCCCAGGTCTTCCTCGATGCGCAGCAGCTGGTTGTACTTGGCGATACGGTCGGAGCGGCTCATGGAGCCAGTCTTGATTTGACCAGCATTCAGGCCCACGGCGATGTCGGCAATGGTGCTGTCTTCGGTTTCGCCCGAGCGGTGCGAGATCACGGCGGTGTAGCCGGCGCGCTTGGCCATCTCGATGGCGGCGAAGGTCTCGGTCAGGGTGCCGATCTGGTTGATCTTGATCAGGATCGAGTTGGCGATGCGCTTTTCGATGCCTTCCTTGAGGATCTTGGTGTTGGTCACGAACAGGTCGTCACCCACCAGCTGAACCTTGGCGCCCAGGCGCTCGGTCAGGATCTTCCAGCCATCCCAGTCGCCTTCGTGCATGCCGTCTTCGATGGAGATGATGGGGTACTTGTCGCACCAGCCGGCCAGCATGTCGGTCCACTGCGTCGAAGTCAGTGTCATATTGCCTTCGCCGGCCAGCACGTACATGCCGTCCTTGTAGAACTCGGACGCTGCGCAGTCCAGGCCCAGGGCGATCTGCTCGCCGGGCTTGTAGCCGGCCTTTTCGATGGCTTCGATGATCAGCTGGATCGCGGCTTCGTGGTTTTCCACGGAAGGTGCGAAACCGCCTTCGTCGCCCACGGCGGTGGACATGCCCTTGTGGTGGATGATGGCCTTCAGTGCGTGGAAGACTTCGGCGCCCCAGCGCACGGCTTCACGGAAGGTGGGGGCACCCACGGGAATGATCATGAACTCTTGCAGGTCCAGCGAGTTGTTCGCGTGGGCGCCGCCGTTGATCACGTTCATCATGGGCACGGGCAACTGCACGCCGCCCATGCCGCCGAAGTAGCGGTACAGGGGCAGGCCGGCTTCTTCGGCAGCGGCGCGGGCCACGGCCATGGACACGGCCAGCATGGCGTTGGCGCCCAGGCGGCTCTTGTTGTCGGTGCCGTCCAGGTCGATCAGGGTCTTGTCCAGGAAAGCCTGCTCGGAAGCATCCAGGCCCAGCACGGCTTCGGAGATTTCGGTGTTGATGTGCTCAACAGCCTTCAGGACACCCTTGCCCAGGTAACGGCTCTTGTCGCCATCACGCAGTTCAATGGCTTCGCGCGAGCCGGTGGATGCGCCCGAGGGTACGGCGGCACGGCCCATCACGCCGGACTCCAGCAGCACGTCGCACTCAACGGTGGGGTTGCCGCGGCTGTCCAGCACTTCGCGGCCTACGATGTCAACAATGGCACTCATTGCATTTCCTTTGGGTTTCTGAAATCGGTACGTGCAGGCTGACTTCTTTCATGAAATCACGCCCAAGCGCTTGTGCAAAAAGCGCAAGCTGCTATCAAAATTGTGAAGCCGACTCTTCTCCACATGCTGCGCGCGCGCCATGCACGCGACGAGTATGGAAGAGGCTGCGGCGGCTATTGTGCACAAATTTGGTGGGCCGCTTTTGCCTTGACGTGTTGCAGCAGTCGAATTTCTTGCGCAAGACGTTTCTGTGCAAGCATTCGGACACAAAAGCGGATACAAAAAAGGCATGACGTCACGCTTCATCGTGTCGGTCATGCCAGGGTGCATCATCTGCTCAGACGCCGGGGCCCGCCTTGAGGCGGCCGGGGCGAATGGACATGCGGGCCTGCAGCAAGGCCTTCATGCCGGTGCTGATGCGCTGTGTATGCATGCTCAGGCCTGGAAGTGGTCTTCCAGGAAGCCGTTGCGCTTGGTCACATCGTCCAGCGCCACCAGGGTTTCGAGCAGTGCCTTCATGTGCTTGAGCGGCACGGCATTGGGGCCGTCGGACAGGGCGTTGCAGGGATCGGGATGGGTTTCCATGAACAGGCCTGCCACACCCACGGCCACGGCCGCACGCGAGAGCACGGGCACCATTTCGCGCATGCCGCCGCTGGATGTGCCGTTGCCGCCGGGCAGCTGCACGCTGTGGGTGGCGTCGAACACGACAGGAGCGCCGGTCTCGCGCATGATGGCCAGCGAGCGCATGTCGCTGACCAGATTGTTGTAGCCAAAGCTGGCGCCGCGCTCGCAGGCCGTGAAGCTGTCCGCGGGCAGGCCCGCTTCCACAGCCGCAGCACGGGCCTTGTCGATGACATTCTTCATGTCATGCGGGGCCAGGAACTGGCCCTTCTTGATGTTCACGGGCTTGCCCGACTGGGCCACGGCGCGGATGAAGTCCGTCTGGCGGCACAGGAAGGCGGGGGTCTGCAGCATGTCGACGACAGACGCCACGTAAGGCACTTCGGCTTCGGTGTGCACATCGGTGAGGATGGGCACGTTCAATTCCTTTTTGACCTTGGCAAGGATCTCCAGACCTTTTTCCATGCCGGGGCCGCGAAAGCTGGTGCCCGAGGAGCGGTTGGCCTTGTCGAAGCTGCTCTTGAAGATGAAATGGATGCCCAGCGAGGAGGTGATTTCCTTGAGTTGCCCGGCCACATCCATCTGCAGCTGTTCGGATTCGACCACGCAAGGGCCGGCAATCAGAAAGAAGCGCTTGTCCAGACCAATATCAAAGCCGCAGAGTTTCATGGTGGGTTCCTTTTTGCACGCCGCGCATGCTTCAAAAACTGAAGCTGCCAGCGCTCTATATTGAATGAACTCAACATCATTTGATGCTGAAGTCATTGATTTTCAAGCGCTGGCAGCTCCTATTTAAGGATTGATTCCGGAGGAAGGGAATCAGGCCTTCTTGCCTGGCTGGGCCTTGTTGTCCATGGCCGCCTTGATGAAGGCGTTGAACAGCGGGTGACCATCCCAGGGGGTGGACTTGAACTCGGGGTGGAACTGCACGCCGATGTACCAGGGGTGGACCTTGGCGGGCAGCTCGACGATTTCGGTCAGCTGTTCGCGCTGGGTCAGGGCCGAGATCACCAGACCGGCTTCGCGCAGCTGGTCCAGATACTGGGTGTTGGCTTCGTAGCGGTGGCGGTGACGCTCGGTCACCACGTCGCCGTAGATGCTGTGCGCCAGCGTGCCCTTTTGCACGTCGGAAGACTGTGCGCCCAGACGCATGGTGCCGCCCAGGTCGGAGTTCTCGTCACGGGTCTTGATCGTGCCGTCCGCATCCTTCCACTCGGTGATCAGGGCGATCACGGGGTTGGGGGTGGCGGGGTCGAACTCGGTGGAGTTGGCGCCTGCGAGGCCGGCCACATGACGGGCGTATTCGATGGTTGCGACCTGCATGCCCAGGCAGATGCCCAGGTAGGGCACCTTGTTTTCGCGGGCGAAGCGGGCCGTCGAGATCTTGCCTTCCACGCCGCGCGAGCCGAAGCCGCCGGGCACCAGAATGCCGTCGTAGTCCTTGAGCAGCTTGGAGGCATCCGCATCGTGGATGGTCTCCGAGTCCACATGCGTGATCTTCACGCGCACATGGTTGCGCATGCCGGCGTGCTTGAGCGCTTCGTTGACCGACTTGTAGGCGTCGGACAGCTCCACGTACTTGCCCACCATGGCGATCTTGACTTCGCCCTGGGGATGCTCGGTCTCATAGACCAGGTCGTCCCAGCGCTTGAGGTTGGTGGGAGGCGTGTTCAGGCGCAGCTTGTCGCAGATCAGGCCGTCCAGGCCCTGCTCGTGCAGCATGCGCGGCACCTTGTAGATGGTGTCCACGTCCCACATGGAGATCACGCCCCACTCAGGCACATTGGTGAAGAGGGAGATCTTGCTCTTTTCCTCTTCGGGCACCTGGTGCTTGGCGCGGCACAGCAGCGCATCGGGCTGGATGCCGATTTCGCGCAGCTTCTGCACGGTGTGCTGGGTGGGCTTGGTCTTGAGCTCGCCAGCCGTCTCGATGAACGGCAGGTAGGTCAGGTGCACAAAGGCGGAGTTGTTGGGGCCTAGCTTGAGCGCCAGCTGGCGCGCAGCTTCCAGGAAGGGCAGGGACTCGATGTCGCCCACGGTGCCGCCGACTTCGCAGATGGCCACATCCACTTCGTGGTCGGTGCCCAGGCCCGCGCCGCGCTTGATGTATTCCTGAATCTCGTTGGTGACATGGGGAATGACCTGCACGGTCTTGCCCAGATAGTCGCCACGGCGTTCTTTTTCCAGCACGGACTGATAGATGCGGCCCGTGGTGAAGTTGTTGCTCTGACGCATGCGCGTTTCGATGAAACGCTCATAGTGGCCCAGGTCCAGATCGGTCTCGGCTCCGTCATCGGTCACAAACACTTCACCGTGCTGGAAGGGCGACATGGTGCCCGGGTCCACGTTGATGTAGGGATCGAGCTTGATGAGGGTGACTTTGAGACCGCGCGACTCGAGGATCGCTGCAAGGGAGGCTGAGGCGATTCCCTTACCGAGGGAAGACACCACACCGCCGGTGACGAAGACGAACTTGGTCATGTCTTTTTTTGGTGGTGGTAAAACAGGATTATAGGTTCGCCACGAATTTCGGCGTGGCGTACAGGGATGCTTGTGCGGCGGCAAAGCCGCTCAGGTCTGATAAATTGCGCAGCATGAATGACGTGTTCGCAGGCAAACATCTGGTGCTGGGTCTCTCCGGAGGCGTGGCTTGTTACAAATCGGCCATGCTGTGCCGCTTGCTGGTCCAGGCCGGTGCCACGGTACAAGTGGTCATGACGGAGGCGGCCGAGCAGTTCATGACGGCCGTCACCATGCAGGCGCTTTCTGGGCGCGCAGTCTACACCTCCCAGTGGGATGTGCGCGAGCCCAACAACATGCCCCACATCAATCTGAGCCGGGAAGCCGATGCCATTCTCATCGCGCCCTGCAGCGCGGACTTCATCGCGCGCCTGGTGCAGGGCCGCTCGGACGAGCTGCTCAGCCTGATGTGCCTGGCCCGCCCCATGGAGAGCGTGCCCCTGTTGCTGGCCCCGGCCATGAACCGCGAGATGTGGGCCCACCCCGCGACCCAGCGCAATCTGGCTCAGGTGCAAGCCGACGGTGCCCAGGTGCTGGGCGTGGGCAACGGCAGCCAGGCCTGCGGCGAGACCGGCGACGGCCGCATGCTGGAGCCCGAGGAAATCATGGAGGAGCTGGCGGCGCACTTCACGGCCAAGAGCCTGCAGGGCCAGCATCTGCTGGTGACGGCAGGCCCGACCTTCGAGGCGATCGATCCGGTGCGCGGCATCACCAATCTTTCGAGCGGCAAGATGGGCTTCGCGATTGCCCGTGCAGCGCGCGAGGCCGGTGCCCAGGTCACGCTGGTGGCCGGCCCGGTGCATCTGCCCACGCCGCGCGGAGTGACCCGTGTCGACGTGCAGTCGGCACGCCAGATGCAGACTGCCGTGCAGTCCCTGGTGGCGGGGGCCTCGATCTTCATTGCCACGGCCGCTGTTGCCGACTGGCGTCCGGCCGAGTTTTCCGATCAGAAGATCAAGAAGGATGGCTCGGGCGATGTACCGGCCATGGACTTTGTCGAGAACCCCGACATTCTTGCCGGCGTGGCCCAGTCCGACCAGGCCCGGTCCGGCAAGCTGTATTGCGTGGGCTTTGCGGCCGAAAGTCATGATCTGCTCAAGCACGCCAGCGCCAAGCGCCTGCGCAAGAGTGTGCCGCTGCTGGTGGGCAATATCGGCCCCGCCACCTTTGGCAAGGACGACAATGCCCTGCTGCTGATCGACGATCAGGGCTCCAAGGAGCTGCCCCATGCCAGCAAGGATGTGCTTGCGCGGCAGCTGGTCGATGAAATTGCGCAGCGCCTGAGCGCCAAGCGTCCCTGACCCGTGATCCCAGGAGTCCGAACATGAATCTCTCCAGCTATGAAGGCCCGCGCAATGGCGACTATGTGGCTTATGTGGATCAGCTGATGCGAGCCAGTCCCGAGTATCGCCGCACGCTGCGCAGCATCGACGGAGCGATTCAGACCGCGGTCGTCACGCCCGGCTCCCAGGCCGCCTCGCCCATGTCCCAGCTGCGCAACACCTTGCAGAAGGCGCGCGACATGGCCGAGCAGGCGCAGCAGGTGCCGGGAGCGCGAACCACGGCGGCCGGTCAACCGGCCCAGCGCACGGCTGCTGCGCGGCGCCCCAATACGGCCGTGACCAAGCAGGAGGCGCAGCAGCGCTTCAAGGCCATGGAGCGCGAGATCGAGGGACAGAAGGCCCAGAACGGTCGCAAGCCCTGGGTGTCTCCGGGCTCGCTGGCGCTGATCGTGGGCGGGGTGATTCTCTCCCAGTTCATCCAGGGCTTTGGCGTGCTGCTCGCACTCATGGGCCTGATGTCGCTGGTGGGCGGCGTGCTCAAGCGCCTGCAAGGCCGCTGACAGGCGCCAGGCGCCGACGTCTGCCCGGCACAGGGCACAATGGCGCCCTTCAGGAAAACCGCTGGCGGCTGCATGGCAGCTGCCGCAATGAATGCAAGGCCCGGCTCACGGGCCTTGTTTCAAGACAGACAAGACTAGCCAGATCCTTATGAATGTTGATGTAAAGATTCTCGATGCGCGCCTGCGCGACAACCTGCCCGCCTACGCCACGCCCGGCAGCGCCGGCCTGGACCTGCGCGCCTGCATCGATGCGCCCCTGACCCTGGAGCCCGGCCAGTGGCAGCTGATCCCCACCGGCATGGCCATGCACCTCAAGGACCCCCATTACGCGGCGCTCATCCTGCCGCGCTCGGGCATGGGCCACAAGCACGGCATCGTGCTGGGCAACCTGGTCGGCCTGATCGACTCCGATTACCAGGGCCAGCTCATGGTCAGCGCCTGGAACCGTTCGCAGACCGCCTTCACGCTGCAGCCCATGGACCGTCTGGCCCAGCTGGTCATCGTGCCCGTGGTGCAGGCACAGTTCAATCTGGTGGATGACTTTGCCGATGCCAGCGAGCGCGGCGAAGGCGGCTACGGCTCCACCGGCAAGCAGTAAGCCTGCCAAAAGGCCCGCACCTCGCGCCACATGAGCCGCCAGACCCGCCGCCGCTCTGCCTCCTGGACCAAGGTGCAGCTGGGCCGCGACCAGCACATGCGGCGACGCCTGCAAAAACGCCACTGGCTGCGTCTGCATGCCGCTCTTACCGGCGGGCTGAGTCTGGCTGCCATGTCCCTGATCAGTCTGTGCCTGCTGCATGCCGGTGTGCACAGCATGGGGTTGCGCTATGGACTGGCGCTGGCCTGCGGCTATCTGCTTTATCTGTTGCTGGTGCGCCTGTGGGCGGGCTGCATGCTGCGCCGAGACTGGGATACGGGCGATATAGGGGCCGATGTTCCCGGCTCCAGCGGCAAATCAGGCAGTGCCGACGCTGCGGGCTTTGAAAGCGGGCAGGGAGGCTCCTACGGCGGCGGCGGTGCCGGCGGCCACTGGGACGATGGAGCAGCCATGCCTGATATCGAGCCTGCGTCATCGGGCCTGGAGCTGCCGGATGTCGATGTGTCGGGGCTGGACGGACTCGATGAAGGCGCCGTGGTGCTCGTGCCGGTACTGCTGATTTTTTCCGTCCTGCTGGTGGCGGTCACGGGCATGGGCTCGCTGGTGTGGCTGGTGTTCGGTGCCGATCTGTTTCTGACCGTGGCGGTAGAGGTTGCGTTTGCGCTGCTGATGACCCGAACCCTGTATGTGGTGGAGCGCGAAGGCTGGCTGCTGGCAGCCTTGCGCATCAGCTGGAAGCCCGTGCTGGGCGCTCTGGTCGCGGCCGTGGCGCTGGGGCTGCTCGCCGACTGGCTGTTTCCCCAGGCCGATACCCTGGCGCAGGTGCTGCGCAGTCTTTGATCGACTTCAGTCCTGGAGCCTGGCTCCAGGCAGTTGCAGCTGCATGCGCAGCCCGCCCAGCGGCGACGGCAGCGCCTGGATGCTGCCGCCATAGGTCTGAACCAGATCGCGCACGATGTCCAGACCCAGGCCGGCGCCGGGACGCTGTTCGTCAAGTCGTTCCCCGCGGGCAAAGATGCGCTCGCGCAACTCGGGTGCAATGCCCGGGCCGTCGTCGTCTATGCACAGCGTCAGTCGCTGGCTGTCCTCGCTTGCCGGCTGAACCTTGAGCACGACCTTCGATCTGGCCCATTTGCCGGCGTTGTCCAGAAGATTGCCCAGCATCTCCATCAGGTCCTGGGAGTCGCCCTTGAAGTCCCATTGGGTGGCATCTCCCTGCAGCTCGAAGCGTATGCCGCGCGCGGCATGCAGCTTGTCCATGGTGTGCACCAGGGAGTGCAGCGGGCCGGCCAGCGCGGTGCGCAGGCCATGGCCCTGCTGCGCCGCTGCGGCAGCGGCACGGGCACGGGCCAGGTGATATTCGACCTGGCGGCTGGCACTGGCGACCTGCTCGCGCACCAGGGTCGCCAGCGGGCTGTCCTGCTGCGCGGCCGCGTTGCCCATGATGCTCAGCGGGGTGTTGACTGCGTGAGCCAGATTGCCGGCCTGGGTGCGGGCCCGCTCCACCATCTCGGCATTCATGCGCAGCACATGGTTGAACTCCTGAACCAGGGGCATGATTTCGGCCGGGTGCTCTCCCCTGATTTCGGAAGCTTCGCCCTGGCTCACGGCGGCCAACTGACGGCGCAGAGCGGCCAGCGGAGCCAGCGCCAGCTGCAGCTGCAAGACCACGGCGGCGATCAGCCCCGCTGCCAGCATGCAAAGCGCGGCCACCAGCATCTTGGTAAAGCGCTGCAGCGGCGTGGCCAGCATGGCCGAGTCGGCGGCAATCATCAGGCGCAGCGGCGGGGCATCGGCCTCGGGCAGCTGTACGGTACGCGTCACGATCACCAGGGTGTTGCCATTGCCGTCCGACATATGGCCATAGCTTGCCGGTGCATGCAGGGGCAGGGTGGGCTCCCAGACCTTGTCGGCCTTGAAGAAGGGCCAGTCCAGGGTCTGGTCCCAGAGCGAGCGCGAACGCTGGATGCCGGCCTGAACCGTCTGTTGGCCGGCTGCATCAAGCTGGTCCACTTGCCAGTACATGCCCGACAGCGGCTGCTGCAGCAAGGGGTCGCCGGAGAAGGGCGAGACCGTGACCGGGACGGCCTGGTCCGGCTGGTAGTTGACGGCGCCGCTGAGCCGGTCGAGCTTGGCCACCAGCTGGCCGCGCAGTTGCTGGGTCAGATGCTCGGCAAACAGCGTGCGCAGACCCCAGCCCGTGAGCAGCAGTGCTGCCAGCACCCAGATCAGGGCGCCCGCCAGCAGTCGCAGGCGCAGCGAGTTCTTCCAGGAGCCCGCGCTCAGCGGTGGCGGCTGCTGGGTCGTGGAGGAGGTCAGGGTGTGCTCGGACATATGGTTTATGTGTGGTTTGTGGGCGCAACCAGGCGATAGCCCAGGCCGCGCACGGTTTCGATCGAGCCAGCAGGCAGCTTTTTTCTCAGGCGCCCGACAAAGACCTCGATGGTGTTGGAGTCGCGGTCGCTGTCCTGCGGATAGATATGCTCGGACAGCTCGGTGCGCGAGACCACGGCGCCCATGCGCTGCATCAGCAAGGCCAGCACCTTGAATTCATGACTGGTCAGCGTCAGCGCCTGACCTTCGGCGGTGACGCGGGCCTGGCGCGAGTCCAGGGTGATGGAGCCGCATTGCCACAGCGCGCTGGCATGCGGGCTCAGGCGCCGCAGCAGCGCCCGCAGACGCGCCAGCAGCTCTTCCATGTGGAAGGGTTTGGCCAGATAGTCGTCGGCTCCGGCATCCATGCCCGCGACTTTTTCATGCCAGGCGGCTCTGGCAGTAAGGATCAGCACCGGCATGGAGCGACCCTGAGCCCGCCAGGCGCGCAGCACGCTCAGACCGTCGCGCATCGGCAGGCCCAGGTCCAGCACCGCAGCGTCGAAGCTCTCCACCTCGCCCAGGTATTGCGCCGTCTCGCCATCGGCGGCCGTCTCCACGGTGTGGCCGGCCTGCAGCAGGGCCTGATGCAGCTGCTCGCGCAGCGTGGGCTCGTCTTCAATCAGCAGAATTCGCATGCTCTACAGCCTTCCTGAGTGCCGGGGTTCACTTCTTGCGCTTCATGCTGATGAGGCTGCCGTTGCTGGCATCGATCTCCAGCTTGACCACCTTGCCATCGCTTTGCAGCAGCCGGATCTCGTAGACAAAGCGGCCATCCTCGCGGTCGAACTCCACCTTGATGACCTGGCCCTGGTATTGCTGCTCGACCTGATCCAGAACGGTGCGCAGCGGCAGCACCTGACCCTGGCGCAAGGCCTGACGGGCGAGTTCGTGATCGTTGTCGCCGGCATCCGATGTGGCGGGCCACAGGCTCAGCGCGGCAAAGCCTGCCGTTGCCAGCAGCATGGCCAGCACGGCATGAAGGGCGCGCCGGCGTGGGAGGTGCGCAGATTGCGGGTCATTCGAGGCGTTGAAAAAAGACATGGCGAGCGGGCTGGAGTTGGAGGTGATGAGGTCTGGTTGCGTGCTGCAGTCAAGGTTATAGGCCTGCATCGATGAACGAAAGCTGAATGGCGGCTTCAGAAACGGTTCAGGAGGGAATGCGAACAATCGGCTGCAACCCGCAGCAGAGCACCTCTCGCCCGGCGGGCCGTCTTCTTGTCCCCATCGTTCACCAACCGACTGCAGGAGTTTCCATGTCTCGTCTCCAAGCCCCCGTCTTTGCTATGTCCGCCCGCGTCTTGTCGCTATACCGGTCCGTGCAGCGCCGCGGCGGCATCGCCCTGCTGGGGGGCGCTGCGCTGCTGTCCGCTGGCACCTGCCTGGCCGCAGAGAACTCCCTGGCGGATCGTGCCTCGGCCTCGGTGGCTGCCGTGCGCGGCATGGCGCTCGGGCCGACCCTGTCCATCCGCGATGTCTGCGACCGGCTGGAGAAGGCCGGCTATCGCGAATTCCAGGAAGTGGAATGGGACGACGGCCTCTACAAGGTCAAGGCCACGGCCAGCGATGGACGCTTTGTGAAGCTCTATGTCGATGGGCGCAGCGGCGAAGTGCTGCGCGTACGCAGCAAAGGCTGAGCTTGCTATCTGTTTGATAGCTTTCAGCGCTTTGTAATGGCGGTTTCAAATGATATCTGCATCGAAAAGGAGTGCTGCACAGGGCAAGGCGCTATGGTTTGAAGAGTTGTAAACGGCTGCGCTTTGCTCAAAGTATTGTGAGCAAATGTGAAACCTGTCGTCCTGGCGAGCCGGTACTGCGTTGCAATGGAAAGGCAGACCGATCAAGGTTTGCAGATCAACTCATAACAGGGACTGCGGCGCATGGAATGTGCATGCGCCAATCAGGAGATTTCCATGCAAATCAATCAACGCTGGGGCCGGTTGGCCATGGTGAGCGCAATCGTTGCAGCTCTGTCGGCCTGCGCGGCCTATCCCCAGGGGGGCTACCAGAGCGGCGGCTACCAGGGAGGTTACTCCCAGGGGGCTTATTCGGGCACTGGCTACCCCGGCAGCACACAGGCCTACCCTGTGGGCAACAACCAGGTCCAGACCTATCCCGCCAATAACTGCGGCTACAACAATCCCAACTGCTACTCGCAGCAGCCTCAGCAATACGCCCAGCAGGGCCGTGTGATGAATATCGAGACCGTGCGCGTACAGGACGGCAGCGGTGTTGGCGCAGGCGGCGCGATTGCCGGTGGCGTGATCGGCGGCGTGCTGGGCAACCAGGTGGGCAAGGGCTCGGGCCGTACGTTGGCCACCATCGCCGGTGTGGCTGCAGGCGCTTTCGCCGGCAACGCCGTGCAAAACAGCATGGGCGGCGGCAGCGTGCGCGATATCTACCGCGTTACCGTGCAACTGCAGGACGGCAGCGTGCGCGCTCTGGACTTCCAGCAGCCTCCGCAGCTGAGCATAGGCGAATACGTGCGCGTGGAAGGCAACCAGATCTTCCGCCGCTGAACAGGCAAGCGCACATAACAAAAGGGACTCCGAGGAGTCCCTTTCTATTTCCTGGCCTGAAGCGATGAGTGATGCTTGAGCCTGTGGCGCAGCGTCACTCAGTGACAGCAAGCAAGAGCCTGGGCGGCCCCGCCGCCTCGCAGCGAAGCTGTCGTCCCCCGCTGGGGGACGGCGCAAAGCGCCTCAGGAGGTCAGTGAAGTGTTTCATTGCCCGGGGCCATGGGCTCGATACGGAAAAAGCCCGTACCGGCCGTGCCGCGACCGATTTCCTCTTCGGTAGCCTCGCGCACGGCTTCGATCTTGAGGTGCAGGCGGATGGCGATTCCGGCCAGCGGGTGGTTGCCGTCCAGCACCACATGCTCGGGATAGATTTCGGTGACCGTGTAGAGCAGATCGGCAGGCACGGGGTTGGTGCCCTTGGGCATGGCCGTGCTCTCGAAGCTCATGCCTTCCTCGATCTCTTCGGGAAACAGCTCGCGCTTTTCCAGGAAGATCAGGCTCTCGTCATAGTCGCCGAATGCCTCCTCGGGCTCCAGGTGCAGATCCAGCGTGGTGCCTACGCCGTGGCCTTGCAGAGCCTCTTCGATGCGCTTGAACAGGTCATCGCCGCCGACAAGGAACTCCACGGGCTCGTCCAGTACGTCCAGCTCCTCGCCCAGGGTGTCTTTCAGTGTCCAGGTCAGGGCGACCACGCATTGTTGGGTAACTTCCATGGTGTGTGTATGCAGTTGGTGGGCCGCGGGCCAGTCCCGCAGCCGAAATTGAAACGCCGCCACGACCGTGGCGCAATGGCAGGCATTGTCCCATGCGCTGCCCGGAACTGCAGCACAGGCCTTTTGTTACACCCTGCAAAAAGCACTTGCACGGCCTTCACATTGGCGCTCTTGCAGGCCTGCATACTGACCCCATCTCTGCTGCAAGTAATTTGCGGGATTAAAGGAAGGCACCATGACCTCTCAGGAACAACAACTGCTGCAAGACCTGTGCGCCAGGCTGACGCTGACCCAGGGCCAGCCCAAGGACGCGCAGGCCGATGCCGAGCTGCGCCGTGGATTGAGCAACGCGCCCGATGCGGTCTACTGGCTGGCCCAGCGCACCTTGATGCTGGAGCAAGCCATTCAGCAGGCCCAGCAGCAAATCGGCGAGCTTCAGCAGCAGGTGAAACAGGCCCAGCAAAGCCAGAGCCAGGGCGCAGGCAGCTTTCTTTCGGGTGGTCTGGGAACGCACTTCGGCCGCGCTCCCGAGCGCTATGCCGAGGACGGCGGCTACGCTGCCAATGCCCAGCCTGCATATCAGCCCCAATACCAGCCGCAGAACCAGCCGCAGAACCAGCCGCAGAACCAGCCGCAAGCAGCGCCTCAGCCCTCCAGCTGGCGCGACCGCTTCTTTGGCGGCGGCTCCGCGCCGCGCGCTGCAGCGCCGCAGGCCTACGGTCAGCCTGGTGCTTCGGCAGGCGGCAGCTTTCTCGGCAATGCCGCAGCGGCCGCTGCCGGTGTGGCGGGCGGCATGTTTCTGTTCAACGGGCTGGAGAATTTGATGGGCGGCCATCACGCCGGCTCGGGCAGTCAGAGCGGCGGCGAAAGCAAGTCGCTGGCGCAGGACAGCAGCAGCCAGGGCCTGCATGGCGACAGCGGCAATACCTCCAGCCTGGCCAATGATGCGGGCCTGGGCAGCATAGACAACTCAGCCAGCTTTGACAGCGGCAGTTGGGACGATGGCGGCGGCTTCTTTGACGATGACTTTGCCTGATTACATGCTTTGAGATTTTTGAGGCTCAAGCCCTTTTCCATCAAACGCTAGCAGCTATGGATTAGATAGTGAGAAGGAAAAAAGAAAGCCACCTGGCGTTCTCAAATCAGGTGGCTCTTTTTATTTCAGTAGCGATGGGCGCGAGCTTTAACTAGGGCGCGACCTAAGTGTGGGACAGCAAGCAAGTCCTAGGCGGCCCCGCCGCCGCGCAGCAAAGCTGTCGTCCCCCTCCGCGAAGCAGAGAGGGGGAAGCGGCGGGGCCGCCCAGGCAAAGCCGCTCAGGGGTCTTTAGAACGGATAGTGGCGTTCTGCGGTCTGCATGGTTACCCAGCGGGTTTCGGTAAAGGCATTGATGCCCTGCTGGCCGCCGAAATGGCCATAGCCCGAGGCCTTGACGCCGCCAAACGGCATCTGGGCTTCATCATGCACCGTGGGGCCGTTGATATGGCAGATGCCGGCCTCGATGCGCGCTGCCACACGCCAGCCGCGGGCCGTGTCCCGGGTGAAGACTGCGGAGGACAGACCGAACTCGTTGTCATTGGCCGTGGCAATGGCTTCTTCCTCGCCGTTCACGCGCACTATGCCCTTGACCGGGCCGAAGCTCTCCTCGTGGAAGATGCGCATCGCCGGCGTCACATGGTCGATCAGCGTGGCGGGCATCAGCGTGTTCTCGGCCTTGCCGCCGCAGACCAGTTTTCCGCCCTTGGCCAGCGCGTCATCGATCATGGCATTGCAGCGCTCCACCGTGGCCAGGTCGACCACCGAGCCCAGCACCACGGGGCCCTTGCGCGGGTCACCCAGTGGCAGGCTGCTGGCCTTGGCGGCAAACTTGGCGATGAACTCGTCGGCCACCTTGTTGTCGACCACAAAGCGCTCGGTGGACATGCAGATCTGGCCCGAGTTGGCAAACGCGCCAAAGGTGGCTGCGTTCACGGCCGCATCGATATCGGCATCGTCCAGCACCAGGAAGGGGGCCTTGCCGCCGAGCTCCAGCAGCGCAGGCTTCAAGTGTCTGGCGCAGGTCTGGCCGATGATGCGGCCCACACGCGTGGAGCCGGTAAAGCTCACGCGGCGCACGGCCGGGTGGGCCACGATGGCCTCGACCACGCTGCCCGCATCGGCGGGCGCATTGGTCACAAAGTTCACCACGCCGGCGGGCAGGCCCGCGTCCTGCAGCGCCTCGATGATCAGGCCGTGGGTGGCGGGGCAGAGTTCCGAGCCCTTGAGAATCACGGTGTTGCCGCAGGCCAGGGCCGTGGAGATGCTGCGCACGGCCAGAATCACGGGCGCATTCCAGGGCGCGATACCCAGCACCACGCCAGCGGGCTGGCGCACGGCCATGGCCACGCTGCCGGGCACGTCCGAGGGAATGATCTCGCCATTGATCTGCGTGGTCAGCGAAGCCGCTTCCAGCAGCATGCTGGCCGCCAGGTGCACGTTGAAGCCGGCCCAGATGCCTGAGGCGCCGGTTTCTGCGGCCATGGCCGCGGCAATCGCTTCGCCCTTGGCTTCCAGCGCCTGCGAGGCCTTCATCAGCATGGCGCGGCGGGCGTTCGGTCCCAGTTGCGACCAGGCGGGGAAGGCGGCGGCAGCAGCGTCGCAGGCGCGAATCGCATCCTCGGTCGTGGCTGCCGGGGCGCGTGTGGCGACGGATCCATCCAGCGGATTCTTGCGCTCAAACGTTGCGCCATTGCCGGCTGCACATTCCTGGCCGGCGATCAGCATTTTCTGTTCGATCATTTTTCATCTCCTTTTGACGTGAAAGCAGTCATCAAAGCTGCCTGTTGTTCATATCGTTGAAATTAGACGCGGCCCAGCACAGAGGTGTCGAGCAAGGGCCGCCCCGCAGCATGGGCTGCCCCAGCGATGGCACCGTCCCCCTCCGGGGGAAGCGGCGAAGCCGCTCAGGGGGAGTCATCTCAATGTTCGCCGCCCAAGTAGGCGCGTCTGACAGCAGCACTGCTGCTAAGTTCTGGTGCCGAGCCTTCGCCCACGATGCGCCCGGTTTCCAGCAAGTAACCACGGTCGGCAATGGCCAGGCTCTGGCGCGCGTTCTGCTCCACCAGCAGCACGCCCATGCCCAGCGTCTTGATGCGCGCCAGGGCTGCGAACAGCTCCTTGCACATGAGTGGAGACAGGCCCAGCGAAGGCTCGTCCAGCAGCAGGATATCGGGCTGGCTCATCAGTGCGCGGCCCACGGCCACCATCTGCTGCTCGCCGCCGCTCATGGTGCGCACGGCCTGGCCCAGACGATCGCGCAGCTTGGGGAAAAGGGCGAAGACCTGCTCCAGATTCCGGGCTTCATTGGCGCGTGCGCGCCGGGGCTGGGCACCCAGCAGCAGGTTTTCCTTGACGCTGAGATCGCCGAACACGCCGCGTCCCTCGGGCACCAGGGCCAGGCCGGCTTGCACGATGGCATGCGGCGGCAGCTGCATCAGCTCCTGGCCGGCCAGCTGCGCGCTGGCGCCGGCCTGCGGCGTGACCATGCCGCCCAGCGCCTTGAGCAGGCTGGACTTGCCGGCGCCGTTGGCGCCCAGCATGACGACCAATTCGCCGGGGTTCACCTGGAGGCTGACCTGGTGCAGCGCCTCATGCTTGCCGTAGCTCACCGAGATATTGCGCACTTCAAGCATGGCGGGCCTCCGCTGACCGGTCTTCATCTGCACTCACCTCTTCCCCCAGGTAGGCACGCACCACCTCGGGCTCCTTGAGCACCTGGGCCGTGGGGCCGTCGGCTATTTTCGTGCCCGCGTTCATCACCACGCAGCGGCTGCACAGCGCATGCACGGCGTCCATCACATGTTCGACCATGAGAATCGTCAGCCCCGTGGCCTGCAGCTGCCGGATCAGTGCAATGCCCTGCTGCAGCTCGGTAGGGTTGAGTCCGGCCAGCCATTCGTCGAGCAGCAGGATCTGCGGCTCCAGCGCCAGCGCGCGGGCCAGCTCCAGGCGCTTCTGGTTGATATAGGTGAGCTCGCCTGCGGGAGTCTTCACAAATTCGGCCAGACCCACCTGCTCCAGCAGTTGCAGGGCACGCGCGGCGGCCGGCTTTCCAAACAGAGGTCGGTGCTTGAAGGCCATGCCGGCAATGACGTTGTCGCTGCAGCTCATGGAGCCCAGCACCTTGACCAGCTGGAAGGTGCGCGCCACGCCCAGGCGGGCGATCTGGTGGCTTTTGAGCGGGTGGATGGGCTTGCCGTTGAATACGATCTCGCCGCTGTTGACGGGCAGGGCGCCCGAGATCAGATTCATGGCCGTGGTCTTGCCCGAGCCATTGGGGCCGAGCAGGCCCACGACCTCGCCTGGGTAGACGTCAAAGCTCAGTTCGTTGACGGCCACCAGGCCGCCGAAGCGCTTGGTGGCGCCGCGCACGGAAAGCAGGGTGGCGGTCTTCATGGCTGGTCTCCCTTGCTGACAGCATTCCTGCCCAGCAGCCTGGCCAGCACGCCAGACAGGCCCTGGGGAATGAAGTACACGATCACGATGAACACCAGTCCCAGCAGAATCGAGAAATGGTTGGGGAAATTGGCGCCCAGGTACTCGAACAGCAGCACCAGCGGCACGGCCCCCAGGATCGGGCCGAACAGCGCGCCGGCGCCGCCGAGCAAGGCCATGATCAGCGTCTGGAACGAGACGGCGGGAGCAAAGGCAATGCTGGGGTCGATATAGGTCCAGCGCGGAGCCATGATGGCGCCCGTGACGGTGATGAACACGGCGCTGGCGGCGAACAGCAGCAGCTTGGCCGTGGTGGTGTTGATGCCCACATGGGTGGCCACGGTCTCGTCCTCGCCGATCACGCGCAGGGCCAGACCCAGGCGCGAGCGGTTGATGAGGGCGCGCAGCGCCAGCACCAGGGCCAGCATGGCCAGCAGCTGCCAGTAGATATCGAGCTGGGTGATCTCCACGAACACATAGCGGCCCAGATCCTTGGTGATGTTGACCTCCCACCAGGTGACGAGCTGCTTGACCAGCTCGGCCAGGCCGAAGCTGAAGATCACAAAGTACACGCCCGACAGCCGCAGCGTGGACAGCCCCACGATCAAGGCCATGACCAGGCCCACGCCGGCCGCGATGCCCAGCACGGCGGCCCAGGGCAGGGACTCGCCGAACACGGCGGTGACATAGGCGCCCATGCCGAAGAAGGCGACGGTGGCCAGCGAGATATAGCGCGTCGGTCCCGAGAACAGCGCCCAGGCCGTGGCCAGCACGCAGTACATCAGGATGCTGATCATGAGCGAGAGGTAGTACTCGTCCGTCAGCCAGCGTGGCAGCAGGGCCAGGCCCAGCAGGGCGGCGGCGCTGACGGCCCAGATCAGGATTTCCTTGCGATACTGATTCATCGTGCGGCCCTCCCGAACAAGCCTGTGGGCCTGAACAGCAGCACCAGCAGGAACACCGCGTAATTGACGGCCAGCGTCAGGCCGGGGTCGACAAAGGAGGCGACCAGGGTTTCGGCAAAGCCCAGCAGCATGCCGGCGACCAGGCAACCCATGAGATTGCCCACGCCGCCCATGATGACGACGATCAGCGCCTTCATGGCAAACATGGTGCCCATGCCGGCCGAGAAGGGCAGAAACATGCTGACCAGCACGCCGCAGACCGCCACCAGTGCACCGCCCAGACCGTAGGCCAGTGCCGCCGTGCTGCGCACATTGATGCCGACCAGATGGGCGAACTGCGGTGCCACGGACACGGCGCGCACCACGGCGCCGGCGCGGGTGCGCGTCAGCAGCAGGTACAGACCGCCGCCCAGCACGATGGCAAAGCCCAGCACCAGCAGACGGTTGGCGGCGACCTTGCTGCCCAGGATCTCCACGGGTTCGGACAGATAGCTGTAGCTGTGATAGTCGCCGCCGAACATCACCAGCATGACGCCCTGCACGACGAACAGCATGCCGAAGGTGGCCAGAATCGAATCCACCTCCAGCGCCGGTCCACCCTTGGCGCGGCGCACCAGCGGGGTCAGCAGCAGCTGATAGATCAGCCACTGGATGGCAAAGCCCAGCGGCACCACCAGCAGCAACAGCAGCAGCGGCGAAACACCCCAGCTGCTCACCGCAAAAAAGGCCAGAAAGGCCGGTGCAATCAGAAACTCCCCATACGAGAGATTCATGATGCGCGCCACGCCATACTGCAGCGTCAGCCCCATGGCCACCAGGCCATAGAGCCCGCCCAGCATCGCGCCAGCGAGAAGGATGTCTATTAAATTCATAGCGTATACCGCTGGTGATTCATTGTTCTTGTTATGAAATCAATGCAAAGTTAAAGCGAGACATGCGCAACCAGCTCTTGTTTTGATAGTTCTTGCGTAGCTGGGCGAATGCTGGAATAGGCATGCCCCAGCAACGGGACAGCGAGGAAGGGCAGCCCCGCACCGAGGCTGTCGTCCCCCTCCCGCGAAGCGAGAGAGGGGGAAGCGGCGGGGCCGCCTAGGCGCAGCCGCTCAGGGGGAGTGCTTCAAGTTTTTCAGGGGGTGACTCGCGGAATCACCGCAGGTTTGACCCCCGCCCGGTTGGTTGGCGCAATTGCATTGAACTCGCCGTTCTGCCACTGGCCCACATGCCAGAGTTTGGTCAGCATCTGGCCTTCGAGCTTGACGGGGCCCAGCACGGTCTCGAAGCTGCCGCTCTTGAGCTCCTGGGTCACGGCGGCGCGGTCGATCTTGCCCACGCGCTCGATGGCCTGCTGCAGCATCTGCAGCGAGGTGTAGACGATGGGGCTGGCAAAGCGGTCCGACTCCTGCCCGGTCACTTCCTTGAAGCGCTTCAGATAGGCCAGCATCTGCGGGTTGCCGGCATCGATGCCGCCCGGCGCCATCACGCCTTCGGCCGCTGCGCCGAATTTGCCCTTGAACATGGGGAATTGCGTGCCCACGCCGGTGAACAGCACCTTGGGAGCCAGGCCCTGCGTCCTGGCCTGTTCGTTGATCAGCATGGTGTCGGGCGGGTAGGAGTAGGCCACGAAGGTATCGGCACCCTTGCCCTTGGCCTCGTTGATGATGGGCGTCATGTCCTGCGTGCCGATCGGATAGCTCTTGTCGTAGACCAGCTCGAAGCCATGCTGCTTGGCGGCCTTGCGCGTGGCATTGGCCAGCTCCACGCCAAAGCCGTCGGCGATGTTGATCATGGCGATCTTGTGGTTGATCTTGCCGTCCTTCTTGGCCTTTTCCAGCATGGCGACCAGGCCTTCGGCATATTCGCCGCCCGTGCCCAGGAAGAAGAAGGCATGCTTCCAGCGCTTGGCCAGATCGGGGGCCTTGTCGGTCACCGAGGTGGCGGCCAGCAGCGGGTATTTGTGCTTTTCGTAGGTCGGACCCACGGCCAGATTGGAGCCCGTGCCCCAGGGCGGCAGCACGAAGTCGACCTTGTCCTGGGTGATCAGGCGCTCGGTGGCGCGCACGGCCTCTTCGGTGCTGGAGCGGTCGTCGTATTCGATGACCTCGATGGGCACGCGCTTGTTGTAGGCCTTGAGCATGATGCCGCCGGCGTCGTTGATCTCCTTGACCCAGAGCTTGTAGTTGGGCGCTGTCGTCACCGAGGTACCGCCTGCGTTGACGCCGGTCTTGGCAATGGCCCAGCCGATACGGATGGACTTGGGCGCTTCCTGGGCCAGGGCCTGGCTGCACAGACCCGCCAGGGCCGTTGCCGCGACCAGGCTTTTGAGAACAAAACGCTTGTCGGCGAATGTCATGCTTGTCTCCTTTTTGATGGACGGGTGTCCGGGTTTTCGGCCATCGTAGGAAATCGCGGCGCAAGGGGCTTGTCTGTGCGTGCACTGCGTCTTGTCTGTGCATGCAAGTGTCTGTGGGTAAACACTGATTTCCCTGCGAGGCGCCGGTTTTGCCCGGGCACGGGTCCGGGTCGCTATGGATAATGAAGCATCCTGTTACTTCTTCAGGAGCCCAGATGCGGCCAGACATTCCTGCCAACCAAGTGACCGAGAAGATGACCGAGATGCAAGGTGCTCAAGCCGTGGGCGCCTGGCAGCACTGGATGTCCACGCTCTATGGCCTGGAGAGCGATGTCTATGGCGACCAGCATTTCTCGGCGCGACTGGGCACCTTCGAGCTGGGGCCGGTGGGAATGACCCGGATCGAGGCCAGCCGCCATCGCGTGCGGCGCACTTCGGCCAGCATGGCACGCCACAGCACCGACTTTCTCAAGATCGTGGCTCCCTGGCATGGCGAGGCCCGCGTCTGCCAGAACGGGCGCGAAGCCGTGGCACGCAGCGGCCAGTGGCTGATCTATGACACCACGCAGGAGTACGAGGTGCTCAACCCCGAGTGGTGCGAGCATCTGATCATCACCCTGCCCAAAAGCCGCTTCGAAGACCATGGCCGCGCCATCGATGCGCTCATGGGGGGCTATGTGGGCGGCAGCGAAGGCGTGTCCCGCATTGCGCTGGACATGATGCGCGGCACTTTTGCCGAATGCCGGGCCATGGGCCAGGGACTGGCCCAGCATGTGACGGATTCGCTGCTGCAGCTGATCCAGCTGTCCCTGCTCGACGCCTGCGGCCGTGCGGCCTCGCTGAGCGCCAGCGAGCTGCTGCTGGGCCGCATCAAGGCCTATGTGCGCCAGCACCTGCGCGATCCGGCCCTGAGCGTGGATGCCGTGGCCGCAGCGCTCAACTGCAGCAAGCGACATCTCTACAACGCCTTTGCCGATGAGCGGCTGTCCATCAGCCAGCATATCTGGGCCGAGCGCGTGGCCCTGTTCCAGCGCGAACTGCTCAGTCCTGCCAATCGCCACTGCACCTTGACGGAGCTGGCGCTGGCCAGCGGCTTTGCCAGCGGCGCGCATCTGAGCCGCCTGTTCAAGCAGCACACGGGGCAGACGCCGGCGCAGTTCAGGGCAGGCGTGCAGTCTTCGAGTCTGCTGAACTAGGCATTAAATTGGCCTTAAACCCAATCCAGAAAATCGCAAACAGCTATTGATACAATAGCAAACAAGAAGCAAGCAAGAAAAAGAAAGGCACTTGGCGTTTTCAAATCAGGTGGCTTTAAAAATTTGAGGCTAGGGCGCAGCAATTGAACAGGCATGCCCCATCAAAGGACAGCAAGCAAGTCCTAGGCGGCCCCGCCGCCGCGCAGCAAAGCTGTCGTCCCCCTCCCGCATTGCGAAGCAAAGCGAGAGAGGGGGAAGGCGCAAAGCGCCTCAGGGGAGATCAAATGTTTATTCCGCACTTGCCCGGAGCCAGGATCCCATTGGGGTCCAGAGCACGCTTGATCTTGCGCTCGATATCGCGCTTGACCGGACCGTAGCTCTGCGCCACGCGCTCCTGGAAGGCTGTGTTCACGCGGTACACGGCATAGCCTTCCTTTTCGAACTCGTCCAGCAGCTCGGCAAAGCAGGCGTTGGCTCGCTTGGTTTCCTCTTCGTTGCTGCGGTCGTAGAGCACATCGATGACATGGTGCATATCGCGCCAGCCGACGATGAACTCGCCCACATAGTCCAGGCCATGCTTGTTGAGGATCTTCTTGGCCAGCGACTTCTGCTTGTCGCACTCGCTGCCGCGCGCCTGCGACACAGGGGCGAACCACATCGAGCCGCCACCTCCGCGCCAGTTGTAGAGGCCGAATTCCTGCAGGTTGGGCACGCCTGACATGAGCTGGGCACGGTACTTGAAGGGCTGGGTGTCTCCGGCCATCTCCTCGGTGATCAGGCGGCCCTTGCCCAGCTTCTTGAGTGCGTCCTGCACGATCTTGAAGTTGACGTCGACCTGCTCCCTGGTGCCGTACAGCGCGGCGTAGACATTCCAGGCGCCCAGATGCTTGTCCTTCTGGATCTGCTTGAGGATGGCGTCGGGCGTGTGGCCGGGCTCGGTGGTGTAGTCCGAGCGGCGGGTATTGCATGTCGAGGCTTCCCACAGCACGCCGGCAATCACCACCGAATTGGGGATGACCTGGGCGATGCGCAGGGGGCGGATGAATTCCACGATCTCGGAAATATCGCTGTCTTCGTCGAACTGGATTTCCAGTGGCTTGAAGACCGGGGGCTTGGGCATCAGCCAGAAACCCATCTTGGTGCAGATGCCGTAGTTGGACTGGGTGAACATGCCGTCCAGCGTCGGGCCGTAGCCCCATTTGAATACCTGCCAGGCCTTGTCGCCCTTGACGCCTCCCATGCCGGTGCGCAGCACATCGCCGTTGGCCATCACCACTTCCATGCCGCACTGCATCATGAAGTGTTCGCCATAGGGGGTGTAGCCCACGCCGCGGTCCATGGTGTTGCCCAGAGGACCGGCAATGCCCGAAGGTGCCGAGAACGACAGCATCAAGGGAATCTTGTTCTCTTCGAGGTAGTCGTAGAGCATCTGGTAAGTCACGCCGGGCTCGACCAGGGCCGTGCACAGTTCGGGGTCCACGTGGATGATCTTGTTCATCTTGCGCAGATCCAGCACCACCTGGCCGCGCTGACCCGGTGCGGCCGAGCCGTAGCCGAAGTTGCGGCCGGTGGAGATGGTCCACACAGGCACCTTGTGCGCGTTGCAGATCTTGACGACCTCTTGCACCTGCTCCACGGTGGTGGCAGTCACCACGGCGGAAGGCGTGTGCTCTTCGGTGGGCACAGCCATCATCACCTTGGTGTAGGGACGAACCAGCTCGTCCTTGATCATCACATTGTCTTCGCCCAGGACTTTCTTGAATTGGGCGATGGCCGCATCAAAGCTGCTCTCGCTCATGCCCTTGGGCAGGGCCATGTATTTGCTTGTCATGCTCTGCTTTCCTTGTTTCTTAGATTACGCAGCTAAAGGACACGCAGGCTTGCTTGCCTGCTGCTGCCGTGGTGTTCATGACTTGACCGGACGCCAGCGACCGACCCAGCGCCTGGGCCCAGTCGGCGGCAGCGCCGTCCACGCGATGGTGTTCCACGGCCAGCACGCGGCCACCGCTGGAGCGGACCAGGTCCAGCACCAGCGTGGCCGAGGCGTCATCCAGCAGGCCCAGCAACAGGGTTTCCCGACTGTCGGCCAGCAGCTCGCCCAATTGGTTGAAAGCGGCGCTGTCCAGACCTTGAAGGCCGGTGTGCACCGCGTTGCGGGTCGTGCTCTGAACACCGGCCACAAAGGCCTTGTCCAGCGCACTGGCGTGCATGGAGGATGTCACGGCCAGCACCTCGGCAGAACGTGTAGCTGCGCCGGTGGAGCGGCCTGCAGCGGAAGAGGCAGCCTGTGCCCAGCCTATGCCGGAGACAGCCAGACCTGCAGCGGTCAGACCTTTGAGAAGGGAGCGACGATCGGCTTGCATTGCATCGTTCTCCTTACTTCTTGGCTGGCTCGGCAGCCTTGGGGGGCTCTGTCTTGGACAGGTAGTTTGCCAGGTCTTCCAGCGTGGCATCGTCGATGTCGGTCACGCGAAAGGAGGGCATGGCGTTCATGCCGTTGCGCGCAATGACCACGTAGGTCGCGGGCGGAAAGCCGCGTCCCTTGATGACGGGGCCTATGCCGGCTTCATGGCATTTGGCACAGGTCTTTTCGTAGAAGCGCTGGCCGGGGCCAGTGCCGTGAGAGTCCGCAGCCGAGGCGGCGAGGCTGAGGCCAGACAGCAGGGCTGCCAGGGCCAGTCGGGAGGCATGTTTCAACGTGGGTCTCCGGTGGTTCTGTGGGGCGGCAGACACAAGGCGCAGGTTGGGGTTCGCGCCTTGCCCATGCGGGCGGCTGCACCTGAGGTCTTTGCCTCATGGCCCAGTGCCCGCGATGGAGGTTTCAAGCGAAGACAGCAGTCAGGCCAGCCGGCTATGGCTGCTGTCCTGGGCGCTTTAGAAGGGGTAGTGACGTGCGGTGGTCTGCATGGTGATCCAGCGGGTGTCGGTGAAGGCATCGATGCCGGCCTGCCCGCCAAAGTGACCGTAGCCCGAGTTCTTCACGCCGCCGAAAGGCATCTGTGCTTCGTCGTGCACGGTGGGGCCGTTGACATGGCAGATGCCCGCCTCGATGCGGCCGGCCACGCGCCAGCCACGGGCCGTGTCCCTGGTGTAGACGGCGGAAGACAGGCCGAACTCGTTGTCGTTGGCCATGGCGATGGCCTGCTCTTCGCCACGCACGCGCACGATGGCTTTCACCGGGGCAAAGGTCTCTTCACGGAAGATTCGCATCTCGGGAGTCACTCCGTCTATCAGCGTGGCGGCCATGAGGGTGTCGCTGGCCTTGCCGCCGCAAAGAATCCTGGCGCCCTTGCCCACGGCGTCGTCGATGAGTTCGTTGACGCGGTGCACGGTGTTCATGTCCACGACGGAGCCCAGCACCACAGGGCCTTTGCGGGGATCGCCCAGAGGCAGGGTTGTGGCGCGGGCCACCAATTTTCCGATGAACTCCTCGGCCACGGCCTCGTCCACGATGATGCGTTCGGTGGACATGCATATCTGGCCCGAGTTGGCGAAGGCGCCAAAGGTGCAGCCAGCCACTGCGGAGTCGATGTCGGCATCGTCCAGTACCAGGAATGGGGCCTTGCCGCCCAGCTCCAGGATGACGGGCTTGAGGTATTTGGCACAGGTCTGGCCGATGATGCGACCTACGCGCGTGGAGCCGGTGAAGTTCACGCGGCGCACGGCGGGGTGGGCCACCATGGCTTCGACCACTGCACCGGCGTCTTCGGGCGCATTGGTCACAAAGTTCACCACGCCGGGCGGCAAGCCGCCTTCCTGCAGCGCTTCGATGATCAGGCCGTGGGTGGCGGGACACAGTTCCGAGCCCTTGAGGATCACGGTATTGCCGCAGGCCAGGGGCGTGGCAATGGCGCGCACGGCCAAAATGATGGGGGCATTCCAGGGGGCGATGCCCAGCACCACGCCGGCAGGCTGGCGCACGGCCATGGCCATGCTGCCGGGAATGTCCGAAGGAATCAGCTGGCCGTTGATCTGGGTGGTCAGCGATGCGGCTTCGAGAAACATATTGGCCGCCAGATGCACATTGAAGCCGGCCCAGATGCCGGAGGCACCGGTTTCTGCTGCCATGGCTGCGGCAAAGGCCTCGGCCTTTGCTTCCAGGGCCTGGGAGGCCTTCATCAGCATCAACCGGCGCTGCGTGGGGCCCAGGGCTGCCCAGGCAGGGAAGGCCGCCTGAGCGGCTTCCACGGCACGCACGGCGTCGGCTGTCGTGGCGGCCGGGGCGCGCGTGGCGACCGATCCGTCCAGAGGGTTTCTGCGCTCGAAAGTGGCGCCATTGCTGGCCTGTGCGGTCTGACCGCCGATGAGCATGCTTTGTTCAATCATCTTTGCTTCCTTCACTACCAAGGGCGCGTGACCGCGGTCACTGCTTGTTGCTGCAAGTTGAAAAAGTGGGAGCTGGTGTCGTTGCACAAGGCTTGTGTCACCGGGCTTGTCTCCACCTTTTGTGGTGTTTCGCCTGACACTGGCGTGTGTGAGATCGTAGGAAAAGCCTTGGCAAGATGCTGTGCGCAATGTGCACAAACCGTTTGACGAATCGTGCACGAGACCTAGGGTTTGCACTAGTTTGAATGCAGTGTGGGAGATTCTTTCCGGTCTGAGCACGAAAGTGCTCACTTACCGATAATTGTCGTACTTTGTCGGCACAGGCAGAGATAGATACAACGAGGAGTCAAGGCCCATGACCGCGCCCGTGGTACTGAGTACCGATGGTCTTCCCGAGAAGGAAACTGCACCAGCCTGGCAGGGCTGGATGGCGCAGCTGTTCTCGGGTCTCGATACGGATCTGTATGGCGACACCTGTTTTGACGGGCATCTGAGCGTGGCATATGCAGGCGATGTGATGCTCACCAAGCTGGACGCCGGGCGCCACCGCGTCATACGCGACAGCCACCGTCTGCGCGACAGCGAAGCGGCCTATCTCAAGATCGTGGCGCCCTGGAGCGGCCATGCCGAGGTGGAGCAGTACGGCAGCAAGGCCTGCGTGAGCAATGGCAGCTGGGCCATTTATGACACCTCGCAGCCCTATGTGGTGGCCAATCCCCAGCACACGGAGCATCTGATCATGATGGTGCCCAAACAGAGCATTGCCGAGCGAGGCCTGCGTCTGGAAAACCTCATGGGTCGATCGGTGGGGGGCAGCGCCGGCATTGCGCGCATTGCTCTGCAGACCATGCGCAGCACTTACCAGGAACTGGACAATATGACGGCACCGCTGGCACGCCGCGCCGGGGAGTTGCTGGTGGATATGGTGCATCTGTCCCTGCAGGCACTTGGCGGGCAGGCCACGGCGGTGACGCAAAAGCAGGCCCTGTACGACCGCATCTGCGAGCATGTGGCCAGCCATGTGCGCGACCCCGGGCTGTCTGTCGATCAGGTGGCCGAAGCACTCAATTGCAGCCGTCGGCATCTGCACAACGCCTTTTCGGGGCGAGACCAGTCGCTGGGCGGCTTCATCCAGCAAAGCCGGCTGGAGCTTTGCATGCGGGAGCTGCATTCCCCGGCGCTCGCGCACCGCACCATTACAGAGATTGCCATGGGCTGCGGTTTTGGCAACAGCGCGCACTTCAGCCGTGCCTTCAAGGCCTATGCCGGCATGTCGCCGTCCGAGTTCAGAGCGCTCGGTCATTGATCTGTGCCGACCAGCGATATCGAGGCCTATAGGACAATGCAGTCCGTTGCTTAGAAAGCAGGACTGGATTCATGGACATCAATACGCCGCTCACCCTGCTGGGTGGACTTACCGCCTCTCAATTCATGCGCCGCCACTGGCACAAAAAGCCCTTGCTGGTGCGCCAGGCCATTCCCGGCTTCAAGGCCCCGATTCCGCGCGCCCGACTGCTGGCCATGGCGGGCGAGGATGGCGTGGAGTCGCGCCTGATCCAGCAGCTCGAAGGCGACAACTGGAAGCTCAGCCACGGCCCGCTGTCCCGTCGCAGCCTGCCTGCATTGACCAAGCCGGGCTGGACGGTGCTGGTGCAGGGCGTGGACATGCATGACGCCAAGGCGCATGAGTTGCTGCAGCAATTCCGCTTTGTGCCCGAGGCGCGCCTCGATGATCTGATGATCAGCTTTGCTACCGATCAGGGAGGCGTAGGTCCGCACTTCGACAGCTATGACGTGTTTCTGCTGCAGGCCCAGGGCAAGCGCCGCTGGCGCATCGGTCGTCAAAAAGACCTGTCTCTGCAGCAGGGCAAGCCACTGAAAATTCTCTCCAATTTCGAGCCCGAGCAAGAGTTCGTTCTGGAGCCCGGCGACATGCTGTATCTACCGCCCAAATGGGCGCATGACGGAGTGGCAGAGGGCGAATGCATGACGTATTCGATAGGCTTTCGCTCGCCCGATCGCAGCGAACTGGGCCGCGAGTTGCTGCTGCGCATGTCGGACGAGCCCGACGCGCCCGAAACTCCGGTCATCTATCGCGACCCCAAGCAGGAGGCCGTGAGCAACCCGGCGCTGATTCCAGAAGCCATGTATGACTTTGCCCGCGAGGCACTGAAGAAGGCCATGGCCGAGCCGCTGGCGCTGGAGCGCGCGCTGGGCGAGTACCTGAGCGACCCCAAGCCCAATGTCTGGTTCGAGCATGGCGATGAAAACGGCATGTTCGAGAGCGTGGTGCTGGATCGCCGCACGCGCATGATGTATGACGCCAAGCACATCTTCATCAATGGCGAAAGCTATCTGGCTGGCGGCCGCGATGCCACGCTGATGCGCAAGCTGGCTGACACCCGGGCGCTGTCGCGCAAGGATCTGGCAACTGCCAGCGATGACGCGCTGGAGTTGCTGTCGTCGTGGTTCGATGCGGGCTGGGTTCGCTCAGGCGACTGAAACAGGGTGGACTTGTAACAGCGATCGTGCTAACTTACGGGTTTGTCCTCTGTGGCTTCTGTCGATTTCGCAGGCTTTGTGTAGATTATGTAAATCTTCGTCAAAGCTCTGTCAGGGATTTGACAGGAAGAAATTTATGCTCCACAGTGTGACTCAAGGCAAGCGTGGGCTTGCCCGGTAAATGAGAACGCACCGATTTGTGCAGAATTGTTTAGTTGCTGTCAGTATCAGTCAGCAATGGGCAAAACTACCTATAATGCGGTCTGAGTCGAATTTATCGTTTGACCTGATCTGCCATAGCGATCAATAGCTGCAAAAGGCTGACCGTAATGGCAATCTGCATACCGTCTGCTGAACCTACCATTTAGGAAATCGTCATGAAGAACTCTCTGATTCTGGCTACCGTGATCGCTGCTGCTGCTCTGGCTGCTTGCGGCAAGAAGGAAGAAGCTCCTGCTGCTCCCGCTCCTGCTGTGGAAGCTCCTGCTGCTCCCGCTCCTGCTGCTGAAGCTCCTGCTGCTCCTGCCGCTGACGCTCCTGCTGCTCCTGCCGCTGACGCTCCTGCTGCCCCCGCCGCTGACGCTCCTGCTGCTCCTGCCGCTGACGCTCCTGCTGCTCCCGCCGCTGAAGCTCCTGCTGCCAAGTAATTCGCTGCATCAGCCAGCTTGAGGCCCAGGCCTTGAGCGTAAACAAAACCGCACTCAGGTGCGGTTTTTTTGCGTCTGGGTTTTGCAGCGGGTGCTTGAACTGTGGATACAAGTCGCCATGCAAGGTCCGCACTTTCACTTGTCTTGTACTTGCATCTGAACTGAGTCTGGCGGGCAAGAACGCGTCATGAGGATGCGAGCCTCAAGCCGGAGTTGTTCGATTCGTTCGGGCATGAAAAAAGCCACCAGGGCCGAGCCAGGTGGCTTTTGAATGCGAGCAATGCTTCTTACTTCAGATCATCGGTGATGATGCGCACGATGCGCTGGCCGTTGGCGCTGCTGTCCGGCTGGCCTTGCTCATTGAGCACGCTGACCTGGGTCTTGTTGCCATCGCCCTTGACCTGGATCTGGTACTTCTGAGGTGCGGCGGCTTCCTTGCCCTGGCTGAAGATCTTGCTGAAGAAGCCCTTGGACTCCTGCTTGGCATTGGGATCCACATAGCGCACATAGTAGAGGCCACGGCTGCGGTCGCGGTCTTCCACGGTGAAGCCGGTGCGGTCCAGTGCCACGCCAACGCGGCGCCATGCGCGCTCGAAGCCTTCTTCCAGCTGCAGTGTGGGCACGCCGTTGACGGTGTCCATGCGTGCGCTGGTCGAGGTGGTGGCTGCAGACCTGTCGGCCTTGGCAACGGCAGAGGCCTGCTCTTCGCTCACGCCCAGCTTGACCATGATGCGGCGCAGGAATTCGGTCTCCAGCTCGGGGTCGCGGGGACGCGGTTGCCAGATGGTGTTGTCCTTGCGCTCGCTGGTATAGACCTCCTGCATGCCACGGTGGGTGACATAGATGCGGGTCTTGCCATCGGGTTCGCGCTCCAGGCGGGTGCGGAACTTGTCGCGCTCGCTGGTGGAGTAGAGCGAGTCGAACACCTTGCCCAGGCTTTTGCGGATGATGTCCTGAGGCAGCTTGGCGCGGTTCTCGGCCCAGTCGGTCTCGAGAATACCCAGCTGGCGGTCTTCCATCGCATAGATGAAGCCGTTTTCCAGCCAGAAGTCGCGAGTGGGCTCCCAGAGCTTGTCGGCTGCACGATCAACCACGAGCCAATGCTCGGCACCGTCGCGCTCGATGCGGACGTCGCCAATCTTGTTGGTCGCAGTGTTGTTGTCGGCAGGCTTGGCGGCCTTGGCATTGGCCTGCATGGCAGCAGCGGATACCACGCCACCAGGGACGGTATAGCGCGAGTCTTGCGACAGCTGCGTCAGATCCGGAGGGACTTCAAGAGAGGGAGCTTGATTCTTGCCCGCGCTCTTGTAGTCGATCTTGGTCTCTTGGAACGTGGTCGTGCAGGCAGACAGGCCCAGCGCGATGCTGAGCAGGCTCAAACGTGCTGTTTGTTGTTTCACGCGGATTGTCCTTGGGTAGCGTTCAAGCTATGTGCGAAAAACCGCTAGCTTAGCGCAACTCGATCAGAGTACGCCAACTTTACGCAGAGCATCCTCAACAACTGCTTCGCATTGCTCGCTCAGCGGCGTCATGGGCAGACGCATGGCGGGGCCGCACAAACCCATGCGGGCTGCTGCCCATTTCACGGGAATGGGATTGGCTTCGACAAACAGGCTCTTGTGCAGGGGCATGAGCTTGAACTGGATTTCCATGGCGCGCTTGGTATCGCCGGCCATGGCGGCCTTGCACAGCTCGCTCATCAGGCGGGGAGCGACGTTGGCCGTCACGCTGATGTTGCCGTGGCCGCCGCACAGCATCAGTGCCACTGCGGTGGGGTCGTCACCGGAGTAGACGCCGAAGCCGGCAGGCACGTCGCGGATCAGCCATTGAGCACGCTCGATGTTGCCGGTGGCTTCCTTGATGCCGATGATGCCGGGGATCTGGGCCAGGCGAAGCACGGTGTCATGCTGCATGTCCGCAACCGAGCGACCGGGCACGTTGTACAGAATCACGGGCAGGTCGCCAGTGGCTTCTGCGATGGCCTTGAAGTGCTGGTACTGGCCTTCCTGTGTGGGCTTGTTGTAGTAGGGAACGACCTGCAGCTGGCTGTCGGCGCCCACCTTCTTGGCGTACTTGGCCAGCTCGATGGCTTCGTGCGTGCTGTTGGCGCCGCAGCCGGCCATGATGGAGACGCGGCCGGCGGCCTGTTCCACGGCGACACGAATGATTTCGCAATGCTCTTCGACATTCACTGTGGGCGATTCACCGGTGGTGCCGACCACACCGATGCAGTTGGTGCCTTCGGCCACATGCCAGTCGATGAGTTTGCGCAGCGACGGGTAGTCGACGCTACCGTCTTCGAGCATGGGCGTAATGAGGGCAACAATGCTGCCAGTGAGAGCAACGGAGGGTGATGTCATATCCGCAATCAGAAAACGGTAAAAATGAATTCTACAAACAGGGACAGGGTGCAAGCAGTGGTTTGCTGTCAACAGTGTCTAGCAAAACTCTGTTTTTGTCGAAGTGTTGTTGATAAATGACGAAATGACGAAATATTTAAAATTTGTGCGTCATATTGTTTGTTGAGGACGGGTCTGTTCTAGACAGCATGAAGGCCTTTGCACGGCTTTGCCGTTGCTGAAGATACTGCCGCAGGCTTTGCTTTCGCCCTCGGACCAGGCCGGCAAGCACTGCCGTGGCACGGTGCTGCCATCAGTTCGCGCTGTACTTCCAGGCGCTGATATGGGCCTGCGCCAGCCGCTCCATGAAGTCCTCGGCATCGGCCGCGCGCACCACGGTCACGCGCAGGCTGTCGTCATCGGTGGCCAGCTTGATCAGGGCCAGCTGGCGGCCGGCCAGATGTTCGGCCATGTTCTCCATGCCCGATTCAACACCGTCAGCGGGCGTGTCCCATTGCCAGTCATCGGTGCCGGGCAGCCAGTGCGTGTTTGCAATGCCGTCGGCATCCTTCCAGTCAAAGCGGGCGAACTGACCGGCAACGGCCAGCAGATGCACCCAGTACAGGGTCAGCGCGTTTTCACCAGCGGGCAGATGCATGACATCGGGGTCACTCTCGTCATCTTCGTCCCGGCCCATGTCGTCAGGATCAGGTGCCGCCACGCAGTCGCGCCATTGCTGCAGCAGGTCTGCAGCCCGGCTTTCGTCGTTCAGGCAAAGAATGCGCGATATGTCCTGCATCCAGGCCGGATCTTCGGCTTCCATCAGTTCTGCGCGGGTCATGGTCGTGGCTTCGGGGGCGTCGTCCCCCAGGCCCTTGAACATGCCGCGCAGCGCATTGCGGTAGTCCTCCCAGGTTTCCCCGGTGCGGGTGATGCTGAAATCCCGGATGGAGAACAGGACCAGCTCGGCCTCCGCTCCCTCGCCCATAAAGGCGAGCAGTTCATTTTTCTTCGGGCTGCAGTTCAGCGGCGGGCACCAGATATCAGGGGCGGCCAGCAGCTTGCCTTTGGTGCTGAAGATGCGTGGCTCGCCTTTTTCGGTGATGGCCAGAAGCTTGCGGCCGGGAAATATCTTGGGGGGCGAGCTGCTGAAGCCGCGCTCTATGGTCTTGAACCGGCAGGGGATGATTTCCTGGCCGCGGATGTCAATCACGCCTTCGAGAATGCGCAACTCCTGCTCGCCCTGCTCGTTGACAAAGGGTTCCCGGACGCAGGCGACGGCCAGGTCTGTCTTGGTGCTGAAGTCGTTGATGTGCTCATAGCGGCCCGCATCAAACAGTGGGTGGCCGTCGGGCTTGAGCAGCAACTGGCACGAGTTGCCGTACGGGCCTTTTTCGGCACGGATGAATTCGTCCTGTTCCTCGTTGTAGTCGATGCTGCCGAGTCCTTCGTGCAGCAGCGCGAGGCCGGGCAGGCTGCGCAGGTCCTGCATGTTTTCCTGCCCCGGTGATCGGCAGGCCATCACCTGGGGCGTGACGGCATAGGCGTCGCGATAGCCCGCAGAGGGCGATACCAGCCAGATGCCGTTCAAATCCTTGATGCCGGACCTTGCGCCTTCGCCAGGCGTGGTCTCGGGATAGTGCACGCTCAGATGCTCGCCGGAGACAAAAGTCATGCTCGCGCCTTCCACGGGGCGCTGCAGCCAGCGGCCATAGGGCGTGACCATGCCCACAGGCCAGTGGTCGCGCTCGGCCTCGTTTTGCGGTTTCAGGCCTGTGCGCGGGTGCAGCCTGGGCATGACGTAATAGCTTTCGGTCGCTTCGTCCCAGGCGCCATGGTGGCGCAGTTCGTAGTGATCGGCCAGCCAGGAGGGCCAGTCTTCTTCGCTTTGCTGCTCGATGACCTCGGTGCGGGCAATGACCGAGCCGCTCCACCATCCCAGATGGGATTGCGGCGCCCGCTTCAAGGCCTGCAGGGATTCGGGCAGCTCGGCGCCGCTGCAGCTCCATTGCCGGCATAGCTCGCGCTGGGCCTGCAAAAAGGTCGTGAACTCCGCTTCGTCAAAGTCATGCGGACATAGCGTCGCGCAGTCCAGCAGCAGCCACTGGCGCGCGCTGGTGCGGATGACACGGTCAATCTCCTGCCATTGCCTGCTGACAGAGCCTGGCCAGTGTGCCGGCAGTGGTTCCATCACGCCCCTGAGCCATTGCCAGCGGGCCTGAACCTGCTCCATGGGCGCGGCCAGGGCCGCGAGGCTTTGCTTGTCCTGGTAGGCGCTGCAGGGGACCAGTTCGGGCAGATGCCGTGCATCGCCCAGCAGCACGCTGAACAGCAGCGGCGTGCTGCTGAACCATTCGGCCCAGCCGTCGCAACTGCCGCCGGGTTCTGCGGGCCACTCTGTATCAGGACTGGGGTGCTCGTCGTGGGCAAGCAGCAGGGCGTAGGCGGGCATGGCAGTCGGGCGCAGGTGGATGCAGAAGAAGGGCGTCAGGCTTGCAGCAGTGCTGCTGGTGCGGCAGTTGCGGCCGCGTCATCGGGCCGGATGGCGGCAATGCGCTGCACCACGCGCGTGGGCTGCTCAAGCAGGCCGTGCTCGTAGGCGACGACGTTCCAGCCGGCGCAGACCTGCAGCAGCTCGCCGGGAGCCAGCAGGAAGTCCGGGCGCGAGGGCTTGCCATAGGCCTCGTTGCCCTGGGCAAAGGTTTCGTAGAGCAGCACGCCGCCGGGCTTGACGCTGTCCAGAATCAGCGGCCACAGCGGACGCCACAGATAGTTGGTGATGACCACGCCGTCAAAGCTGCGGCCCGTCAGAGGCCAGGCGTTGTTTTCGATATCGGCGGTAATCGTCTCGGCGATATCCGCCACGGACCGGGTCGCCTCCGGTGCCTTGTCCACGCTGGTCAGAGTGTGGTTCAAGGCCGAGAAGAAACGCGTATGGCGACCCATGCCGCAGGCCAGGTCCAGCACCGAGCCCTGCGGGCGTACCAGATGGGCAAAGCGGGCAATCCAGGCGGAGGGCGCCTGCGCGCAGTGGCCGGCGGAAATCGCCGCAATGGTGGCGGGGGTGGGAGGCAGGGAGTTGCTTGTCATCTTGCGAAAACTATAGCAGTGCCCGCAGCCCAATCCTTGCATGTCCTGTGCGTCGCTGCGTCGGCAGCAGCTCGCGTCGGCTCAGTGCGGCTTCACATCGTCCTTGAGCGCGGCCAGGGCCATGTCTTCCACCATGCCCGGGGCGATCAGCTTGATGAAGCGACCCAGCTTACCCTTGCCGGTCATCACCACCTCGCGCTGGCGGCGTCTCATGCCGTCCAGTATGAGGCGCGCGCATTCGGCCACCGTCATCGCGCCGTCTTCCCTGAGGCCGCTGACGCCTGCGGCCTCGCCTCTGGCGTTGTAGCCGTGGTAGCGGATGCGCGTATCCACCACGCCGGGGTAGGCGGTGGTCACGCTCACGCCGGCGGGTTTGAGCTCGATGCGCAGGGCTTCGAAGAAGCCGGCCATGGCGAACTTGCTGGCGCTATAGGCCGTGCGGCCCGGCACGCCGATCAGACCGGCCAGCGAAGACACGGCGACGATGGAGCCCTGGCTGGCCTTGAGGTGCGGCAGCGCCGCATGGGTGCACCAGACGCTGCCCCAGAGGTTGATGCGCATCAACCTCTCATACCAGCCCAGGTCTTGTGCGCTGACCTGTTCGAACAGGGCATGGGCCGAGACCCCGGCGTTGTTGATCAGGGCGTCCAGCCCGCCAAACTGCTGCACGGCGGCGTCGATTAGCGCGCGGCACTGGGCCTCTTCGCTCACATCGGTGGGAACTTCCAGCACCTGCGCCCCCAGGGCCTGGCATTGTTCTGCCACGGCTTGCAGATTGCCGGCATTGCGCGCGGCCAGCGTCAGCTGCAGCCGGCTGCCATGGGTTTGTGCCAGCTGGCGGGCCATTTCGGCGCCTATGCCGTCCGAGGCTCCGGTGATGATGATGCGGGCCATGCTCTCTCCCGGCCATGCCGCCCGGGCGGCTTGCCCAAGAGCTCAGAAGCAGGCCCAGACCTGGTCTGCCAGTGTGAGCATGAATTCCGGTTGCAGATACAGGGCAAACACCGCCAGCAGCAGCACGAGCACGGCACACCAGATGGAGATGCGTTGCCAGAGTTTGAGCTGCATGGTGGTGTCTCCGGTATCAGGCGGCGCTGGGCGCGCGTCGCACAATGGCTGTCTCGCGCACGGGCAGGTTCACGACGGCGGCAAAAATGCCCAGGGCAATCGAGATGTACCAGACCATGTCGTAGTTGCCGTTGATATCGTAGAGATAGCCGCCCAGCCATACGCCCAGGAAGCTGCCGATCTGGTGGCTGAAGAAGACAAAGCCGCCCAGCATGGACAGATGCTGCACGCCGAAGATCTGGGCGATGGTGGCATTGGTCAGCGGCACGGTGGACAGCCACAGAAAGCCCATGGCGGCGCAGAAGGCATAGACCGACCAGGGCGACAGCGGGGCCAGCAAAAAGGCCACGGTGGCCACCGAGCGCAGGCCGTAGATGCCCGACAGCAGATAGCGCTTGGGCAGCTTCTGGCCCAGATTGCCGGCCAGATAGGTGCCGAAGATATTGAACAGGCCGACCAGGGCCAGCGAATAGCTGGCCACATGGGGCGCCATGCCGAAGTCCTTCAGATAGCTGGGCATGTGCACTCCGATGAACATGACCTGGAAGCCGCAGACAAAATAGCCCGCCATCAGCAGCAGAAAGCTGGGGTAGGTCCAGGCTTCCCTGAGCGCCTGGCCCACGGTCTGCTCGCGCTTGATGGGCGTGCTGCCGCCAAAGCCCGGCTCCCGCAGGCCAAAGGCCAGGGCGGCGATCAGCAGCGCGAACAGCGCCAGTATCAGCAAGGCATTGGACCAGCCGAACTGCGCGATCAGCTTGCCCTCCACGGGCACCATGAAGAACTGGCCGAACGAGCCTGCCGCAGCGGCCACGCCCATGGCCCAGCTGCGCCGCGCCACAGGAATCTGCCGGCCCAGCACGCCGTAGATCACGGCATAGGTGGTGCCGGCCTGGGCCGCGCCGATCAGCACGCCGGCGGTCAGCAAAAACACGGTGGCATCGGGAGACAGCGCCATGCCGGCCAGGCCCAGCGCATAGAGGATGGAGCCGCCGATCAGCACCTTGAAGGCGCCGATGCGGTCGGCCAGCATGCCGACGAAGATGCCCAGGATGCCCCAGGACAGGTTCTGCACGGCAATGGCCAGGGAAAAGTTCTCGCGCGTCCAGCCCATCTCCTGGGTGATGGGCTGCAGCCAGAGGCCGAAGCCGTGGCGTATGCCCATGGAGAGCGTGACGATGGCGCCACCGCACAGAAGAATCTGCGCCATGGACATGGGGGCTTGAGTTGTCTTTGTAGTCATGCCGTGTGTGCGAAAAAAGGCTTGGGGGCGGTCAGCACACCACTGTAACGAAACCCGCTGTTTTGCGCCTGCACAGCTCGTCACATGCGTGGCAGTCCGGCCTGCCAGAATGCGATGGCAGTGCCGGGTTGCCTGGATGCACAGCGAATCAGAAAAATAAAAAAAGTGAGCGTCTTGCGTAATATTTGTAAAGGATATAGGTAAAAAAACTATATGAAATATATGAATTACATGAGGTTAAAGCTATCTTTTTGATAGTCTTCTCTACGATAAAGATCCGGTAAAAACACGTTGCCAAGACAGATGTTCGGGCTTTGTGCAAGAGTATTGGGAGTAAACAACTGTGAATTTATCCAGCTCTCATCTGGAGAGGCTACTACAATCCGCCCCCATGGCAGTCAAACCGTCCAACGAATATTCCGAAGGCTCGATCCGCGTTCTCAAGGGTCTGGAGCCTGTCAAACAGCGTCCCGGCATGTATACGCGCACCGACAACCCCCTGCACATCCTGCAGGAGGTGATCGACAACGCGGCCGACGAGGCGCTTGCCGGCTACGGCAAGAAAATCAAGTTCACCATGCATGCCGACGGCTCCTACAGTGTGGAAGACGACGGGCGCGGCATTCCCTTCGGTCTGCACCCCGAGGAGAAGGCCCCCGTGGTGGAGCTGGTGTTCACGCGTTTGCACGCGGGCGGCAAGTTCGACAAGGGCAATGGCGGCGCCTACAGCTTCTCGGGCGGTCTGCACGGCGTGGGCGTGTCGGTGACGAATGCGCTGGCCACGCGCCTGGAGGTGCAGGTGCACCGCGACGGTCAGGTGGCCACGCTGGTGTTCTCGGGCGGCGACGTGATCGAGCCGCTCAAGGTGCGCCCTCTGCAGGCCGGCGAGCGCAAGCAGGGCACGACGGTACGTGCCTGGCCCGATGCCAAATACTTCGAGTCCTCGGCCCTGCCCATGGGCGAGCTGGTGCATCTGCTGCGCAGCAAGGCCGTGCTCATGCCCGGCGTCGCCGTTTCGCTGATCAACGAAAAGTCGCGTGATACCCAGAGCTGGCAGTTCAAGGGCGGTCTGCGCGACTATCTGGCGCAGAGCCTGCATGGCGAGCCCGTCATCCCCCTGTTCGAAGGCGAGGGCTTTGCCGACAAGAACAACGACAGCTTTGCCGAAGGCGAGGGCGCGGCCTGGTGCGTGGCCTTCACCGAAGACGGTGCGCCGCTGCGCGAAAGCTATGTCAACCTGATTCCCACCACCGCTGGCGGCACGCATGACAGCGGCTTGCGCGACGGCCTGTTCCAGGCCGTCAAGGCCTTCATCGACATGCACTCGCTGCTGCCCAAGGGCGTCAAGCTCATGCCCGACGACGTGTTCGCGCGCGCCAGCTATGTGCTCAATGCCAAGGTGCTCGATCCGCAGTTCCAGGGCCAGATCAAGGAGCGCCTGAACTCGCGCGATGCCGTGCGTCTGGTCTCGGGCTTTGTGCGCCCGGCGCTGGAGCTGTGGCTCAACGAGCATGTGGACTGGGGCAAGAAGCTGGCCGAGATCGCCATCAAGGCCGCCCAGACCCGCCAGAAGGCCGGCCAGAAGGTGGAAAAACGCAAGGGCAGCGGCGTGGCCGTGCTGCCCGGCAAGCTGACCGATTGCGAGAGCAAGGACATAGCCGTCAACGAGGTGTTTCTGGTCGAGGGCGACTCTGCCGGCGGCAGCGCCAAGATGGGCCGCGACAAGGAAACCCAGGCCATCCTGCCGCTGCGCGGCAAGGTGCTCAACACCTGGGAGGTGGACCGCGACCGGCTGTTCGCCAACAACGAAATCCACGATATCTCGGTGGCGATCGGCGTGGATCCGCATGGCCCCAATGACGAGCCCGATCTGTCCGGCCTGCGCTACGGCAAGATCTGCATTCTCTCGGATGCGGACGTGGACGGCTCGCATATCCAGGTGCTGCTGCTGACGCTGTTCTTCAAGCATTTCCCCAAGCTCATCGAAGCCGGTCACATCCATGTGGCGCTGCCGCCGCTGTTCCGTGTGGACGTGCCTGCGCGCGGCAAGAAGCCGGCCATCAAGGTCTATGCGCTCGATGCGGGCGAGCTCGATGCCATCATCGAGAAATGCGCCAAGGACGGCGTGCCGCGCGAGAAATGCCAGGTCAGCCGTTTCAAGGGCCTGGGCGAGATGAATGCCGAACAGCTGTGGGAAACCACGCTGAACCCCGATACGCGTCGTCTGCTGCCGGTGCAGTTCATGAATCTGGACTTTGCACAGTCGGAGGCCGTGGTCACCAAGCTCATGGGCAAGGGCGAAGCCGCCGCTCGCCGCGAGCTGATGGAGCTGCATGGCGATGCCGTGGAGGTCGATATCTAGGCGGGGGCGTTGCCAACGCCTGCACTAGCGGCCACTACCGGCCGATGGAGCCAGCCATGCACAAGCCAATGTTCGATGTCTCAACCAGCCAGCTGCCTGCGCGCGGCGGGTTCGCGGCTGTGCGTTTGCGACGTGCGATGGCGGCTGCCTTGCTGGTGGGCTCGGGCTGGCTGGCCCTGGCGCCGGCGGCACATGCCGATCTCTGGGCCTATGTCGACGAATTCGGCGTCACGCACTTTGCGGCCGAGGCGCTGGATGAGCGCTACAAGCTGTTCTTCAAGGGCGAGCTCTACGACAGCAGCCAGCCGGGCCTGCAGCTCAAGCAGGACTCGGCGGCCGAGGGGCTCAACGCCCGCACCCGTATGCAGAGCTTTTTCGAGGTCTCGCCGCGCTACAAGAGCGTGAGGCCGCATCTGCAGAAGGCGGCCGAGAGAACCGGCGTGGACTACGACCTGATCAAGGCCGTGATCGCCGTGGAGTCCGGCTTCGATGCCCAGGCCGTTTCGCCCAAGGGCGCTGTCGGCCTGATGCAGCTGATGCCGGGCACGGCCGAGCGCTTTGGCGTATCGGCCAGCAAAAAGCGCAGCATGCAGCAGCAACTGGCCGACCCGGCCGTGAACGTGCCTGCCGGCGCGCGTTACCTGAGCTATCTGATGGACTTGTTCCCGGGACGGCTCGATCTGGTGCTGGCCGCCTATAACGCGGGCGAAGGTGCGGTGCAGAAATTCGGCAAGGCCATTCCGCCCTACAAAGAAACAATGAATTACGTCAAGGCCGTCACCGGCATCTACGAGCAGCTGCAGGCAGCGCGGCCCCTGAGCGGGCGGCTGGCTGCGGCCAGCCCGGCTGGCCGCGGCGGCTCCCGCATACGCATGACTCTGCCGGGCGCAGCCTCTGCGGCTGCGGACGCGCAAATACCTTGAGTCGCCGGATCGGCGCAATTTGGAAAATCACAAAGAATTCATGAGCGATCAAACCACACTGGATTTGTCTCAACAAGCCGCTGGCGATGCACTGGACCTGGGTCAATACGCACAGCGCGCCTATCTCGAATACGCTTTATCGGTGGTCAAGGGCCGCGCCCTGCCGGATGTCAGCGATGGCCTCAAGCCCGTGCAGCGCCGCATTCTCTATGCCATGGACCGCATGGGCCTGGGCTATAGCGGCCCGAACGGCAATACGGCGGCCAAGCCGGTCAAGAGCGCCCGTGTCGTCGGCGACGTGCTGGGCCGCTTTCACCCGCACGGCGACCAGTCGGCCTATGACGCACTGGTGCGCATGGCGCAGGACTTCAATCAGCGCTACCCGCTGGTCGACGGGCAGGGCAACTTCGGCAGCCGCGACGGCGATGGTGCAGCGGCCATGCGTTACACCGAGGCACGTCTTTCCAAGATCACCGGCCTGCTGCTCGACGAAATCGATATGGGCACGGTGGACTTCGTGCCCAACTACGACGGCAGCACCCAGGAGCCCAAGCAGCTTCCGGCCCGCCTGCCGTTCTCGCTGCTCAATGGCGCCAGCGGTATTGCCGTGGGCCTGGCAACGGAAATCCCCAGCCACAATCTGCCCGAGGTGGCGGCAGCCTGCGTGGCCCTGATCAAGAAGCCTCAGCTGCCCGAGGAAGAGCTGCTGGCGCTGATTCCCGGCCCCGACTATCCGGGCGGAGGCCAGATCATTTCATCGAGCAGCGATATTGCCGATGCCTACCGCACGGGCCGCGGCAGTCTCAAGGTGCGTGCGCGCTGGAAGATCGAAGAGCTGGCACGCGGCCAGTGGCAGCTGGTGGTGACCGAGCTGCCGCCCGGCGTGTCGGCCCAGAAGGTGCTCGAAGAGATCGAGGACATCACCAATCCCAAGGTCAAGACCGGCAAGAAGGCGCTGAGCCAGGAGCAGACCCAGCTCAAGGCCAGCATGCTGGCCGTGCTGGACTGCGTGCGTGACGAGTCGAGCAAGGATGCTCCGGTGCGCATCGTGTTCGAACCCAAGACCGGCAAGATTCCGCAGTCGGAGCTGATCACGGCGCTGCTGGCCCACACCAGCCTGGAGTCTTCGAGCTCGATCAATCTGACCAGCATTGGCCTCGACGGCCGCCCGGTGCAGAAGTCGCTGCGCCAGATGCTGGAGGAATGGATTGCCTTCCGCTTCCAGACCGTGACGCGACGCAGCCGGCACCGGCTGGAAAAGGTGCTCGATCGCATCCACATTCTCGAAGGCCGCCAGGCCGTGCTGCTCAATATCGACAAGGTCATTGCCATCATCCGCGCCAGCGATGAACCCAAGCAGGCCCTGATCGATGCCTTCAATCTCTCCGAGCGTCAGGCCGAGGACATTCTTGAAATCCGTCTGCGTCAGCTGGCGCGCCTGGAAGCCATCAAGATCGAGCAGGAGCTCAAGGAGCTGCGCAGCGAGCAGGGCAAGCTTGAGGACATCCTGGGCAGCGAGGCGACCATGCGCCGCCTGATCTGCAAGGAAATCGAAGCCGATGCCAAGACCTTTGGCGATGCCCGTCGCACGCTGATCCACGAGGAGAAAAAGGTGGTGGCCGAGGTCAAGGTGGTGGATGAGCCCACGACCGTGATCATTTCCGAAAAGGGCTGGGTGCGCACGCGTCAAGGCCATGGCGTGGATGCGGGCACGCTGAGCTTCAAGGCAGGCGATAGTCTCTATGGCACGTTTGAGTGCCGCACCGTCGATCAGTTGCTGGCCTTTGGCAGCAATGGCCGGGTCTATTCGGTGCCGGTGTCGGCCCTGCCGGGCGGACGCGGCGACGGACAGCCCGTGACGACGATGATCGAGCTCGAAGCCGGTACCCAGCTGCTGTACTACTTTGCCGGCAGCGAAAGCACGCAGCTGCTGCTCTCGGGCTCGGGTGCCTATGGCTTCACGGCGACTGTGGGCGATATGGTCTCGCGCCAGAAGGCCGGCAAGGCCTTTGTCACGCTGGGCGAGGGCGAGACCCTGTGCGCACCTTCGGTGGTGCATGGCGTGCCCATGAATGCGCGTGCCGAATATGTGGAAGGCGGCGAGCAGGGGGCCGGTCTGCTCAACCCCGCCAGCCATGTGATCTGTGCCTCGGTGGGCGGGCGCATTCTGACCTTCGAGATCGCCGAGCTCAAGGCCATGCCCAAGGGCGGGCGCGGCCTGATGCTGATCAGCCTGGAAGACAAGGATCAGCTGGCCGGCGCGGCCGCCTATACGCGCAGCATCCGGCTGGATGGCGTTGGGCGTGGCGGCAAGGCACGTACCGAGACGCTGGAGATCCGCAGCCTCAACAATGCCCGCGGCAACCGCGGCCGCAAGGGCAAGGCCGCAGACCTGGGCTTCAAGCCCCAGGCGGTGACGCGCGTGGAATAAGCCTCAGCGCTCAAACGACAAAAGCCGTGTACTGCACGGCTTTTTCTTTGGTGAATCGGTGCCTGCCACGCACCTCGCCGGTGTCGGATCGATGGCAAAGGATCAATTTGGTGCGTGGCCTGATGCTGTTTACGCAGCCATCAGCCTGGCTTCGAACGGCGTTGTTGCATTGTGAGTCGCAAGACGTCACGAGATTTGAATGGAGCCATGCTGCGCGGTCTGTTTCTGAGGGGGCACACCTCGTGCCTAACCCCGTCTGTAGATGTGCAGTCTGTTCCTCGTTTCACGCGCCTGGATCGTCTTGGCAGACAGATCAGTCAAAAGTGACTGATCAGCGCTTGCATTGACGGAAAGTCCCTGTAATGCAACAACGCCATATCGGGGGCTATAAAGAGGAAAATCGAGAGCATCAGGCAAGGCTGGCGCAAAAGATGACCGGCGTAACTCTGAATATCATGGCTATGTCGATGAAGCGTCTGCGTCCGGTGGCATCGCGCTCGCGCAAGGAAGCCCGGATGTTGAGCGGGGTGCATGCCCGTCGATGCATCGACGGTGGGAAGGTCGGTCCTGATCGGTGGGGCGCTCCCGCAGCCCGTGAGCATGGTCATGCCGGTGGCCGCCTGCACGATGTGGTCGTCGGCCCCCAATCCGTAGCGTTCGAGCGCGCCGGGATGCAGGCTGTCCAGCAGTACGTCAGCTTCGTGCCCAAGCGCCAACACCTTCGCTCAATCAGTGGCATCCCTGAGATCGACGTGGTGGCCTTCTTTGCAGGTGTTCAGCGCGAGGTAAAAGCCGGTCAGAGGGCCGACAATCCGCCCGTTATCGATCAAGCCTGGCGCGATACCAGCGTGGCCAGGCCGAGCCTGTCCCGGCAGGCAACCAGCCGGGGCGTCCATTCCATTAACGCCTCCTGCGTCTGCTTAAAGGCAGCTGACCGGCTTCATTCCTTGTTCAACCAGCTTGGCCACCGATTCCTCGGGATTTGTCCAAATCAGACCAACCAAGGCACCCATCAGAAGCAGGGTGCCATTCACCACAAACCCTTGTTCATACCCCCGTGCCGGAGAATCTCCAGAGGCAAACTGAATCAGCCAACCGGTTACGATTGGCGCAATAATCGCAGCCAACGTCGCTATCGCATTGTCAATCGCCAGCATGGCCCCACGCTGAGACGGTGGCACGACCTCAGCGATCATTCCAGGCGCCAAGGAATAGATAATGGGAGGCAGGCCCAAGGCAATCCCAAGCAAAATGACCTTTTGCATGGGGCTGAGATCTACCAGCGTGAAACCAATCAGCAGCAGGACACCTGCCAGAGCCATGGCCAGGCTGGACAAAATAGCGCGGCTAACGCGGGAGGTCTTGCCTTTGGCCAAAAGCCGTTGTGACCACCATGAAGCGAACAGATTGATCGGTACGGTAGTGGCCACGACCAATCCGAACAGGCGCCCGGAGCTGATCGCGTCAAACCCCAGACCTTTCTGGATATAGGCGGGCAGCCAGGTCAATGACAATGCCAAGGCCCAATAGGCGACAAAGTGCAGCACCATGGCGCTCCAAATGGTAGGGTCAGACAGCAGTCGCCGATAAGGGATGGCAGGCTCCTGAACTGCTGCGCTTTTGCTTGCCACGGCTTGGTCCTCGATGGTTCCCTCCGCACCCGACACCCACCAAAGCAACGACCAGACAACGCCAATCACTGCAAGGATCTCGAAATTCGTTCGCCATCCCCAACGTGCGGTGATCTGGGGAATCGTGACTCCAGCGATCAACAAGCCGACAGTGGCTCCTGTCAAAATCACCGTCACCGGCAGATTGCGCTTTTCGTTGGGAAACCATTTGAAGCTCGCATGCACTGCGATGGGCGAAGCCGGCCCCTCGCCAATTCCAAGAATCACCCGAGCCAGGATGATCGCCGCCATCGACTGGGCAAATATAATTGGCACCTGAGCCAAAGCCCAAATGGCGGCCATCCCCAGAAGAAGCCACTTGGCTTTGAACCGGTTGGCCAAGAAACCGCCAGCCACGCACGAAATCGAAAATAGCCAAAAGAAACTGCTGGCAACCACACCATATTGGCTAGGTGTGAGTTTGAATTCGTCCATCAGCGGAACGGCGACCAATCCTATGGCGATCTTGTCCACAAAATTGATCAGCATGAAAAGGGACAACAGCGCGGCTATAGACCACGCCCTTCCAGGCCGAAAGTTACTATTCAGTGTGATTTGCACATCGCGGCGACTAGGCTTATCGACTACTGGCATGCTGTCTCCTTTTCTTGTCGTGTAGGCTGCTTGGCTTGGTGTCTGCTCCTTGTGTCCGGAGCGGAATACCTGCTCCGGGTCTTCGTAATGAAAAACCGAGGTCGCGGCCTCCAAGCCTCAGGCCGGGTCACCCAAACGCACATCGCGGCCCATAGCGGGCATGCCTGCCAACTTGCCTATTCCGGGCAAGACGCCCGGGCCAGCTCGTCGTCGTTGAACTGCAGCGACTTGACCTGAAGGAACTCCTCCATTGCGTAGCGCCCACGCTCGCGTCCGATGCCCGACTGCTTGAAGCCACCGGCCGGCGCATTCAGGTTGAAGCCACCGCCATTGATGTCAACCTTGCCGCATTGCAACTGGCGGCCGACGCGCACGGCATGCGCGCTATCGGCTGACCACACCGCGCCGTTCAGGCCGTAGATCGTGCCGTTGGCAATGGCCACGGCATCGGCCTCGTTCTTGCTCGGCAGAATGCTAAGCACCGGCCCGAAGATCTCCTCCTGCGCGATGCGCATGCCCGGCAGCACTTCCCCGAACACGGTAGGCTGCACGAAGTAGCCCTGCTCCGCGCCACGGGGTGGCTCGGCACCACCGGTGACCAGCCGCGCGCCCTCGGCCTGTCCAATGCGGATGTACTCCTGCACCCGCTCGCGGTGCCTGGCGAAGGCCAGGGGCCCAAGCGTGGTGGCTTCGTCCATCGGGTCGCCAGGCACGAATTTCCTCGCCTCGTCTGCGGCGATCTCCAGTGCCTTGGCGTGCAGGTGGGCCGGCACGATCATGCGCGACAAGGCGATACAGGTTTGCCCAGCATTGAGGAAGCAGCCCTGCACGCCGCCGCGCACGGCTGCTTCCAGCGGCGCATCGTCCAGGATCACGGTCGCCGACTTGCCGCCCAGCTCCAGCGCGAGTTTCTTGACGGTCGGTGCCGCCGTGGCCATCAGGCGCCGCCCCGTTGCCGTGGAGCCGGTGTAGGACACCATGCCCACGCCCGGGTGCGCCACCAGGGCTTCGCCGACCACGGGGCCGATACCGTTGACGATATTGATCACGCCCTTGGGGAAGCCGATCTCCGCCAAGGCATCTGCAACCACCATTGCGGTCAGCGGCGCGATCTCGCTGGGCTTGGCGACAACCGTGCATCCCGCAGCAATGGCGGGCGCGACCTTGCCCAGCAGCAGCAGCAGCGGATAGTTCCAAGCGGTAATCGCAGCGACGACCCCGATGGGCTCGCGCACCACCCGGGAGTTGCCGATCAGCTCGTCACGGGGTTCCTCCTTGAGGAATCCGGCATATGACGCAAGCACCATCAGGGGCAACTGGGCCTGGGCCCGGCGGGAGAAGCCGATGGGGCTACCCATCTCGGTCGTTTCGAGCTGGGCGATGGGTTCCAGCCTCGGCTGAAGCGCCGCCACGAGCCGGCCTATCCAGGCTGCGCGCTCCTCGCGCGGGAGCGTGCTCCATGCAGGAAAAGCGGTCCGGGCCGCCTGTACGGCGGCATCGACATCGGCTGCTGTGCCCAAGGCTACGCTGCCGAACGGCTTTTCGCTGTACGGATTCACCAGATCCAGGCGGTCTTGGCCTGGCGAAGCGGCCCAGGTACCGTCAATGTAGTGCTGCGGGCGGGCGGTGAGCACGGCGGGAAGGGGTGTCATAGAGGGCTGTCTCCTGATATCGGGTAAGTCAACGCATGTGTTCGGCGGCGCGCAGAGCCCAGTCGGCGGCACGCTCACCGATCATGATCGATGGCGCGTTAGTGTTTGAGGAAGGCAGGGTGGGCATGATCGATGCATCCGCGATGCGCAGTCCGGCCAAGCCATGCACGCGCAATTGCGCGTCGACCACGCTGTCCTGCGGCGCCCCCATGCGACAGGTGCCTACAGGGTGATAGACGGTGAGCCCGGTACCCTTAGCGTAGGCCAGCAACTCATCGTCCGACCGCACGTCAACGCCGGGGAACGTCTCATCGACGATGTAGCGTTGAAATGCGGGCTGCGCTGCCACTATGCGCGCCAGCCTGAGCCCTGCTATCGTCACGGCCTGATCGTAGGCATCGGCCAGGAAGTTGGTGAGGATCCGTGGATGGTCCCAGGGCTGCCTGCCGGCAATGTGGCTGTGGCCGCGCGAACGCGGGTAGACCGGCCAGTTCAACAGCGACAATCCGCTTTCGCGTGGGACCGGATACCCTAGCTGGCCCCACTGCGAAAAATCGTTGTGAATGCCGTTGAGCTGGAGCTTCAGGTCGGCGCGAGGCGCATCGGGGCTGGACCGCGTAACCAATTGCGTATTCATGGTTGCCGTGCGCAGCCAGCCGTGCCGCGTGAAAAACCACTGTGCTCCCCCACGCAGTTTGGATGGCAGGCTGTGGGCGATGTCGTTGATGGTCAACGCGCCACGGGTGCGGAAGCTCACGCAGGTGCGCATATGGTCCAGCAAATGGCTGCCCACGTGCGGATTGCCAAGGCCCACGGGGATGCCCAGGCCTTGCAGCACTTCCGCCTGCCCGATCCCTGAGCGCTCCAGCAAGGCCGGCGTGTGGTAACCGCCCGCGCACAGGATGACCTCATGCGCAGCCCGCACCCGAGTGCGTGCCGCAGGGCGATCCCCATCGCGGCGCACGAATTCCACGCCCACGACCCGCGTCCCCTCAAACACCAAGGTATCCGCGTACGCGCCCGTTTCAATTTGTAGATTCCGGCGCCCGGCCGCCGGCTTCAGGTAGGCGTCATAGGTGGAGCAACGCCAGCCGTTGCGGGTATTGGTCTGCAGCCAGGTCCAACCTTCGACGCTGCCGCTGTTGTAGTCCTTGGCGGGAGGCAGGCCGAGCGAGGCGCAACTGTCCAGGAATGCCTGGCCCAGAGGCTCGGGGCGATGCCGGGTGATGTGCATCGGTCCGGTATGGCCGCGCGTTGCCGCATCACCTTGGGGATAGTTCTCCAGCTTCTTGAAGAACGGCTGCACATCCGACCAGCCCCAACCCTCGTGGCCCAGGTCGCGCCATTCGTCCCATGCCTTGGCATCGCCGAAGGCCCAGATCATCCCGTTGATCGCGCTGCTGCCGCCAAGCCCCAGGCCACGCGGGGAGTAGACGCCATGCCCGCCCAGCGCAGGCTCCGGCCCACTGACGAAGCGCCACGCCCAGCGTTCGTCGCGCACCAGGTTTGCTACCCCCAACGGCAGCCGGTGGTTGAAGGTGTCGGTCTTGCCCCCGGGCTCAAGCAGCAACACGGTGTAGCGGCCGCTCTCGGACAGGCGCGCAGCCACGGCGGCACCGCCTGAGCCGGCACCGACCACGATGAAGTCGAAGGTCTGCAAGGTATCCATAGGTGAAAGAGGTTAATGAGTTCCGGGCGATCCAAAAGACAAGTAGTTGCCAATTCAGGCGATATGGATAGCGGAAGCTATGTGCGTCCGCGAATGGGTCACCGCTACCGTGGAAACGCGCGGCATATAGCCGGAACGGTTTAGCTTGCCCCATGCAAGAATCGGAGGCCCGCGTGCCACCCATAGGTGAAAAAAAGTCTAAAGGGGCCCAACAATTAAAAAGACATACAGTTGTCAATCAGAGCAATTTCGCGGGAAATCCAGCCAGAGGGATAGCGCAGGCAAGTGGCTGGCAAGTTCAGCCGAAGTGATCAAATGGGAGCACAGATGACACAGTGGGACGAAAAGGCGCTGCTCGCCGTCATGCGCCCCAAGTGGCCCGCGCCGATATCCATTGAGACCGCGCGCGCACTGATTGCGCGCGGCCGCCATCAGGTGCGCCTTGCACCGGGCTCCGTGCTGATACGCCAAGGAGAAATCCCGCGCGGCATCGTTATCTGGCTGGAAGGCAAGGCGGCCGTGACGGGCGTGAGTGCCTCTGGGCGGGAGTTCATCCTGTCGTTCATGGGACCAGGCGATGGCTACGGCTTTGTGCCGTGCTATACCCAGACGCCCGATACGACCAGTCTTGTCGCCCATGAACCTGCCGCAGCACTTGTCGTGCCATATGACCAATGGCTCAGGACGGCCGACGAGCACCCTGAGCTCAAGGATGCGGTCATCGCGGTCATGTGCCAGCGGATGCGGTGGATGACAGACAACCTCGAGTACCGCAGCATGGCGCCCGCCATTGCGCGCATGGCGCGGCTCTTGTACCTCTATGTACAGCGGCTGGAAACTATTCCGTCCCTCCCTGCCGGCCGGACGACACCGGTCGAGCTACGGCTGGGTCAAGCGACCTTGGCTTCCATGCTCAGCCTTTCCCGTCAGCGTACCCACCAATTGCTGCACAAGCTTGAGCAAGATGGCGCGATCAGCCTTGCCTATGGGCGTATCGTCGTGCGCGATCTTTCCTGTCTGCAACGTGTAATGAACGCCATTGAGGACGCCTGAGTGCGCAGGCAACGCCCATGCGGCGTCTCGCCTTGTTTCAAATGTCCATTCTTTGACATTGCTCTGGGCATCGGATGGCTAGGATTGTTTCATTGAACTTCTTCACTGAGGACGATCCGCAATGAGTCAAGATTCAGCATGGCGTGATGGCAATCCAGCCAGTGCATTCCAAGGCAAGATAGGGCGATTGATCTCGGAGTCGCAACCTTGGTGGCCAGCCCCGGTGAAGCCACCGGCGGGCGCGCCAAATATCCTGATCCTGTATTGCGACGACCTGGGTTTCTCCGACCTGGGTTGCTTTGGCAGCGAGATTGCCACGCCCAATATCGACAGGCTGGCCGAAGGTGGCCTGCGCTTCACCAACTACACCACCGTGCCAATGTGCTCCCCGGCGCGCGCGGCCCTGCTCACCGGCAAGAACCCCCATGCGGTGGGCTGCGGCTGGATCGCGCACGCCAACCCTGGCTACCCAGGCTACAACAGCGAAATCTCTCAGGACGCCCCCACCTTGGCCGAAATGCTCAAGGTCCAGGGCTATTCGACCATGATGGTGGGCAAGTGGCACAACACTTGGGGCCACCACGTTCACGATGCGGCAGACCGCAGCTCTTGGCCACTGCAGCGCGGCTTCGAGCGCTTTTACGGCTTTCTGGACGCAGAGACCAACTACTTCTCGCCAGACCGCATCTATGAAGGCAACCAGCTTGCCGACATCGACAGCTACTCCGACGATTACTTTGCCACCGACGCCTGGACCGACCGCGCTCTGGTGTACATGAAGTCGCACGTAAGCAGCGAGCCGCACAAGCCCTTCTTCATGTACATGGCCTTCAATGCGCCGCATATGCCGATTCAGGCCAAATCCGGCGACATGGCGCGCTACAAAGGGCGCTATGCCGAAGGCTGGGACCGCCTGCGAACCGCGCGTGCGGCACGTCAGACCGAGCTTGGCCTGTTTGACCGCCCCCACCCCCTGGCGCCGATGCCGCCGGGCGTGCCAGCCTGGGACAGCCTCGACGATGAGCGGCGCGAGCTCTTTGCGCATTACATGGAGCTGTACGCGGCTCTGGTGGACAATATTGACCAGAACGTCGGCCGCGTTCTCGACTTTCTGGAAGCCTCGGGCCAGCTCGGCAACACCCTGATCGTGTTCAGCTCTGACAACGGCGCTTCAGCGGTTGGCGGGCTCGAGGGCACCCCGAACTTCATGCGCTCACGCGAAGGCCAGCCCACCCAGCACGGCGAATCGTATGCAGCCATGAAAAAGGGCGTGGTGGGCGGACCGGAATCCATGCCAGCCTACCCCACGGGCTGGGCCCAGGTGTCCAATACGCCTTTCTATTATTTCAAGCGTACGCCCATGATGGGCGGCATCCGCGTGCCTTTCATCATGCATTGGCCCAAAGGCATCGCGGAAAAAGGCGCAGTGCGCAAGCAGTGGGTCCATGTGACCGACATCACCCCGACGCTGATGGACGTGATCGGCCTCACGCGCCCCGATCACATTGGTGACCTGACCGCGCGCCAAGCCGATGGCAAGAGCTTCAAGTCCGTGCTGAGCGACGCGAAAGCGCCCGCGGCTCGCAGCAGCCAGCATTACGAGCTGGAAGCCAACCGGGCTTACATCCTGGGCGACTGGAAAATTGTCTCGCTGCAGACTCGCGGCGGCAAGATCAGCACATTGGACAACTGGATGCTGTTCAATCTGGCCAACGACCCGACTGAATGCCATGACCTGGCCGCCGAGTTCCCTGACAAGGTGAAGGAACTCGAGGTGGCGTTTGATGCCGAGGCTTGGAGCAACAACGTTTACCCGCTTGACGCGCGCGCACTGGAACGCGCCATCACGCTGCCGCCGCATTTGATGGAAAGCGTGAACACCGAGCGTGTGTTTTACCCCGGCACCCAGACCATCAGCCGTGTTGTCGTCTCGCCTCTGATTACCGACCGCAATTTCAGCATCACTGCGCGATTCGACTGGCAGGCTGGCCAGGAAGGCGTGATCTGGGCCCTCGGTGAAGCCTTTACGGGTCTGGCCTTGTATGTCACCGGCGGGTCGGCACTCTTCGTCTACCACCGCTGGATGAATCCGCTTGACTTGCCTCTGTTGCCGCTGACGCCCGGCGCGCAATGCCTGCGCCTGGAATTTGAAGCCCTGGGGCAACGCCAAGGTCGGGCTCGTTTGGCGCTGGACGGCGGCACAACGCAGCCGTGGACCGACATTGCCCCTACGGTCATGAGCATCCACTGCGAAGGCATGGATGTGGGCCTGGATCGACGCCAGCGCGTGTCGTCCCGGTTTGCAGAACGCGGCACGTTTGCCTACCCCGGCGTCATACACAGCGTCACCGTGACGCCTGGCCCGCAGGCACCCGGCAGCGTCATGAACCAGCGCGAGGACCTGGCCCAACAGGCCCTCGGGGAGGGCTTTGGGATCCAGCGCTGATTCGCGGCGGCAATCAGGGCCCAATCAGAACAGAAGCGACATTTCCAGGAGACAGACATGCAACGATTCAATCGTCGACACTGCATCGTGGCCGCTGCAGCCTTGCTGCTCAGCCCCTTGTCGTGGGCAGAAAGTTCCCCCTTACCACCCGCCATCAAGATTGTCGTGCCTTTTCCGGCAGGTGGTGCGGTGGATGTCACGGTGCGCAGGCTTGGCGAGCAGCTCGCCAAGGGTCTGGCAACCACGGTGATCGTGGAAAACAAACCAGGCGCGTCCGGCGTCATTGGGATCAGAGCGGCAGCGCCTGCTGCAGGCAATGGTTCAGTATTGCTGTATGCCCATAGCGGCATGGTCACGGCGCAAGCGATGGGCGCCAAGATCGATCTGTTGAAAGAGTTCAAGCCGGTGGCCAAGCTCTCGGTCGCACCTCATCTGCTGATGGTACGCGCCGACTCGCCCTACAAGACGCAGCGTGATCTGATCGAGGCCATGAAAGCCAAGCCGGGCAAGCTCAATTTTGGCTCTGGGGGAGCGGCCTCTCCAACCCATCTGATGTATGAATTGCTGGAAGGCGCTGTTCCAGGCATCAAGGCAACCCACGTGCCATTCAAGGGTGCCATCGACGGCATTTTTGCACTTGCAGGGGGCGAAATCGATTTCCAGTTTGCCACGCCAGCGGCGGCGGCAGAGCTCATCAAATCCGGCAAGCTGCGCGCGCTGTCCTTTACCGGGACCAGCCGCACCCCCTACTACCCCGACGTGCCCACGGTGGCCGAAGCCGGGGTACCTGGCTACCGCGCTGAACCAGGGAGCGGCATTCTGGCTGAACCATGGGGCGGTCTTCTGATTACCACCAAGGCATCAGACGCCTTGGTGGCCAGATTGGCTGACGCCGTCATGGCCGCGATCAACACGCCTGAAATGAAGGAAGTGATCGAAAAGTCCGGCAGTCGCAAGGCGGACAGGCGCACGCCGGCCGAATTTGCCCAGGACATCCAGCAGGAACTGACTGAGCAACGTGCGTTGATTAAAAAGTTGGGGATGGTGGCAGAGTGATTTTTCTGGCGGCATTTTTTCGATACCGCACTCCAGCGCGGTGAGATTGGCGGGAAGCATTTCCTTTGTTCAAGAAATAGACCAAGGATGAGAGTCCAGACTTAACTCAAATCCGAGGTGCTCCGAGATCGATTGCGGATTGGCGCCGTCGCTCCCGAGTGCCTTGGCTCATCGATTACTTCACTTCTGCAGGTGACCATGGCAACCCCAAGAACCGAGAATCAGGGCGCGCTTGCTCCGCACCCGCATGAGGACATTCTTCCGCCGGCCGATGCGCCGTTCGGTGGCGTCATAGGCAACACGTACAAGGAATCGAAGGCCGAATGGCCGAGCCCGGTCAGGCCACCAAAGGATGCTCCGAATATCGTGGTGGTCCTGCTCGACGACCTGGGCTTCGGCCATCTGTCCTGTTATGGCGGGCCTATCGAGGCGCCTTGTATCGGTAAGCTGGCCACAAATGGTTTGCGCTATACCAATTTCCACACTACCAGCCTGTGTTCGCCCTCGCGGGCCGCACTGCTGACCGGCCGTAACCACCACTCGGTTGGATTCGCTGTCATCAGCGAACTATCGACCGGCTTCCCGGGCTCCAACGCCTATATGCCACGCAGCGCTTCGACCGTCGCGGAAGTGCTGAAGCAGTCGGGCTATTCTACTTTTGCGGTGGGAAAGTGGCACCTCACGCCGCCTACCGAGGTGACGGCGGCTGGCCCGTTCAGTCGCTGGCCGCTCGGCATGGGCTTCGAACGCTTCTATGGTTTCCTGCCAGGGGAGACGGATCACTGGCATCCCATGCTGACTTGCGACAACCATCGCATTCCCACCCCAGAGCGGGCCGACTACCACCTCAGCGAAGATCTGGTCGACCAGGCTATCGCGATGATCCAGGACCAGCAGCAGGTTGCCACCGGCCGGCCGTTCTTCCTGTATCTGGCCTTTGGCGCTCCCCATGCGCCATTCCATGTGCCTCAGTCCTATATCGAGAAATATAAGGGTAAGTTCGACCAGGGTTGGGATCAAGTGCGCACGGAGACCTTCGAGCGCCAAAAGGTGCTCGGCATCATTCCCAGGAACTCCAAGCTGCCGCCCAGGAACCCTGGCATTGCCGGCTGGGGCTCGCTCGATGCGGACGCCAGGCGCCTGTACGCGCGCATGCAAGAGGCGTTCGCCGGCTTCGTCGACCATACCGACGCGCAGATCGGGCGCCTCGTCGCTACGCTGCAACGCCTGGGACAGTTCGACAACACGCTGATCCTGGTGCTCTCCGACAACGGCGCAAGCCAGGAGGGCCAGGAGCATGGGACGACGAATACCGAGCGATTCCGTAACCTGTTACCCATGAATGTCCAGGAGATGATCAAGGACATTGACCGGATCGGCAGCAAGCATACCGACACGCACTATCCAGCGGGGTGGGGAATGGCGGGCAATGCGCCATTCCGACGATGGAAGCGCGACACCCACCGGGGCGGTAACACCGATCCGCTGGTGGTGCACCTGCCTAGCGGGGTGGCGCATGTCAGTGGAATCCGGACCCAGTACCACCACATCACCGACCTGTATCCGACGCTGCTAGAGATGGCTGGGGTGTCGGTACCGAGGGTCATCAATGGCAACGAGCAAAAGCCGCTTGAAGGCATCAGCCTGGCCTATACATTTCAGGACGCCGAGGCGCGCACCCGCAAACATGTCCAGTACTACGAGATGCTCGGCTGCCGGGCCCTCTGGTCGGACGGCTGGATGGCGGTTACTTGGCACAAACCTGGCACGGACTGGGAAGAGGATCAGTGGGAGCTGTACCATCAGGACGACGACTATACGCAGGCCAATGACTTGTCGCGGGAGCATCCCGAGAAGCTCAAGGCATTGATCGATCTGTGGTGGGAAGAGGCCCGTAAGCACAATGTCCTGCCCTTGGACGACCGCTTTCGCGAGCGGGCTCTGGACCGCACGCGGCCGGTGGCGGCCGAACGGCGAGCTGCCTACGCCTACTACCCGGGATCCAGCCCGGTTCCTATCACCGCGATGCCGCGCTTGCTCAATCACTCCCATACCATCACGGCACGGATCGAGGTGCCCGCCGGCGGCGCCGAGGGCGTGATTGTGGCGCTCGGATCCGAACTCGGAGGCTGGAGCCTCTTTATGAAGAGCGGCAGGGCGTATTACGTGCACAACCGCCTGAAAATAGACTGCCACAGGGTTAGCTCCGCCCCCATTCTGCCGGGAAGGGTCGAGCTGCGCTTTGAGTTCGTCGCTACCGGCATTGGAATGGGCACGGGCCAATTGTTCGTCAATGGAGAATCGCAGAGCGAACCCGTCGAGATTCGTACCGCGCCGATCGGATACTCCGCCGTTCACGACGGTATCCAGATCGGAAGGCAGTGGGGTTCCGCGACGGCCTATGAGGATTACGTTGGCGAGTTCGCATTCACCGGCACGATCGACCATGTGCTGGTGAGTCCTGGCGAGGCGGTCTAGGGTCTGCCAACAGAAACGAAGCCAGTCGACCACCAGCGCGAAGCGATGAGGGCAAGGAACATCACATGGAGCTTTTCGAAGCGAGAGAAGATGCGCCAGTAGCCCTTCATCCGCTACGTCAGGTGCGCTGTGGAGCCGCTCCCCAAGATCGACGCTGGGCCATGCTCCTACGTCTGCCAATGCACCGTCGGCCAGACCACCTTGCCAAGTCCCGTCCCAGACGCTTGCCGGGGAGGGCAGCTGCGTTTCCTAGGGGCAGTCGAACTCACGCATGACGGCCGTCATCCAGCGCAAGTCGGCCTCGATGACGCGGGCAAACTATTCCGGCGACGAGCGACGAGCGACGAGCGACGAGCGACGAGCGACGAGCGACGAGCGACGAGGGGCGGCGAGCTTGTCCCGTAGCATCTTGCCGCCGAGCGCTGCGGCCATCTGGCGCTGGAGCATATCGATCACAGGGCGCGGCGTGCCAGCGGGCGCCGCCACAGCCTGCCCGAGTACTGCAGCGGTGGCAGATCTATCCCTTGCCCTTTCAGCGTCGGCACCTCGGGCAACAGCGGCGAGCGCTGGTCGACCATCATCGTGAGGGGGCGCACGAGCTTCTTTTGAATGAACTGCGCGGCCAGCGGGGCGACGGATGGAAAGAACTGGATCTCGTGTTGCGCCAGCGCGGTGATCGCATCCGGCGCGCCCTTGAATGGGGCAAGCGTCGCCGAGAAGCCGTACCGCTTGGGGAGGATGGCGGCGTTCAAGTGTTCGCGCGAGCCCGGTCCCACCGAGCCGCAGTTCAGCACGCCCGGGTTGGCGCGCGCGAAGTCAATCAACTCCTTGACCGTCCTGAACGGTGAATTGGCAGGAACCACCAGCACGCCGTCGCTGACGCCGGTCAGTGATATCGGTGCCAGTGTCTTCAGCATATCGAAGCGTTTGCGCGCCACCTACGCGGCTGCCATTACGCTGTTGAGCTGGATCAGCGGTTAGCCGTCGGCGCCCGCCTGCGCCAGCGCCTGCATGGCGGGCTGGAAGATCGCACCGGGCTTTTTCTCGACGATGAAACTCGCCGCATCGCTTTCTGCATCTGCTCGGCCAGCATGTGCACCGAGGCATCGGCCGCGCCGCCAGCCGGCAGCGGCACGATGATCCTGACCCGGCCGGCTGGGCCCAGTCGCGAGGTGCGAACGGCAGGGCGCAGGCGGCGGCAGCCTGCCTCAACAACTAGCGACGGGTGGAGGTAAGAATCATGCTTTGTCTCCTTTATTCGGCTCAATCATGAGAATCACAAATTGGGCATTGGCACGCGGTAGCGGTCCATCTTGGCCGTGTCCAGGTTCAGCCCGAGCCCTGGTGCGTCACCCACCTCGATGCGGCCATTTACCACCTCGGTTTGGAGAAATTCGTCGCGCGGCGGGTTGTATTCGATCCCGTATTCGAGCGAGCCGTCCGGGCTGTTGGAAGCCGCAAGCAGGTGGGCAGAGGCCAGCAGGCCAGGAGCTGCCGAGAACATATGGGGGCAAAAGCGGATGCCCTTGGCCACGATGCGGTGCGACATGGGCACTGTGCCCGAAAAGCCGCCCCACTTGGTCATGTCAGTCTGCAAGACACTATAGACGCCACTGCCGATGGCCTGCTCGATCGTGTCGGCAGAAATCATGTTCTCGCCTCCGGCGATCCTCATGGGGGCGCCTGCGGCCAATGCCTTCCAGATCTCCAGCGGTGAGTCCACGGGAATGGGCTCTTCCAGGAAGGCCAGTTTCACATCGGCAAATTGCTGCGACCATGCCACCGCTTCATTCAAGGGGAACGAAGAATTGGCATCGGCCATCAGGTCGACATCCGACCCCACCATGGCGCGCGCCTTGACATAGGCTTCCATGTGCTGCCTGGGGTCCCCCCAGCAACGCAGCTTGAACGCCCGGAATCCCCGTTCGAGTCCGGCTTCGACCAGCGGCTCAAACCCGTGTGAGCGCCCCAGGCTGCCATACGCATTGATGCTGCCACTGCGGCCGCCCAGAAGGCGCCATATCGGCTGCCTTTCACGCTGCCCGACGATGTCCCAAAGGGCAATGTCCACGCCCGCGATGGCGGCAGAGATGGGGCCCGTTTCACCACTCTGAAGACGCAGGACGTTGGCCGCCCTGTGCATCGCCTCCCAGGCCTGACGCGGGCCCGCAAAGCTGCGTGACTTCAGGAAAGGCTCAATCACCTTCTTGACGATGATCGCGCGGTGGTAGGCGCCAAAGCGCGGGAAATTGCACCACACCTCGCCCCAGCCCTGCTCGCCCGTTGTGAGCTTCACTTGGACAAGCAGGGCAATCGTGGAGTCCACCATGCCCATGGGCGTCTGGACGGGTGCAGCCATGGGGATGCGCAGGATATGCGGCTCGATGGACTCCACGGAAAGGGTGGACTGGATGGACTCGACGGTTGTCATAAGTTTTTGACCCATTCAATGTTGCTGTTCGGCTGGATATCAGGCGGCCTGCTGTGCCGGCTCGGCAGCAGCAGGGGCTGGTTGGCGCAGTTCCTCTCGTGCCGCCAGGGCCTTCATGGCACTGGCCTCGCGCACATGCCCGTAGCCGCGAACCTGTGCCGGCCAGCCCGCCAGGCGGGTCATGGCCTTGGCGTTGTCGGCGCTCAACGCATGCTGAATATGGTCCAAGTCGGCCTCGTATTGCGCACGCAAGCGGCTAGCCAGTCGCCGCTCTTCTGAATTTCGGAACGGGTCGAGCCAGCTCCCGCGGATGATGCGCAGGCGGCCCAGAAGCGACAAGATCAAGGGCATGGCAAAGACCTTCTCTGTCTTCATCGCCTGGCCCGTGCGCGCATCCTTCTTGGCCAGCGGGCCGCCGCCAAGGTGCCAATGCACCTTCAGATCCCCGTCGAACTCGCTCTGCAGCATCTTGTGGAAGGCCGGATCGCTGTACAGACGACCCACTTCGTACTCGTCCTTGTGGGCCAACAGGCGGTAGTACTGGCGAGCCGCGGTCTTGACCAAGGCGTCAGCGGTACCGGCATGCTGTGCTGCCTGCCGCAGTCGGGAGATGCGATCGCCGTAGGTCTTGGCCAGGGCTGCATTCTGGTAGCCGGTGAGACGCTGCATGCGGTCCCGCACGATCGCATCCAGGCTTTCGACTGTAGGCAACGCAATCACGTGCGCGGGCCGGGCCTGCGCTTGCAAGGACGCAAGGCGCTGCGGATCGGCAGCCCACAAGCGGCCCCAGTTGAAGGCTTCGACATTGCGCGCCACCTGGACCCCGTTCAGCTCAATGGCCTTCTTCAGCGCATCGAGCGAGACCGGGATCATCCCGCGTTGCCAGGCCACGCCCAGCATCAGCATATTGCCGAAGACCGCGTCGCCCAGCAGCTCCTTCGCCAGCACTGTGGCGTCGATGAGTTCGAAGCGATCCGCCGCCGCAGCCTGCAAGCGTCCGGTCAGCGTGGCGGCATCGAACTGCCAGTCCGGGTCGCGCGAGAACTCGGTGGTGGGCACCTGCTCGCTGTTGACCACCAGCCGCGCCGTGGCCGGGCGAAGGAGGCTGAGCGACTCGTCGCCCGCGGTGACCAGCAGGTCGCAACCAACCACGACATCGGCCTCGCCCATCGCCAGACGGGCGCTGGTCAGCAGCAATGGGTCGCGAGCAATGCGCATATGCGTCATGACGGCGCCGTACTTCTGCGCCAGACCAGTGATGTCAAGGGTTGAGCAAGCCAGGCCGTCCAAGTATGCGGCCATCGAGATGATCGCACCCACCGTCACCACCCCAGTGCCGCCGATCCCGGTGATGAGCACACCGAGCGAATCACGCTGCAGCGCCGTGCTCGGCAACGGCAGCGTGGATTCGTCCAGCATCGGCTGTGCGCGCTTGGCCATCCCCGCCTTTTTTGGCTCGGCGCCATGCACGGTTACAAAGCTCGGGCAGAATCCTTCGACGCAGGCATAGTCCTTGTTGCAACTGCTCTGGTTGATCCGGCGCTTGCGTCCCAGCGGTGTTTCCAGCGGCTCGATCGACAGGCAGCCGCTCTTGGCGCCGCAGTCGCCACAGCCCTCGCAAATCTCGGGGTGGATGAAGGTGCGCACCTTAGGGTCGGCCCACTTGCCGCGCTTGCGCAGGCGCCGGCGTTCGGTGGCGCAGGCCTGGTCGTGGATCAGCACGGTAGTGCCATGCATCTCACGCAGCTCTCGTTGCACGCGATCCAACTCGCGGCGATGGTGTACCGGCACGTCGGACGGCAGGCCCAGCGCCTGAACACGCTCCAGATCTTCCGTGGTAACGACGATGTGACGCACCCCTTCCGCCTTGAGCTGTTGAACCATCTGGGGCACCGATATCTCGCCATCGACCGGCTGTCCGCCGGTCATCGAGACAAAGCCGTTGACCAGCAGCTTGTAGGTGATGTTGACCTTGCTCGCCACCGCTGAGCGAATGGCCAGCAACCCCGAGTGGAAATAGGTGCCATCGCCCATATTGGCGAACACATGCTTCTCGGCGGTGAACGGCGCCTGGCCGGCCCACAGCATGCCCTCGCCGCCCATGTGCGAAACGGTCATGGTGTTCTGCGGGCTGGTCAGCATGGCGATGGTATGGCAGCCGATGCCGGCCAGCGCGCGGCTGCCGTCCGGCAGCTTGGTGGAGCTGTTGTGCGGACACCCCGAGCAGAATGTCGGCAAGCGCATCGGCCCGAGGATTAGCTGACCGTCTGGCCCGAACTTGGGCGTTGGCGACAAAGGAATCGCTTGGGCCATTTCGTCCTGTCCCAGCAGCTTGGCGATGGCATGCGCGACGATATTGGGCGCCAGCTCGCCCACGGACGGCAGCGCCGGCTTGCCGATGATCTTGGGTGGGTTGGCGAGGGCTGCATCGTACAGCACAGCCTTCAGTTGCTGCTCGATCAAGGGGCGCTTTTCCTCGACCACGAGGATGGCCTGCAGGCCGTCGGAAAACTTCAGCACGGCCTCCGGGTCTAGCGGAAAGACCATGCCTAGCTTCAGTACCCGGATGCCGACCGCTTTACAGGCTTCGTTCGTCAAGCCCAGTTCCTGCAGCGCTTGCAACGTGTCGGCGTAGGCCTTGCCTGCGGCCACTATGCCGACACGGGCATTCGGCACATCGTGGGTAACTCGGTTCAAATGTTTGGCACGCGCATAGGCCACGGACAGGGGCAGCTTGGCGCCGTACAGCCTCGCCTCCTGCATCTGCGGCCTGTCGTGCAGCCGGATCGAGACGCCGCCCGGCACCGGCGGCAACGGTGGGAGCACAGACTGGAAGAGCGCCGGGTCGATGTTCACCGTCGAAGAGCTTTCCACCACATCCGTGACGAGCTTCAAACTGACCCAGCAGCCGCTGAAACGGCTCATGGCAATGCCGTGCAGGCCGTAGTCGATGATTTCCTGCACGTTTGACGGCGCCAGCACGGGGATGCCGGCGGCCATTAGCGCTGGTTCGCTCTGGTGCGCGGTGGTGGACGATTTTGAGCCATGGTCATCACCGGCAAGCACCAGTACGCCGCCGCTCGGCGAGGTACCCGCCAGATTGGCATGCTTGAACACATCGCCCGAGCGGTCCACGCCGGGACCTTTCCCATACCACATACCGAACACGCCATCCACCTGTGCGCCGGGGACCAGGCCGACACTCTGGGTGCCCCACACCGCGGTTGCGGCCATGTCTTCGTTGACGCCGGGCTGGAACTTGATATTCCAACGCTCCAGGTGGCTGCCAGCACTCCACAGCTCCATGTCATAGCGGCCAAGCGGCGAGCCCCGGTAGCCAGAAATGTAGCCGCCGGTGTTCAAACCGGCGGCTTGGTCAATCAGGCGTTGCTGGATCGCGAGGCGCACCAGGGCTTGGTTGCCCGAGAGAAATACGGTCCCGGTGGTCTTCGTGTAGCGATCGTCGAGCCGGGGCGTATCGCCCGGGATCGGTGAAGGGAGGGCATTGGTCATGGAAGTCTCCTGCATCTCTGCGGCGTGGCATCAAGGGCGCATCGGACTGGGATGGTAGGCACGGTAGCCAAGGCGCAATGTCATGTCATTGACATTGCCAGGTTTACGCCAATGCGGGAGGTTGCTTTCCTTTGAGCGCTCTCTTCTATTGAGTCTTGCCGCCTTCGCGACAACGGTGACCCTGGCCCCGTCACTTCAAGGCGGAAATCCGGTGCCCTTGGCCGCGCCATCAAAATGAAGCGAAGCGTTCTTGGCTAGGCGCGGCCACAAACAGTACAAGCGGTGCGGCAAGGCCGCGCCACGGCCGAGCGCTTTGGCGTATCGGCCAGCAAAAAGCGCAGCATGCAGCAGCAACTGGCCGACCCGGCCGTGAACGTGCCTGCCGGCGCGCGTTACCTGAGCTATCTGATGGACTTGTTCCCGGGACGGCTCGATCTGGTGCTGGCCGCCTATAACGCGGGCGAAGGTGCGGTGCAGAAATTCGGCAAGGCCATTCCGCCCTACAAAGAAACAATGAATTACGTCAAGGCCGTCACCGGCATCTACGAGCAGCTGCAGGCAGCGCGGCCCCTGAGCGGGCGGCTGGCTGCGGCCAGCCCGGCTGGCCGCGGCGGCTCCCGCATACGCATGACTCTGCCGGGCGCAGCCTCTGCGGCTGCGGACGCGCAAATACCTTGAGTCGCCGGATCGGCGCAATTTGGAAAATCACAAAGAATTCATGAGCGATCAAACCACACTGGATTTGTCTCAACAAGCCGCTGGCGATGCACTGGACCTGGGTCAATACGCACAGCGCGCCTATCTCGAATACGCTTTATCGGTGGTCAAGGGCCGCGCCCTGCCGGATGTCAGCGATGGCCTCAAGCCCGTGCAGCGCCGCATTCTCTATGCCATGGACCGCATGGGCCTGGGCTATAGCGGCCCGAACGGCAATACGGCGGCCAAGCCGGTCAAGAGCGCCCGTGTCGTCGGCGACGTGCTGGGCCGCTTTCACCCGCACGGCGACCAGTCGGCCTATGACGCACTGGTGCGCATGGCGCAGGACTTCAATCAGCGCTACCCGCTGGTCGACGGGCAGGGCAACTTCGGCAGCCGCGACGGCGATGGTGCAGCGGCCATGCGTTACACCGAGGCACGTCTTTCCAAGATCACCGGCCTGCTGCTCGACGAAATCGATATGGGCACGGTGGAATAAGCAGGCTTGTGCCGCCTGTCAAAAAGCCGCGCCAGGCAGGTCCTGGGCGGCTTTTTTTTTTCTGCGGTGCAAACATGGGCCTGGGGCAGCGCACTACAAAGGGAAATTCCTGCTGCTGACATGGGTTCAGCATGGATACATTTTGTCTCAATGCGCGGCAATGTCTGCGCGCAGGCCTTGTGCAGCTTTGTTGGCAGGATATTTTATGCAGCGACTCAAGATGGCCCACAAGCTCTGGGCGGCAGTGTTACTCATCGTGGCGGTGTTGATTGCGGTGATCGGGTTCGCGGGCTACCGCTCCTCGGTCACGCAGCAGGCGTCGGAGCAGACGGCGCAGCAAATGCGCTCACGCACCGAGCTGGCGATCGAGTGGATGGGCCTGACCGAAGCCAACGCCGTGCGCACGCTGGCATTGGCGCTGAGCAGCGAGGCGTCGGTGGAGGCGAGCTTCAAGCCCGCGATGGCCGAGACCTCGGACCGTATTTCCAGGGTGCAAAAGGCACTGCAGGCACTGGCGGTGTCTGCCGAGGACAAGGCCCAGATGGAGCGGGTGTCCGCAGCGCGCCAGCAGATGCTGACGCTGCGCAAGCAGATTGCCCAGCTCAAGGACCAGGGGGAGGCGGTCCGGGCTCTCGCGCTGGCCGAGCAAAGCTTCAAGCCCGCGATTGCAGCCTATCTGCAGTCGCTGCAGGCGTTTGTCGAGCTGCAGAAAAAAGCCGCTGCCGACAGCCAGCTGCAGATGGCCGAGTTGCGCATGGCGACCGTGAAGATAGCCGGTGTGGCGGTGCTGCTTGTGGTGCTGGGCATTGCCGCCGGCGCCTTCTTTCTGATCCGCAGCATGCAGTCGCCGCTGCTGGCCGCCCAGGTCATGGCCGAGCGCATTGCCGGCGGCGATCTGCGGGTGGGCGAAACCGTGCAGCGCCATGACGAATTCGGCGCGCTGCTGCGCGCCCAGCAGGACATGTGCCGGGCGCTCAACGATATGGTGGCCCAGGTGCGCCACAGCGCCGACAGCATTGCCACGGCCAGTGCCGAGATCGCTGGCGGCAACCAGGACCTGTCGGCGCGCACCGAGCAGACTTCCAGCAATCTGCAGCAAACCGCTGCCGCCATGGAGGAGTTCACCAGCACCATCCAGAACAGCGCCAGCAGCGCAGAGCAGGCGCGCAGCACGGCATCGGGCGCGGCCGCCCTGGCCCAGCGCGGCGGCGAGGTCGTGGCTTCCATGGTGGTGACCATGGACGAGATTCGCCAGAGCAGCCAGAAGATTGGCGACATCATCGGCGTCATCGACGGCATTGCCTTCCAGACCAATATCCTCGCGCTCAATGCGGCGGTGGAGGCGGCGCGCGCCGGCGAGCAAGGTCGCGGTTTTGCCGTGGTGGCCAGCGAGGTGCGCTCCCTGGCCCAGCGCAGCGGCGACGCGGCCAAGGAAATCCGTACCCTGATCGGCACCTCGGAGGCGCGCGTGCAAAACGGCATCCGTTTGGTGCAGAGCGTGGGCGAATCCATGGACGATATCGTCAAATCGGTGCAGAACGCCAGCACCATGATTGCCGAGGTGACCGAAGCCTCGGTCCAGCAAAGTGCAGGCGTGACCCAGGTCAACCAGGCCATCAGCCAGCTCGATCAGATGACACAGCAGAATGCGGCCCTGGTCGAAGAATCGGCCGCTGCCGCGCAAAGCCTGCGGGAGCAGGCCGAGCAGCTGACGCAGACGGTCAGCATGTTCCGCATGGATGATCTCAGAAGCAGCCATGTACATGCCCAGGCTGCTATTGCATCGGTAGCAAAAGGGTCCGCCTCGACGGTCCGGCCACGCCCGTCCGGCGCCGCGCGCCAGCCGGAGCTGGCGCACCAGGAGTGAATCGGGTCGCGCCGCTTCAGCCGATGACCGGCACGGCGTCAAAGAGATGCGCCGGTGCCGTGATCTGATCGCGGCTGGCGACCAGGGGCAGGTCGCGCTGCCCCGATTCGGTGCGCGAGACCAGGGCATACAGGGTGCTCACGGCCCTGGATACAGCATCGGCCACGGCGCGGCCCTGGATCAGATGGCCCAGCAGCACGGCCGAGAACACGTCGCCCATGCCGTTGGGCAGCGGGTGCAGGTCGACATAGGGCGTCTGCACCAGCCAGGCCTGGTCGGCCGTCACGGCCAGCGTGGCCAGCTGCTCGGACGGCAGGTCCTCGGTGCGCAGGCTGGTGACGACGATCAGCGCCGAGGCGCGGTGACGCATTTGCGCAAGCATGCCGCGGGCCGCCTCGGTGGCCGCCTTCACGCTGCCCAGCGGCTCGCCGCCGCACAGCAGCTCGAACTCGTAATGGTTGGGCGTGATGACGCTGGCCTGGGACAGGGCCCGCTTGCGCAGAAAGTCCGGGATGCCGGGGCGCACGAACAGGCCGCGCCCCACATCGCCCATGACCGGGTCGCACAGATAGTGCGCCTGGGGCTGGGCGGCGCGCACCTCCTGCACGGCGGCCAGAATGGCTTCGCCCACACCGGCATCGCCCAGATAGCCCGAGAGCACGGCCGTGCAGCGCGCCAGCACGCCTCGGGCGCGCAGGCCGTCCAGCACATCCTGTACATGGGCAGGTGTGAAGACCTGGCCCTTGAACTCGCCGTAGCCCGTGTGGTTGGAGAACTGCACCGTATGCACGGCCACGGGCTCTATGCCCAGAAGCTGCAGCGGCAGCATGGCAGCGTCGTTGCCCACATGGCCGTAGGCGACATGGGATTGAATGCTGAGAACCAGTGGGGGTGCCTGCGTGCTGGGCATGGGGGCTCTTTCGTGAGTGATCGAGATGCTTGCGGCAAGCATCGCGCTGCAAGGATAAAGTGAGCTGCTTGCGCTTATCAATCAAGCAGTTCAGATTGTTTTGTATCTGAAATCCATGAATGACAAACGGTATTAGCTCACTTTATGTATGGGGCTAAAGTCTTAGCCCAGCTCGGCCATCAGCTCGATTTCCACGCAGCAGCCCAGGGGAATCTGGGCCACGCCGAAGGCGCTGCGGGCGTGTTTGCCGGCTTCGCCGAAGACTTCGCCCAGCAGTTCGCTGCAGCCGTTGGTGACCAGATGCTGCTCGGTATAGCTGGTGCTGGAATTGACCAGGCTCATGACCTTGACGATGCGCTTGACGCGATTCAGATCGCCGCCGCAGGCATGCTGCAGCGTGCCCATCAGATCCACGGCCACGGCGCGGGCTGCCTGCTTGCCTTCTTCGGTCGTCATGTTCTCACCCAGCTTGCCGACCCAGGGCTGGCCGTTCTGCTTGGCGATATGGCCGCTGAGAAACACCAGATTGCCGGTCTGCATATAGGGCAGGTAGGCGGCAGCAGGCATGGCCACTTCGGGCAGGGTGATGTTCAGGGCTTTGAGTTTTTCATAGACGCTCATGACGGCTCCAAAAAGTGCGAGGCTAAGGATCGACAAGTTTGACACAGCAGCGGGCCCGGGCATTGATCGCCTTGGCACAGTGGCCATAGCTTTTGAATTGATAGCTGCTCGCACAATGAGAGCAAGTGTTTGATGCCGTTTTGGTGTCCGAGACAGGGCAGGGATAGTCGCAATGCTGGGTCTGGTCGCTCCCTCCTAGCATGGCAGCATGCCGCTCCATCAGACTCCAAGCTCTCAGCATCGCCGCCTGTCGTGGCTGGCGCCGCTCTGGGGTTGTGTGCTGGGCGCTGCATGGCAGGTGACCCAGGCCAGGCTGTGGCATCTGTCGCTCTACCAGATCTTGCTGGCTTGGGGTTTGCTGACACTGCTGTTTGCATACAGATGGCGTGGCAGACCCTGGCTGAGCTGGTGGCTGATGCTGTTGGGCGCTGCCTGCTGTGTGGCAGGGGGGACGGGTTGGCGTGCACATGCCTATCTGGCGCAAACCCTGCCACAGGCGCTGGAGGCAGTGGACTTGCAGGTGGAAGGCCGGATTGCCTCCATGCTGCAGAACCAGGCCAACGGCCAGCGCTGGCGTTTTGTGGTCGATAGCTCGGATGCCGGCGTGCCAAGGCTGCTGGAGCTGTCCTGGTATGGCCCGTTCGGGCAGGTGCCGGATGCCAGCCAGCCTCTCGTCCCTGACTGGGCCCAGGGCATGGCGCTGAGCCCCGGTCAGCGTTGGCGCTTCACGGTACGCATCAAGCGCCCGCATGGCTCGCGCAATCCGCACGGCTTTGACTATGAGCTGCTGGCCTGGGAGCAAGGAGTGCAGGCCACGGGCTATGTGCGTGACCAGCCCGTGCCCGAACTGCTGGCCGTGACAAACCAGTATCCGCTGCAGCGCTGGCGACAGGGCTTGCGCGATCGCATTCAGGGCGAGGCATTGCGCTTGCAGCGCTGGTTGCCAGGTGGCAGTGCAGGGCATGCTCAGACCGCTCTGGGCGTGGTGGCTGCGCTGGCCGTGGGCGATCAGCAGGCGATTGACAGCAAGGACTGGACGCTGTTTCGCCAGACAGGCGTGGCGCATCTGATAAGCATATCGGGCCTGCACATAACCATGTTTGCCTGGCTGGCAGTCTTGATCGTGGGCCGTGTATGGAGACTTGGTGCGCGCGCCTGTCGCTGGATGCCTGCCCCGCGCGCAGCCCTGCTCATGGGCGTGCTATTGGCGGCAGCCTATGCCTTGTTCAGCGGCTGGGGTCTGCCCGCGCAGCGCACGATCTGCATGCTGGCCGTAGTGGCGCTTTTTCAATGGCTGGGCGTGCGCTGGCCCTGGGCCTGTGTATGGCTGCTGGCATTGGCGGTGATTGTTGTGGCCGACCCCTGGGCGTTGTGGCAGGCGGGGTTCTGGCTCAGTTTTGTAGCCGTCGGCGTATTGCTTGCTTCCAATTCAGTGGCAGATAGCGCCGAAGCTGCAAGCGCAAAAAGACGATTTCTTGCAAGATTGAAGGAATTGTGGCGCGAGCAGTGGCTGATCTCCCTGGCCTTGGCGCCACTGGGGCTGCTGCTGTTTGGCCAGGTGTCCGTCGTGGGCCTGCTGGCCAATCTGCTGGCCATTCCTTGGGTGACATTGGTGGTCACGCCGCTGGCCTTGCTGGCTGCTGTGCTGCCCATGGCGGCAAGTGCTGCCGCGGTCGCCATGCTGCCCTTGATGAGCCTGCTGCAGTGGCTGGCTGCGCTGCCCGGAGCCGTATGGGCCTTGCCGCAGCCTGCCTGGTGGGCCAGTGCGCTGGCGATAGCCGCCGGACTGCTGGTGATTGCGCCTTTGCCGGGCCGGCTGCGGCTGGTGGCCGCGCTGTTGGCGCTGCCAGCCTTGTTCTGGCCTCAGGCACGGCCGCGTGTCGGCGAGTTCGAGCTGCTGGCGGCGGATATCGGCCAGGGCAACGCCGTCATCATCAGCACAGCCAGCCACCGTCTGCTCTATGACGCAGGGCCGCAGTACAGCCGCCAGAGCGATGCCGGTGAGCGTGTGCTCTTGCCGCTGATGGCCGCGAACGGCATGCAGATTGATGCCATGATGCTCAGCCACAGCGACAAGGATCACACCGGCGGGGCTTTGGCCGTCAGGGCAGCTCAGCCTGGCGCGAAAGTCTGGGGCTCGGACTCGGTGATTCAAGCCCCGCAACTGGCGGGCCTGGCTCCGGTTCAGCGCTGTACACAGGGGCAGCACTGGCAATGGGATGGTGTGACGTTTGAAGTGCTGCACCCGCCCGCCGGAGATGCCTGGCTCAACGGTCGCAAGGCCAAGCCGAACTTTGGCAGTTGCGTGTTGCGCCTGCGTTCGGCCAGCGGACGTGTGGCCCTGTTGGCCGGAGATATCGAGGCGGCGCAGGAGCAGCAACTGCTGCAAACCAGTCTGGACGAACCTGTGGACTGGCTGCTGGTGCCTCACCATGGCAGCAATACTTCATCGACCGAGTCCTGGGTCAGCACGCTGCGCCCGCGCTGGGCGGTGGTGCAGGCGGGCTATCGCAATCGTTTTGGGCATCCGGTGGCAGCCGTGGTGCAGCGCTATCAGGCGGTGGGCAGCCAGTTGGTGGCTCAGGATCGCTGCGGCGCGGCCTACTGGAACTCTGCCCAACCGGAAAAATTGGAATGCGAACGCTTGATTCGGGCGCATTATTGGGATGTCCATGCTGTTTCCAGGGAGCAGCCCTGAGAAACTGGCATGGGGCTTGCATTGATGCTGTACCGCCTTCAGGCGGATGCAGACATGCATGGTTGCACGCTTGTTGCCTGGCAGCTTGTCCGGTGCAGCGTCGCTAAACTGAGATTCGTGGCTTGCATGCGTGAGCTGCGGCAAAAATAGAGAGGACAGGATGCGCACATTCGATGAGATGTATCTGAGCTTGCCCGCCGAAGGTGGCGCGGTGCGAGACCACTATCGGGACTATGCGCAGTGGCTGGGCAAACAATCGCTGGACTATCTGCGCGCCCGCAGTGCCGAGGCGGAAATCGTCTTTCGCCGCGTGGGCATCACCTTTGCCGTCTATGGCGACAAGGACGAGAGCGGTGCCGGTACGGAACGCCTGATTCCGTTCGATTTGATCCCCCGCATCATTCCGGCCCATGAGTGGGTCCGCATGCAGGCCGGCCTGACCCAGCGCGTGAAGGCGCTCAACTGCTTTATCCGCGATGCCTATCATGGCCAGGACATGGTGCGTGCCGGACTGATCCCGACGGAGCTGGTGCGCGGCAACAGTCAGTATCGGCCAGAGATGGAGGGCATTCAGGTGCCCAACGATGTCTACGCCAATATCGCGGGCATAGACATCGTGCGCGCGCCCGATGACCAGGGCAACGGCGTCTATTACGTGCTGGAGGACAATCTGCGCGTGCCATCGGGCGTTTCCTACATGCTGGAAAACCGCCGCATGACCATGCGCCTGTTCCCCGAACTCTTCGGCAAGCATGCCGTGGCACCGGTGGCCCACTATCCCGACATGCTGCTCGACACTTTGCGTGCCAGCGCGCCGTCGGGCGTGCTGGAGCCCACGGTGGTGGTGCTGACTCCGGGCATGTACAACAGTGCCTATTTCGAGCATGCCTTCCTGGCCCAGCAAATGGGGGTGGAGCTGGTCGAAGGCCAGGATCTGGTGGTCGAGAAAGACGTGGTCTATATGCGCACCACCCAGGGTTTGCATCGTGTGGACGTGATCTACCGCCGTGTGGACGATGATTTCCTCGACCCCGAAGTCTTCAGGCCCACATCGACGCTGGGCTGCAAGGGCCTGATGCGGGCTTACCGTGCAGGCAACGTCAATATCTGCAATGCCGTGGGCACGGGCCTGGCCGATGACAAATCGGTGTACCCCTATGTGCCGGAGATGATCCGCTTCTATCTGGGTGAGGAGCCCATACTGCAGAACGTGCCGACCTGGCTGTGCCGAAAGGAGGACGACCTCAAATATGTGCTTGACCACCTGCATGAGCTGGTCGTCAAGGAAGTGCACGGTGCCGGCGGTTACGGCATGCTGATCGGGCCGGCGGCGACCAAGGCCGAGATAGAGGCTTTCCGCCGCGTGCTGGTTGGCAACCCTTCGGGCTATATCGCTCAACCTACGCTCTCCCTGTCCACCTGCCCGACCATGGTGGAAAAAGGCATAGCTCCGCGCCATATCGACCTGCGGCCCTTTGTGCTCACGGGAACCGAGGTCAATATGGTGGCCGGTGGACTGACGCGCGTGGCGCTCAAGCAGGGATCGCTGGTGGTGAATTCATCCCAGGGCGGGGGAACCAAGGACACCTGGGTGCTGGAAGATCAAGAGGGAGGTCATTGATGCTGTCACGTACCGCCGATCATTTGTACTGGATGTCCCGCTACACCGAGCGGGCAGAGAACACCGCGCGCATGCTCAGCGTGGCCTATGAAACCGCCATGCTGCCGCAGGCCATCCATGACTCCCACCGCGGCTGGCAGAGCGTGCTGTCCATCAGCGAGCTGATCCCGGCCTTCAAGGCACAGTTTCCAGTGGTAGACCGCGAGTCGGTGCTGCAGTTCATGGTGTCGGACGAGGCCAACCCGTCCTCCATCTTTGCCTGTCTGAAGGCTGCGCGCGAAAACGCGCGTGCCGTGCGCGGAGCGCTGACCACGGAATCCTGGGAAACGCAGAATCAGACCTGGCTGGCGCTGCAGCGCCACTTCGGCAAGGATGCCTGGAAAAAGGATCCGGCGCAGTTCTTCGAATGGGTCAAATACCGCTCACACCTGTGGCGCGGCGTGTCGCTGGGCACCATGCTCAAGGACGAGGCGCTGCACTTTGTGCGCCTGGGCACTTTTGTCGAGCGGGCCGACAACACGGCGCGCTTGCTGGATGTGAAGTTCCATTCCATAGAGCGCGACTACCACGGCATGCCGCGCGGTCGCGCCCTGATGAATTTCGACTTCTATCACTGGAGTGCCTTGCTGCGCAGCGTCTCGGCCTTCGAGGTCTATCGCAAGGTCTACCGCGATGTGATCACGCCCGAACGCGTGGCCGAGCTGCTGATGCTGCGCGCCGACATGCCGCGCTCGTTGCTGGCCAGCATGCATGAGGTGGTCAAGAACCTGGAGCGCGTGGCCAACGACCATTCGCAGGAAACCACACGCAAGGCCGGGCGCTTGCTGGCCGATCTGCAGTACGGTCGCATCGACGAGATACTGACCACCGGCCTGCACGCCTATCTGACGCAGTTTCTCGACCGCGTCAACGACCTGGGATCGGGCATCAGCCGGGACTTCCTGATGCCGACCTGAGGCGGGGGCTCCAAAGCAAAAGCGGCCCTGAGGCCGCTTTTGTCTTTCAGCGTGAAGCCGAAATTATTCGATCTCGCCCATCAGCGACTGCAGATAGTTCTGCGTGCCGACCTTGTCGATCAGGTCAAGCTGGGTTTCGAGGAAGTCGATGTGCTCTTCGGTGTCGTCCAGGATCTTCTGCAGCAGATCACGCGAAACATAGTCGCGCACGGATTCGCAATGCGCGATGCCGTCCTTGATGGTTTGCTGTGCGGCCTGCTCCAGGCGCAGGTCGCAGGCCAGGGCTTCCGGCACGTCCTCGCCGATCTGCAGCTTGCCCAGGTCCTGCAGATTGGGAAGGCCGTCGAGCATGAAGATGCGGTCCATCAGCGCGTCGGCATGCTTCATCTCGCCGATGGATTCCTCGTATTCCTTCTTGGCCAGCTTGTCGAAGCCCCAGTGCTTGTACATGCGGTAGTGCAGAAAGTACTGGTTGATGGCGGTCAGTTCGTTCTTGAGCTGGGCTTGCAGCCAGGAAATGACTTGTGCATCACCTTTCATGAGGGACTCCTTCTCGGGCAGTTGTTGTTCGCGCCGATTGTCCATGCTTTATGAGGCAAATCAAACAAAGTCCATGCCCGCGCGAATTGGCTGCATCTGATGCGCGTTCTCGTTTAGCTTCAGTGAGTGCCCGCAGGACTTGGACTGAGAAGTTTGATCCGCTGATGACAACAAAAGCTATGAGCGTGATTGAAGGACTATTGGCTTGAACTACCTGGTTTCGGCCCACAATAGAAAGCTGAGCTGCACAGCGCTGCGGCTTGACTTCAGAAGCCGGGAATCTGGTTTGATAGGTTTTTTAAATCAATTTGATGAAATCAATCGATTGGTTTTATTAAGCGGACCACTCTAAACTTCATCCTGTCTTCAAACACTAACCACAAGGAAACAGCAAATGTCTCTGATCAACACTCAAGTTCAACCTTTCAAGACCGAAGCCTATGTGAACCGCAACGGCAAGGGTGAATTCATCACCGTGACTGAAGAGAGCCTGAAGGGCAAGTGGTCTGTGGTGATCTTCATGCCCGCCGCCTTCACCTTCAACTGCCCCACCGAAATCGAAGACGCAGCCAACAACTACGCCGAGTTCCAGAAGGCCGGTGCCGAGGTCTACATCGTGACCACCGACACCCACTTCTCGCACAAGGTGTGGCACGAAACTTCCGACGCCGTGGGCAAGGCCAAGTTCCCCCTGGTTGGCGACCCCACACACCAGCTGACCAACGCTTTCGGCGTGCACATCCCCGAAGAAGGCCTGGCTCTGCGCGGTACCTTCGTGATCAACCCCGAAGGCGTGATCAAGACCATGGAAGTGCATTCCAACGAAATCGCCCGTGACGTGTCCGAAACCCTGCGCAAGCTCAAGGCTGCCCAGTTCACCGCCGCCAACCCTGGCCAGGTGTGCCCCGCCAAGTGGAAGGAAGGCGCCAGCACGATCACTCCTTCGCTGGATCTGGTCGGCAAGATCTAAGCCTGATACCTATCGGCTGAGCGCGCAAGCGCTCTGAAAGCCGGACGACGTTCAGGCGAGTGCTGCCCGTCCGTCCGGCTTTTTTTCGCCCAGTTTTTGCTTTCATGGGCGGGCAAAGGCCTCAAAAGCACTTTGCTGCATTGCATCAACAACTCTAAATTCAAAGGAATCCACCATGCTTGACGATCAACTCAAAGCCCAACTCGCCGCCTACCTGGAACGCGTGCAGCAGCCGTTTGAGCTGGTGGCTTCTCTGGATGACAGCGAGACCAGTGCCCAGATGCACGATCTGCTGAAAACCATCCAGTCCCTGCGCAGCGACAAGATTTCCCTGCGCACCGACGGCAGCGATGCCCGCAAGCCCTCGTTCACGCTGCAGGGCCAGGGCACGGCCACCCAGCTGCGTTTTGCCGGTCTGCCCCTGGGCCATGAATTCACCTCGCTGGTGCTGGCCCTGCTGTGGACGGGCGGTCATCCTCCCAAGGTGGAGCAGGACGTGATCGACCAGATCAAGGCACTGGACGGCGACTTCAACTTCGAGGTCTATATGAGCCTGAGCTGCCACAACTGCCCCGACGTGGTCCAGGCGCTGTCGCTGATGGCCATTCTCAACCCCAAGGTCAAGACCACGGTGATCGAAGGCGGTGCCTTCCAGAAGGAAGTGACCGAGCGCGAAATCATGGCCGTGCCCATGGTGTTCATGAACGGCAGCGTGTTCGGCTCCGGTCGCATGACCATCGAGGAAATCGTGGCCAAGCTGGACACTGGTGCAGCCTCGCGTGACGCAGCCAAGCTGTCGGCCAAGGACGCCTTCGACGTGTTGATCATCGGCGGCGGCCCGGCCGGCGCGGCAGCCGCCGTGTACGCAGCTCGCAAGGGCATTCGCACCGGCGTGGCGGCCGAGCGCTTTGGCGGTCAGGTCAACGACACGCTGGCGATCGAGAACTACATCTCCGTGCTGGAAACCGACGGCCCCAAGTTCGCCGCTGCATTGGAAGCCCACACCCGTGCCTATGATGTGGACATCATGAACCTGCAGCGCGCCGAGAAGCTGATTCCCGCTGCGCATCCCGGCGGCCTGGTGGAAGTGCAACTGGCCAACGGTGGCTCGCTCAAGGCCAAGACCGTTATCCTCTCCACCGGTGCACGCTGGCGCAATGTAAACGTGCCCGGCGAGGCCGAGTACAAGAACAAGGGCGTGGCCTACTGCCCGCACTGCGACGGTCCGCTGTTCAAGGGCAAGCGCGTGTCGGTGATCGGCGGCGGCAACTCCGGCATCGAAGCTGCGATTGACCTGGCGGGTCTGGTGGCCCATGTAACGGTGGTGGAGTTCGCCGATCAGCTCAAGGCCGATGCCGTGCTGGTCAAGAAGCTGCACAGCCTGCCCAATGTGACCGTCATCACCAACGCCCAGACCACCGAGATCACGGGGGCCAACGGCAAGGTCAACGGCCTGAGCTACAAGGACAGGGCAACGGGTGCCGAGCACCATGTCGAGCTCGAAGGCGTGTTTGTCCAGATCGGCCTGGTGCCCAATACCGAATGGCTCAAGGGCACACTGGAGCTGAGCAAGTTCGGCGAGATCATTGTGGATGCCAAGGGACAGACCAATCTGCCCGGGGTGTTCGCCGCCGGTGACTGCACCACGGTGCCTTACAAGCAGATCGTGATCGCCGCTGGCGCCGGCGCTACCGCAGCACTGTCGGCCTTTGACCACCTGATTCGTCACTGAACTGCTTTCAACGTTTGCCGGGAAAGCGTTGGCCGCTATAAAAAAGGACTGCTTCGGCAGTCCTTTTCGCTTCATCGCCCCATCTAGCCATCGCCCCATCTGGCCGGTAGTCACCGGCCATGCCGTGTGCTATCGGCGCCAGGCCCTGAGGAGCTTGCGGGCTGCAAAGCCTTTCATGGATGTTCGTGAGAACCAGGGGACAGGCCGGTCTGCTTTCAGGGCGCGATTTCCGGTTTTGTAAGCAAGTTATTTGCGGTTGAGAATTATTCGCATATACTTCTTTCATTCAGCCAGCCAATGCCGTGCCAGCTACAGGCCGCGAAGCCTCTGACGTTTCGACCTGTGGCCATTGAGGTATCTATCAGAAGCCAGCTCTTGTCCATTTCTATGAATAAAGAGGGTTTCTGGTATGGCATCCGCCACCGCTTTGCACGCCCGCGCCATGCCGGCGCCACGCTCCAATCTCCGCCCGCTGGCGCTGGCCTGCGCACTTGCCTGCGCTGCCATCTCGGCCCAGGCCCAGCAGCAATCTTCCGAAACCGTCCAGGTCGCGGCGGCCCGCGCCGACCGCGGCACGCCCGTGCTGCGCGATGTGGTCATCAGTGCCTCGCGCGACGAGCAGGACGCCGACAGCCTGCCCATGACGGTGGACGTCATCGACGCCAAGCAGATGGAGGAGGAGCAGATCGGCGACATCCGCGAGCTGGCCAGCAAGCTGCCCAATGTCACCGTGCCGCGCAGTCCGGCGCGTTTCACCCTGGCCGGCTCCCCCACCGGGCGTGACCAGAACAGCGGCTTCAATATCCGTGGTCTGGAAGGCAACCGCGTGCTGATGCTGGTCGACGGCGTGCGCCTGCCGCGCAGCTATACCTTCAGCGCCAATGCCTTTGGCCGTGACTATATGGATCTGGGTCTGGTGCAGCGCGTGGAAATCCTGCGCGGTGCCGTGCCCGCGCTCTATGGCTCGGACGGCATGGGCGGCTTGGTCAATTTCATCACCGTGCAGCCAGACGATCTGCTCAAGGACGGCAAGACCATTGGCGGTCGCGTCTCGGCCAGCTATGACGGATCGGACAACGGCAAGCGCGTGGGTGCGACGCTGGCTGGCCGTGCCAGCCAGGAATGGAGCTGGCTGCTGTCGGCCGGCATAGGCCGCTCCAGCGCGCTGGAGAACATGGGCGATAACAATGCGGTGGGGGCTCTGCGCACCACGCCCAACCCCGAAAAGGACAAGAGCCATTCGCTGCTGGGGCGCCTGGTCTATACGCCATCGGCCGTGCAAAAACATGTGTTCACGCTGGAAAATGTGGACAAGCGCGCCGACTACGACTTGTTGAGCGCTCGCAGCGCCACCGTCAGAGATTCGCAGGCCGAGACCACCATGAAGCGCTGGCGCGCTACCTGGCAGGGGCAGTGGCAGCAGCTCGATACGGCACTGGCCGACGAGCTCAAGCTGATGGTCAGCTATCAAAGCTCGCGCTCGCGCGAGTTCGTGACCGAAACCCGCACCCCGCCTTTGGCCTATCGCGAGCGCGATGTGACCTATGACGAGGATGCGCTGCAGCTGCATGCCCAGGCCGGCAAGACGCTGCGCTGGAGCAATGGCGTCAGCGGCAAGCTCAGCTATGGCGTCGACTATCTGCGCGGCAAGGTGGTCAACGAGCAGAACGGCATCACGCCACCGGCAGGCGAGAGCTTTCCGCTCAAGCGCTTCCCCGACACCACGGAAACCTCGACCGCGCTGTTTGCCCAGGCCGAGCTGCACTATGGTGCTTTCAGCCTGACGCCCGGATTGCGGGCCGAGCACTACAGCATCAAGCCCAAGCAGCAGGGCTTTGGCGGCACAGCGGTCAGCAATTCGGACTCTGCCGTCTCCCCCAAGCTGGGCGCCATGTTCCAGATGAACGATGCCTGGTCGGTCTACGGCAACTATGCCGCTGGTTTCCGCGCGCCGAATGCAGGGCAGATCAATGCCTTCTTCGAGAACCCGTTCATGTTCTACAAGAGCATTCCCAATCCCGATCTCAAGCCAGAGAAGAGCAATACCTTCGAGCTGGGTCTGCGCGGCCGCATGAATGCGCTGCGTCTCGATGCTGCAGTCTTTACAGGCCGCTACAAGGACTTCATCCAGGATCAGGTGCAGGTTGCGGGCGAATACGGTGATCGCAACAACCCGGCCACGTTCCAGTCCGTCAATCTGAACCGCGTGCATATCAGCGGCTTTGAACTCAAGGCCGACTACGACTGGGGCAGGTTTGCGGGCGGCAACTGGCGCACCAATGCCGCCTACGGCTACACCAAGGGTACGGACAAGAGCACCAACAAGCCGGTGGACACCATCTCGCCGCAGCAACTGGTTCTGGGCGTGCGCTACGACCGCTCGAATGTGGGCGTGCAGCTCAGCGCCTCGCACTGGGCAGGCAAGAAAGACAAGGATGCGTCCGATCTTTCCACTGGCCGCCCCTTGCTCAGCCCATCCGCGACGGTGCTGGATTTGAGTGCGCAATGGCGTATCCGTCCAGGCACGCGTCTGAATGTGGGCATCTACAACCTGACCGACAAAAAGTATTCGCGCTGGGCGGATGTACGTGGCTTGAGCCGCACGACGCAGATTGCCGATGCCTATACCCAGCCGGGCCGCAATGTGCGCGTGTCCCTGGTTCAGGACTTCTGATTTTGTAGCTGATAGCGCTTGATGGATAAGCGCTGGAGGCCTTTTTGCTCAAGAACTGCGGGAGTGTGCCATGTCTGTTTATGAGAACACCGCCAATGCCCAGAGTGCCTCTGGCAGCCGCGATGAGGAATATCTGCTGACCGAGGGCGAAGCCCAGCTGGCCACGGTGCTGGCGCTGATGACCGGTTTCAGCCAGGGCTGCTGTGCAGCGCACCGCGCGCCCATGGCCCAGCGCTGGGCCACCGTGGCCCAGGTGCTGGCCCGGTCCGAGCCTGATTCCGGAGTCGAAGCCCAGGCTTCGGCGCCCCGTTCCGACGACGAGTTTTCCAACCCACAACCACACTGGCATCACAGCCCGGAGACCCTGCAATGAACGCCATCACATCTCCCGAAATCCAGACCATGACCGCAGTGCAGATTCGCGAGCAATTTGCCCAGAAGCGCCTGCAAGGCCTGCGCGCCAAGGATGCTGCCGAAGCCCTGCAGCTGAGCGAAGGCGCGGTGATTGCCGCTCATGGTGGCGAGCATGAACGCACGCTGCAGGCGCTGCCGCTGCGCGCCGAATGGCTGGACATTCTTAAAGCCCTTGAAGCCTGCGGCCCGGTGATGGCGCTGACGCGCAACGAGTCCACCGTGCATGAAAAGGACGGCATCTACCAGAACCTGTCGGCCCAGGGCCCGGTGGGTCTGGCGCTGAGCCGCGAGATCGATCTGCGCCTGTTCTTCATGCACTGGCATGCCGGCTTTGCCGTGACCGAGGAATCCGCCAACGGCGGCCGCCCCGCCATGCGCAGCCTGCAGTTCTATGACGCCGCCGGCCGTGCAGTGCACAAGGTGTTTGCACGCGAGACCACGGACATGGCGGCATGGAATGCACTGGTCGAGCGCTTTGCCGAGCCGTCCGCAGGCTATGTGTTCCGCGCGCCTGCGGCCAAGCCTGCGATCAAGGCCGACGCCGAGATCGACGTGCCCGCGCTGACCCAGGCCTGGACCGATATGCAGGACACGCATGAGTTTTTCGAGATGCTGCGCAGGTTCGGAGCCGAGCGCCAGCAGGCCTTCCGTCTGGTGCCTCAGTACTGCGAGCGCCTGAGCACCGACGCTGTCGCTCAGCTGCTGGGCGATGCGGCGGTGGACGGTGTCTCCATCATGGTGTTTGTGGGCAGCAGCGGTTGCATCCAGATCCATACCGGCCCCGTGTGCAATATCCAGCCCATGGACGGCAAGGACGGCGTGCGCTGGATCAATGTGCTGGACAAGGGCTTCAACCTGCATCTGCGCACCGACCTGATCGCCAATGTCTGGGTGGTGCGCAAACCCACCAGCGATGGCGTGGTGACCTCGGTTGAGGCCTTTGATGCCGAAGGCAACAACATGGCCATGTTCTTTGGCGAGCGCAAGCCCGGCCAGCCCGAGCTGCAAGGCTGGCGCGATCTGGTGGCCGGCCTGCCGCGCAAGACCGCAGTGGCGGAGGCCGCATGAGCACACAAGGCATTTCCCGACGCCAGGGTCTGCACTGGCTGGGCGCGGCCATGGCGGGTACGGCCCTGCCGGCCCTGGCACAGACCGCCGCTGCCGCGCCTGGAGCGAAACGGCTGGTGTCGCTCAGCGGCGCGCTGACCGAGGTGGTCTATCTGCTCAATGCCCAGAGCCTGCTGGTGGGCACCGACACCACCAGCCTTTTCCCCGAAGCAGCGCAAAAAATCGCCAAGGTCGGCTATGTGCGCCAGCTCTCGGCCGAAGGCCTGCTCTCGCTCAAGCCCGATGCGGTGATCGCAACCAGCGAGGCCGGACCTCCCGTGGTGCTCGATCAGATCCGTCAGGCCGGCGTGCGTGTATCGCTGGTTGCGGCCAGGCACAACTGGGCCGAAGTGCAGGAAAAGGTCAAGGTCGTGGGACGCGAGACAGGTCGTTCCAGCGAGGCCGACAAGCTGCTGACCCAGCTCGATGCGCAGTGGAGCAGCGTACAGGCTCAAGTGGCCAAGGCCCAGCGCAAGCCGCGCGTGCTGTTTGTGCTCTCGCACAGCGGCAGTCCGCAGGTGGCAGGCAAGGGCACTGCAGCCAATGCGCTGATCCAGTACGCGGGCTGTGTCAATGTCATCGACCAGTTCGACGGCTACAAGCCCCTGACTGCCGAAGCCATGGCCAGCGCGGCGCCCGAGGTCATCATCAACACCACGCAAGGCATTGAAGCACTGGGCGGAGAGGCCGCCTTCTGGAAGCGGCCCGAGCTGGCCATGACGCCCGCCTATGCAAAGAAGGCACTGGTGACACTGGAAGCCAGTCATTTGCTGGGCTTTGGTCCGCGCTTGCCCAGCGCTGTGCAGGCGCTGCATATGCGCGCTCTGCAGTGGGTGGCCTGAGCATGGGCGCAAGCATGGGGAGCGTGGTGCCAAAGCCAGCAGTCGAGCTGCCTGTCGCATCGCGCTGGCGCACGCCGGCTGGCCGGCTCAGCCGCAGCGCAGCCCTGCTGCTGGGGGCGGCTCTGGTGTTGCTGGCCATGGTGTGGGGCAGTGCCAGCGGGGCCTATGCCATTGCACCGGGGCAACTGCCAGGGATTGTCTGGGACGGGCTTCGCAGTCTTTTTGGCGCTGCCGTGGACAGCGGCCCCGAGCATCTGGTCTTTCTCAATATCCGCCTGCCGCGCCTGCTCATGGGCGTAGCGGCCGGAGCCGGACTGGGGCTGGCCGGCGCGTTGATGCAGGGGCTGTTTCGCAATCCGCTGGCCGACCCCGGGCTGATCGGCGTGAGCAGCGGCGCAGCCCTGGCTGCCGGCATCACCATCGTGCTGGGCGGCCTGTATCTGCCCTGGCTGCCGCGTCATCTGGGCAGCTGGGCCCTGGTGGCCATGGCTTTTGGCGGCGGTCTGGCCGTGACCGCCGTGGTTTATGTACTGGGCCAGGTCCAGGGCATGACCCGCATCGGCCTGATGCTGCTGGCCGGCATTGCCATCAATGCGCTGGCCGGTGCCGGACTGGGCTTTCTGAGCTTTGTGTCGACGGACGAGCAGCTGCGCAATCTGCAGATGTGGCTGCTGGGCAGCCTGGGTGCCTCGCGCTGGAGTGCGGTAGCCCTGGTGTCGGCGGCCGTGGCCGTCAGCGCGGCGGCGGCGCTGGCGCTGGCCAGGCCGCTGAATGCGATCGCTCTTGGCGAGGCCCAGGCCAATCTGCTCGGCGTGGCCGTCGAGAAAACCAAGCGCCGCGCCGTGATGGTGGCTGCGCTGGCCGTGGGCGCCGTGACCGCGACCACGGGCATCATCGGCTTCATCGGCCTGGTCGCGCCGCACTGGGTGCGGCTGATTGCCGGTCCCGATCATCGCGTGGTGCTGCCGGGCTCGGCCCTGCTGGGGGCGGCGCTGGTGGTCAGCGCCGATGCCGTGGCGCGCACCATCGTCAAGCCGGCCGAGCTGCCGCTGGGCGTGCTCACCGCATTTATCGGTGTGCCGCTGTTTCTGGCCATGCTGCGTCAGTTCAGGAGCAAGGTATGAGTGCGCACCACAGTCCGTCCAGCCTCGAATGCCGCAATCTGGGCGTCGGCGTGGCCAAGGGGCCGCGCCTGGCGACGGTGGATGTACGGATTGCGGCCGGGCGCTTTACCGCCATCCTCGGCCCCAATGGCGCGGGCAAGTCCACGCTGATGTCCATGCTGGTGGGCGAGCGCGCGCCTCAGTCGGGGCAGGTTCTGCTCGACGGGCTGGAGCTGTCCGGGCATGCGATGGAGGGCCTGGCACGTCGGCGCTCCGTCATGCCCCAGGATTGCAGCGTGGCCTTTGACTTCACGGCCCAGGAGGTGGTGGAGCTGGGGCGTTATCCGCATCGTCATCAGCCCGGTACCGATGAGGCGCAGATTGGGGCGCAGGCCATGGCGCTGACTGGAGTCGATCATCTGGCGCAGCGCAGCATCAACACGCTGTCGGGCGGCGAGCGGGCCCGCACTCATCTGGCCAGGGCGCTGGCGCAGATCTGGCAACCGCCCGCCGACGGAGCGGCGCGCTGGCTGCTGCTGGACGAGCCCACCGCTGCTCTCGATCTGGCCCATCAGCACCATGCCATGCGCCTGCTGCGCCATTGGGCCGGGCAGCAGGGTGTGGGGGTGGTGGCGGTGATTCACGATCTGAACCTGGCGTTGCGCTATGCCGACGATGTGCTGGTGCTGGGCGGTGATGCCGGAGTGCACCACGGTGCGGTGCTGGATCTGCTGCAGCCTGCGCTGGTGCGCCAGGTCTGGGGCATGCAGTGCGATCCAGTGCACAGCAGCGACGGCGCGCTGCAATATATTTTCGTAGCAGATACCGCTTTGCCTGCCTGAGATTTCAGTAGATTGAATTGAATTCTGAAGCCGGTCATGCGCAGGCTGCTTCAGATTCAATAGCTCATGACTTGGGTATCAATGTGTATGCACGGTCAGCGCGACCAGCTTGAGCACCAGCGGCCTGACCATCATCACGCAGAAAAATGCCACCGGCATGGCCAGCGCATAGGCGCTGAACACGCGCCGCACATAGCCGCTGTCAAAGCCGGTATTGGCCGCCACGATGGTGCAGCACATCAGGAACGCCATGATGCCGGCCATGAAAAACGCAAAGACAAATGGTGTGTAGCGCCGGTGCAGCTTCAGCGCCGAAAGTCTTGATGGGGAAGAGCTGGTAGAAGAATTCATGAAAGCGATGTAGGAAATGCATTCGGCGTTGTCGCGGCGGGAGTGGGTCTGCCAGCGGTTCGGGCCGAATGCATGGATGGGAAACAGGGCTGAACTGTAAGCATCACCGGCAGTCGGCGGTAGAGGCCCGGGGCTTGTTGCACTCATAAGCAGAACTTTCGAATTGAATTGGGGATACATTCGCAGTCATGCCGAATCTGCGAGCCATAGAAACCTTTGTCAAAGCGCTGGAGGGCGGCTCCATCGCCTCGGCTGCGCGCCAGCTGGGCATTTCGCCCGCCGCAGCCAGCCAGAACATCGCAAGGCTGGAGCGCGAACTGGGCACGCGCCTGATCACCCGCACCACCCGATCCATGGCCTTGACCGAGGCCGGCGAACGCTATCTGGCGCGCGTCGCTCCGGTGCTAGACGAGCTTGAAAAGGCCCAGTCCGATCTCTCGCTGATTCATGGAGAGCTGCAAGGCCGCTTGCGTATTGCCTGCATGGCCGCCTTCGGCCGCCATGTGCTGGCGCCGCTGCTGCCGGCGTTTACCGCGCTGCATCCGCGGCTGGAGCTGGAGCTCTTGATCACGGACCGGCATGTGGACGTGCTCAAGGAGGATGTGGACATCAGCGTGCGCTACCGCGATGTGCTGGAGCCCGGCATGTCGGTACGGTTGCTGGCCTCGGTGCCGCGCATTCTGTGTGCCTCGCCGCAGTATCTGCACAAGCACGGCCGACCGCAGACGGCACAGGAGTTGCTCGGGCATGCCTGTCTGCTGTATCGGCGAGAGCGCGACGGCAGGCTTATGCGCTGGCCCTTTCTGCGCGATGGCCAGCGCACCGACCCGCAGCAGAAGATAGCGGCCATAGGCAGCGATATCGATGCCCTCGTGGAATTTGCCGCAGCCGGTGGCGGTATCGCATGGGCCGGCAGCTTCATCGTCCATGAGGAGCTGCGCAGGGGGCGGCTGGTGCCGCTGGCACTCAAGCCGGCGCGCAAGGGGCAGTTGCAGTTCGAGGATGCTCCGCTGGACTTCTTTGCCTGCTTCAAGGACCGTCAATATGTGCCGGCCAAGGTCCGCGCCCTGGTGGACTATCTGCTGCAGGAGCTGCCGCAGCAGGCCCAGCTGAACTGGCCACCACAAAGCTGATCCGAGCAAGAGGGCCTGCGGCCTCGCTCATCGACATTTGTTTGCGCTGGCGCAAGAAAACAATGCTCGTCACGGATGCCGCGCCCCAGCAGATTGCAATCAATATATAAAAAAATATACTACTTCAAAGTATATTGAATCCGGCATTCCATCCGAATGCCTGCAACGCAGGGAGTCAGCATGAAATTCAACGTCGGCGGTCTGGACCGCATACTTCGCATTGCCCTGGGCCTGGCACTGATCGTCCTGGCGGCGATTGGCAGCATTGGATGGTGGGGCTGGCTGGGGGTGATTCCCCTGGCTACCGGTCTGCTGCGCTTCTGCCCGCTGTATTCGCTGGCAGGCCTGAGCACCTGTCCGCTGGGGGCGCGGAAGAAATAGCCGGATCGTGTGCTCCGTCAATACAGGCCCGGGCAAATCCCCAGGGCCTGTTTTGGGGACTATCCGTCAATGGCCGAGGTGCTGCGGCAGCACCTCCTGCAAGATGGTGGTGGCAATCTCTTCGATCGACTTGGTGGTGCTGGACAGCCACTCGATGCCGCTTCTGCGCATCATGGCCTCGGCCTCGGCCACCTCGTAGCGGCAGTTGGGCAGGCTGGCGTACTTGGAGTCGGGGCGGCGTTCGTTGCGGATGCTGGACAGGCGCTCGGGCTGAATCGTCAGGCCAAACAGCTTTTTGCGGTAGGGCTCCAGCGCGGGCGGCAGTTGCTTGCGCTCGAAGTCTTCGGGAATCAGTGGATAGTTGGCCACCTTGAGGCCAAACTGCATGGCAAGGTACAGACTGGTTGGCGTCTTGCCCGAGCGGCTGACGCCCACCAGGATCACGTCGGCGCCGCTCAGGTCGGCATGGGTCTGGCCGTCATCGTGAGCCAACGTGTAGTTGATGGCCTCCATGCGCTCCAGATATTCCTTGCTCTCGCTGATGTCGGCAAAGCGGCCCACGCGGTGCAGCGACTTCTGGCCCAGTTCCACCTCCAGCGGGCGCACAAAGGTGCCGAACATGTCGAACAGCTTGCCCTTGCAGTTGGCTTCAAGGAATTCCAGCATCTCCTGATTGACCAGGGTGGTGAAGATGATGGGCTTTCTCTTCTCCACCTCGGCCACATGGTTGATCTGGCGCACGGCCTGATGAATCTTGTCCATCGAGTCCACAAAGGGGATGCGAATCAGCCTCGGCTTGCTCTCGAACTGGGCCATGATGGCCGTGCCGAAGGTCTCGGCCGTAATGCCTGTGCCGTCAGAAATGACAAAAATCGTATGGGTATGCATGGTGCGCGCAGTTATTAGGTGGGACCTGTGCAAGCAATGCCATGTCCCGGACTCTGAATCTGGTTTGAGCCACGCGACGCTCGCCGGCTCAGCCTACAATGGCGCCCATTATTCCCAAATTCAAGCCCATGCTCGTTGACGGTCGACATCCAGAACAGCAAAGCACTGCACTCAAGCAGCATGGGTTCGCGTGCCCCTGGCCATTCAGCCCAGAGCCGCCTGCGTACCGGTTTTTAACTTTGGAGCTTCCCATGTCTCAACTGTTCGAAGCGACCGCTCTGGTCGTTCCGTTTGAAAAACTGAGAATGTCTGATGTCGAGTCCGTAGGCGGCAAGAATGCCTCGCTCGGCGAAATGATCTCGCAGCTGCCCCAGGGCGTGCGCGTGCCTACCGGCTTTGCCACCACGGCTCATGCATTCCGCGAGTTCCTGGCATTTGAAGGTCTGGCTGGCAAGATCTCCGCCAAGCTGGCTGCCCTGGACGTGGACGATGTCCGCGCTCTGGCCGCTGTGGGCGCGGAAATCCGCGCCATGGTGGAAAACCAGCCTTTCCCTGCCGATCTGGAACAGGCCATCCGTGACGAGTTTGCCCGTCTGCAAGGCGGCAATGCCGAGGCATCGTTCGCCGTGCGTTCTTCCGCCACGGCAGAAGACCTGCCCGATGCATCGTTTGCCGGCCAGCAGGAAACCTTCCTGAACGTGGTGGGTATCGAAGACGTGCTGCACAAGATGAAGGAAGTGTTCGCATCGCTGTACAACGATCGCGCCATCTCCTACCGCGTGCACAAGGGCTTCGAGCACGATGTGGTGGCCCTGTCCGCCGGCGTGCAGCGCATGGTGCGCTCCGACAAGGGCGCTGCCGGCGTGATGTTCACCATCGACACCGAATCCGGTTTCGAGGAAGTGGTCTTCATCACTTCCAGCTACGGCCTGGGCGAGACCGTGGTGCAGGGCGCCGTGAACCCCGACGAGTTCTATGTGCACAAGCCCATGCTCAAGGCTGGCAACAAGGCGCTGATCCGCCGCAATCTGGGCTCCAAGCTGATCCAGATGATTTTTGCCACACCCGAGGAAAAGGCTGCCGACGGCAAGCTGGTCAAGACCACCGATGTGGCCCACGAGCTTCGCAACCGCTATTCGCTGACCGACGAGGAAGTGCAGCAACTGGCGCATTACGCTCTGGTGATCGAGCAGCATTACGGCCGCCCCATGGACATCGAGTGGGGCAAGGACGGCACCGACGGCCAACTCTACATCCTGCAGGCGCGCCCTGAAACTGTGAAGAGCCAGGCCAAGGGCCAGGCCGAGCTGCGCTACAAGCTCAAGGGCACGGGCACCGTGCTGGCCGAAGGCCGCGCCATCGGCCAGAAGATCGGTACCGGCCCCGTGCGTCTGGTGTCCGACATCTCGCAGATGGATCAGGTGCAGGCCGGCGACGTGCTGGTGACCGACATGACCGACCCCAACTGGGAGCCCGTCATGAAGAAGGCTTCGGCCATCGTCACCAACCGTGGTGGCCGCACCTGCCACGCAGCCATCATTGCACGCGAGCTGGGCATCCCTGCCGTCGTGGGCTGCGGCAACGCGACCGATCTGCTCAAGGCCGAAACACTGGTCACCGTGTCCTGCGCGGAAGGCGATACCGGCAAGATCTATGACGGTCTGCTGGAAACCGAGGTGACCGAGGTCAAGCGCGGCGAGATGCCCAGCATCTCCACCAAGATCATGATGAACGTGGGCAATCCCCAGCTGGCCTTCGACTTTGCCCAGCTGCCCAATGAGGGCGTGGGTCTGGCCCGCCTGGAATTCATCATCAACAACAACATCGGCGTGCACCCCAAGGCCATCCTGGACTACCCCGCCGTTGACGCCGATCTGAAGAAGGCGGTCGAGTCCGTGGCCCGCGGCCATGCTTCGCCCCGTGCTTTCTACGTCGACAAGGTGACCGAAGGCGTGGCAACGATTGCCGCAGCTTTCTGGCCCAAGCCCGTGATCGTGCGCATGTCCGACTTCAAGTCCAATGAATACCGCAAGCTGATCGGCGGCAGCCGTTACGAGCCCGAGGAAGAGAACCCCATGCTGGGCTTCCGCGGTGCAGCGCGTTACATCTCGGCCGAGTTCGGCGAAGCCTTCAAGATGGAGTGCGAAGCCCTGCGCCGCGTGCGTGAGGACATGGGTCTGACCAACGTCAAGATCATGATCCCCTTCGTGCGTACCCTGGGCCAGGCCAAGCGCGTGACCGAGCTGCTGGCCGAAAACGGCCTCAAGCGCGGCGAGAACGGCCTGCAGCTGATCATGATGTGCGAAGTGCCTTCCAACGCCGTGCTGGCCGAGGAGTTCCTCGAATACTTCGACGGCTTCTCCGTGGGCTCCAATGACCTGACCCAGCTGACCCTGGGCCTGGACCGCGACTCCGGTCTGGAGCTGCTGGCCGCCGACTTCGACGAGCGTGACCCCGCCGTCAAGAGGCTGCTGGCCCGTGCCATCAAGGCCTGCCGCGACCAGAACAAGTATGTGGGCATCTGCGGCCAGGGCCCTTCGGACCACCCCGACTTTGCCAAGTGGCTGGCCGACGAAGGTATCTCGTCCATCTCTCTGAACCCTGACAGCGTGGTCTCCACCTGGCAGAAGCTGGCTGAATAAGCCGCTGCATCGCCGTGCAGACGCATCACGCGCCTACGCATGACGATGCCGTGTCGGATGCCCCGCGACAGGCATTCGACGCTTTTGGCAATCCGGTGGAAGTCACCTTCCCGCCGGATCTGCACGATACGCACCACCTGAGACTCAAGGCCTTGCTGCTGAGCGTCTGGGTGGTGTCTTCATTTGGCACCTGCTACTTTGCGCGCGATATCCAGGCGCTGGTGCCCGACTGGCCCGTGGCCTACTGGATGGCGGCCCAAGGGGCGGTCCTGATGTTCCTGCTCATCATCGTGGTCTATTGTGTGGCCATGGATTATTTTGAACGCCAGCAGGCGCGTGACGAGGCCCACAAGCGGGCCGCGGCTCACCAAGCCTCTCTCGCCGCCACCGACCCTCATGCCTGAGCGGCCAGTTCTGAGCCGTGCCTATCACTGGCGGCTGCATCGCATCCTGTTTCTCTATGTGCTGGGAACGGCAGGCTTTCTGCTGACCATGCTCTGGGCCGAGGAGCGCGGGCTCTCTCGCCACTGGATCGGGCCCATCTTCCTGTTCTCCACGGTGATGGTGTACGCGGCCATCGGCGTGTATTCGCGCACCAGCGATGCCGAGGAGTATTTCGTCGCCGGCCGACGCATTCCTCCTTTCTACAACGGCATGGCGGCTGCTGCCGACTGGATGAGCGCAGCCTCGTTCATCAGCCTCTCCGGTGCGCTTTATCTGCAAGGCTTTTCGGGAACCGGTACGCAGCCCGGCGGACTGGCCTATGTCCTGGGATGGACGGGTGGGTTCTGCCTGGTCGGCATGCTGATTGCCCCCTATCTGCGGGCCATGAATCTCTATACCGTGCCGGATTTCTTTCAGGCGCGCTATGGCGGACGTTGGCCGCGCATCATTGCCGCGCTGGCTGCCATTACCTGCTCCTTCACCTATGTGGTGGCGCAGATCTATGGTGTGGGCCTGATTGCCGCGCGCCTGACCGGCGTGCAGTTCGAGATCGGCATCATGCTGGGCTTGGGCGGCGTGCTGCTGTGCTCGTTCCTGGGCGGCATGCGGGCGATCACCTGGACCCAGGTGGCGCAATACGTGGTCATATTGCTGGCCTTCATGCTGCCTGTCTCCTGGCTGGCCTACAAGCAGCTGGGCAACCCCTGGGCGCAACTGGCCTATAGCCAGCAACTGGGCAAGATTGGCGCCATGGAGCAGCAGTTGCTTTCCTCGGAAGCCGAGCAGTCGGTGCTGGAGGCCTACCGCACCCGCGCTCAGGTGCTGCAGGCCAAGCTGCGCGATGTGCCCAATGTGCTGGCGGCCGAACGCCAGGCTTTGAGCGAGCATATCCGCGAGCTGCGCACCAGCAGCGGCAATATCGGCGCCATCATGGCTGCCAGTCGGGAGCTGGCCGCCATGCCCAAGGACGAGGCGGCGGCGCGCGAGCTCTGGAGCCGTGAGTTGCACGAGGCCTATGAGCGGGCCAGGCCCTTGGGTGGCATGCCGCTGCAAAGTCAGCCTTTCGCAGGGGATCCGGATGGCTCGCCGGCCGAGCAGCGGGCCTACGAGGAAAGTCGGCGCAACTTTCTGGCGCTGATGTTCTGCCTGATGGTCGGCACGGCCGGGCTGCCGCATCTGCTCACACGCTACTTCACGGTTCCCTCGGTGTCGGCGGCGCGTACCTCGGTGGCCTGGTCGCTGTTCTTTATCGGCCTGCTGTATCTTGGCGCACCGGCCTTGGCTGTGCTGGTCAAGTTCGAGGTCATGAGCAATCTGGTGGGCACGCATTTCGATGCCTTGCCCAACTGGATAGCGCAGTGGTCCAGGGTCGACAGCTCGTTGCTGGCCGTCGAGGACATCAATGGCGACGGCATCTTGCAGTTTGGCGAGATCCGCATGGGCGCCGACCTCATCATGCTGGCCACGCCCGAGCTGGGCGGCATGCCTTATGTCCTCTCCGGTCTGGTGGCTGCGGGCGGGTTGGCGGCGGCATTGTCCACGGCCGACGGTCTGCTGCTGACGATCAGCAATGCCCTGGTACGGGATCTCTACTTCCAGGAACGCCAGCGCCTGGATACGCGCAAGCGGCGTGTCTCGCCCGAGCAGCGCGTGATTCTCTCCAAGTTCGCATTGCTGCTGGTGGCGCTGTCGGCGGCCTTTGTGGCTGCTCGGCGCTCTTCGGACATTCTTCCCATGGTCTCGGCCTCCTTCTCTCTGGCAGGCTCTGCTTTCGTGCCGGCCATGGTGCTGGGCATCTTCTGGCGCGGCACGACACGCCGTGGTGCGGTGGCCGGCATGTTGCTGGGCCTGGCCGTGACGGTGTACTACATGGTCTCTCATGTGCCTGGGCTGCAGGGGGTGCTGCCGTCGGTCCTCCGTGGCGAGGCACTCTGGTGGGGTATTCAGCCCATCTCGGCCGGAGTGTTTGGCGTGCCGGCGGGCTTGGTTACCACATTGCTCGTCAGCTGGTGGGAGCAGCGGCGGGCGAGAGTTTGAAAAACTCTTGATTTAATGGCCTTCAGCGATCTTTTGAGTCGGGTTCGAGGTAGTTTTCTGCTGAATATCCGCCGTGAGCTGATCTGGAGCATGGGTGGACCAGAGTTGCAGGAAAACCCGCTTTTCAGCTGCAGCCATAACTGCCACCCTGCAGGGCGGAAAGTAATTCAATGCACAGAGGGCAGGGTCGATGTATCTAGTCAAAACACCCGAGGGCCAGGTGGCCTTCAAGGAGCGCCATGCCGATCTGAGCCAGCGGCTGCGCTCGGCCTTTCTGCTGTTTGACGGTCATCGCAGCCTCATGCAGGTGCTGGAGGCGACCTCGGCGCTGGGGGTGAACAAGGACGATATTCTGGCGCTGGTCGGCAAGGGCTGGTTGGCCACGAGAGAGTCCTCCGTCGCGGCCGATGCAGCAGCAGCACAGGCCCATGCATCTTCGCTCTCAAAAAGCAGTTCGGCGTCGTTGGCAGCTGCTGGCGTCGACCCTGGCAGCGCCCAGAGGCGCTACCAGAGGGCCTATCCGATAGCGGTGTCCATCACGGGGGCTCTTGGGCTCAAGGGCTTCAGGCTGAATCTGGCGGTGGAGGCGGCCATGGGTTATGAGCAACTGGCAGAGCTGGCTCCCCGCATACGAGATGCTGCGGGTGACAAGGCCTATACATCGTTGCACAGGGCGCTGTTTGAGGCGGATGAGACATAGGCACCATCTGTGCCGAGCCTCTCGCAAAAAAAGCGGCCTCAGAGAGCCGCTTTTTTGATGAACCAGCCTGTTTTTTAGACAGCCAGCAGTTCCACGTCGAACTTCAGCGTGGCGTTGGGCGGGATCACGCCACCGGCGCCGCGTGCACCATAGCCCAGGGCAGCGGGAATTAGCAGCGTGCGCTGGCCTCCCACCTTCATGCCCTGCACGCCTTCGTCCCAGCCCTTGATGACCATGCCGGCGCCCAGGGGGAAGACGAAAGGATCGTTGCGGTCCTTGCTGGAGTCGAACTTGGCGCCTTGAACGCCGTTGTTGTAGAGCCAGCCGGTGTAGTGCACGGTGACGCTCTGACCGGCTTTGGCTTCGGCGCCTTCGCCCACGACGGTGTCTTCGTATTGCAGGCCGGAGGCAGTAGTGTTGAATGCCATGATGATTTCCTTTCAGCGCAAAGCAGAAAAAGGCGATGGAAAAAAGGGCCCGCCAAGCACGCTTGGGGCCCTTGGATGATAGTGGTGCACCCGCTTGCTACCAGTCCCCCGGACGCAATAGCGGCAAGGCTTACTTCTTGGCGCGCGCGGCAACCCAGCGGTTGGCAAAGGCTTGTACATCGGACAGGCGCTTGAGCAGATCCTGCCCGGTCAGGGTGACGGTGTAGCCGTCGCTGCCATGCTCGAGCAGGCCGCACTCGCGCAGCTCCTTGATACGGGTGTTCAAGGTGTTGGGGGTGATGCCGCCCACACTGTCTTGCAGCAGTCGGAAGGTCTGGGGATGACCATCCCGCAAAGCCCACAGCACGCGCAGCGCATAGCGGCATTCGAGCTTCTCGAACAGCTGGTTGATGGCGGCGTTTTCCTTGGAGCTCATGGACGCTTCTCCTTGCGCAATGATGTTGTCGAGCTGGGCGCACTAGGCGCTTTCAGTGCCATGTCCAATGGACTATAGCGGTTAATTTATTTTGCTACAAGTTTAGTAGCTTCAAATCTTCGACTGCAACGCCTTGAAGTGATAAAGGCCGCAAACAGCGCGCAAGTGTTGCGGGTCAGCCACGAATCAGGGAGAAGACTCGCTTGCTTCAGGGTTTGTAGCAATAGGGGTAGAACTGAAGCAGCCTTCGGGACGGGATGGCGAGTCATGCCGGAAGTGTTAGTACTGGCTCAGGTGTTTCTAGGTGTAAAAATTGACTCTGACCGTTGATTCGTCAGAGCAAGCAGCTATGGAAATCATAGTTCCTGCTTTTGAGTCGACATTTGCTTGAGTTGCACCAGCACCTGCAGCAGATGGTTGATCGGCGTGGCAATGCCCAGGGCTTGACCGCGTCGCACCACATAGCCGTTGAGATGGTCGATTTCCGTGGGCTTGCCGCGCGCGAGATCCTGGGCCGTGGAAGAGAGCTGCCGAGGCATGGTGTGCGCTATGGCCGCTACAGCCTCGTCCACGGAGGCCGGCAGCAGCACGCCGTCGGCCAGAGCCACGGCCTTGCATTCGGCGGCAATATCTTGCATGACTGCAGGTACGCCATGCTGCGCGATCAGCCAGCCATAGGGTTGCTGGGTGAGGGCGGAGAGTGCGTTGTACACGCAGTTGATGATGAGTTTTTGCCAGAGTGCTGTCAGCACGCCGACCGAGGTCTGGGTGGGGATGTTTGCTGCGCTGAACTGGAGTGCAATCTCGTTGCCCTGCGGACAGGGGGCGATGAGCAGTTCGCCCCGGCCGAAGTGACGCACATGGCCCGGACCGGCCATGGCGGTGGCGACATAGACCACGGCAGCAGCCACCGGCTGCTGACCCAGCACCTGGCGCAGGCGCCGGTCGTTGTCCACGCCGTTCTGCAAGCTCAGTACCTGGGTGTGTGCAGCCAGGTGGGGCTTGATCTGTGCAGCAGCTGCTTCGGTGTCGGTGGATTTCACGCAGAACAGCACCACATCGGCACCTGCCACGGCACTGGCTTCGGTGCTGGTGGTGATGGGGATGTTCAGATCTTCTGTGGCCGTCTGCAGTCGCAGCCCGTGCTGGCTGATGGCCTGCATATGCGATGCCCGACCGATCAGCGTGACTGGGTGGCCGGCGCGTGCCAGCAGCGCGCCAAAGTAGCAGCCCACCGAGCCCGCACCCATGACGGCAATGGACAGGCGGGAGGATGCAGCGGTGTGGTTGGCCATGTTCATGTGGCTATCTCGCAAAGAGGCTCAGCTCTTGAGCTTGAGCAGATAGGTCATCAGCTGGGCAGTGGAGGTTTCGACCTCCAGAAATTCATGCAGTGCCTTGCCGGTTTGCCAAGAAGAGTTCCAATTATTGCTGACCAGGGCTTGCTTCCAGCTGTCCTGGTTGCTTGCATGGTCGATAGCCGCCAGCAGTTGCTGGGCGCGCTCTGCCGGCAGATTCTTGCCTGTAAAGACGGCACGCCAGTTGGACATTTCAGCATCCAGACCCTGGTCGCGCATGGAGGCAATGCCGAACATGGCACGGCGTGACGAAATACCGAGGGCGCGCAGCTTGCCCGCCTGCAAGGCTTCTCTGAACTCGCTGTAACCCGAGATTCCCACCTGAACCTGCTTTTGCAGCAGGGCCTGGAGCACATCGTTACCGCCGGCAAAGGGTTTGTATTGCAGTTGCTCCGCATTGGCCTTGGCCAGGCGGGCCAGCATGCCCGCGTACATATGGTCCACACCGCCTGCAGAGCCTCCGGCAATGGTCAGTGCGGGCAGGTTCTCGCGCATGGCCTTGGCCAGTGCCCTGGGGTTGGCAAGCGGCGAGTCGGCGGGCACGGCCACCACCAGATAGTCGCTGGTCAGGCGCGCCAGGGGCTGCACCTGATGCAGCTCTGCAGACTTCTTGTCCAGTGCCAGGGCGCCGACCATGACCATGCCGCCGATCAGCAGGCTGTTGGGGTCGTTGCCATAGCGCTTGGTGTACTCGGCCAAGCCTATGGTGCCGCCCTTGCCGCCGATGTTTTCATAAATGACCTTGTCCACCGCCCCGCTGCTGGTCAGCACTGCGCCCAGGGCGCGGCCGGTCTGGTCCCAGCCGCCGCCCGGATTGGCGGGGATCACGATGCGCAGCTGTGGCCCCAGACGCTGGGGTTGGGTGGCCATGGCCGCCAAAGGCGTGGCCAGCAAGGCGCCGGAATAGCCCAGCCACTGGCGCCGTGTCGGAAAGCGGTTTGCTTGGATGGTGTCCATGTGTGTCTCCGTTGTTATGTGTCTTTTGGCGTGTTTGGCCGCAAGCGAAGGCTTGCTGACCTGGGCTGCATGCGAAAAAGCCCCGACCTGGGGCAGGTCGGGGCTTTGAGGTTCAAGGAACCGGCGGGCCGATTCCGCAGAGCCAGCTTTACAGCGAATCGATGAAGCTGCGCAGCTTGTCGGAGCGCGAAGGGTGCTTGAGCTTGCGCAGCGCCTTGGCTTCGATCTGACGGATACGCTCGCGCGTCACGTCAAACTGCTTGCCGACTTCTTCCAGCGTATGGTCGGTGGACATTTCGATACCGAAGCGCATGCGCAGCACCTTGGCTTCGCGAGGCGTCAGGCCGTCGAGGATGTCCTTGACCACATCGCGCAGACCGGCTTGCATCGCGGCATCGATAGGCGCCGTGTTGTTGCCGTCTTCGATGAAATCGCCCAAGTGGGAGTCGTCGTCGTCGCCGATGGGGGTTTCCATCGAGATCGGCTCCTTGGCGATCTTCATGATCTTGCGGATCTTGTCCTCGGGGATCTCCATCTTGGCTGCCAGGATGGACGCATCGGGCTCGAAACCAAACTCTTGCAAGTGCTGGCGCGAGATGCGGTTCATCTTGTTGATGGTCTCGATCATGTGCACGGGGATGCGGATCGTGCGGGCCTGGTCTGCGATGGAGCGCGTGATGGCCTGACGAATCCACCAGGTCGCATAGGTCGAGAACTTGTAGCCGCGACGGTATTCGAACTTGTCCACGGCCTTCATCAGGCCGATATTGCCTTCCTGGATCAGATCCAGGAATTGCAGACCGCGGTTGGTGTACTTCTTGGCGATGGAGATCACGAGACGCAGGTTGGCCTCGATCATTTCCTTCTTGGCGTCGCGGCTGGCGCGCTCGCCGCTGTTCATGCGCTTGTTGATGTGCTTGAGCTCTTCAAGAGGCACAACCACGCGGGCCTGCAGGTCGATCAGGTTCTGTTGCAGCTCCTGCACGGGCGGGATGTTGCGCTCCAGCACGGCGCTGTAGTTCTTGCCTGCCGCCACTTGCTTGATGACCCAGTCCAGGTTCAGCAGGTTGGGTGGGAAGTCCTTGATGAACTGCTCCTGCGGCATGCCGCACTTGTCCACGATGATCTTGCGCAGCTCGCGTTCCTTCTTGCGCACGTCGTCCACCTGGGCGCGCACCAGATCGCAGAGCTTTTCAATGGTCTTGGCCGTGAAGCGAATGGTCATCAGCTCTTCGGTGATGGCCTTCTGCACCTTCATGTATGCCTCGGTGCCGTAGCCTTCCTTGTCATACACCTTGTGCATCTTGTCGAAGAGCTCGCGCATGGAGTCAAAGCGACCCAGAGCTTCGTTCTTCAGCTCTTCGAGCTTCTTGGTCAGGGCCTTGGAGCCGCCCTTGCCGTCGTCGTCGTCTTCTTCGTCGTATTCGTCGAAGTCTTCTTCGGCCACATAGTCGTCGTTTTCGTTGGCATTGACGAAGCCGTCCACCACGGTGGAGATGACAACCTTGCCTTCGCGGATTTCCTCGGCCATGTTGAGGATTTCGGCGATGGTCGCGGGGGAGGCCGAGATGGCTTCCATCATGTCCATCAGACCGCCTTCGATGCGCTTGGCGATTTCGATTTCGCCTTCGCGTGTCAGCAGTTCGACGGTACCCATTTCACGCATGTACATGCGCACGGGGTCGGTGGTGCGACCGAATTCGGAGTCCACGGTGGACAGAGCCGCTTCGGCCTCTTCTTCCGCTTCCTCTTCGGTGGTGGCCGACTGGCCGGTGTTGTTCAGCAGCAGGGTTTCCGCATCGGGAGTCTGCTCGTACACGGCCACGCCCATGTCGTTCAACATGGAGATCACGACTTCCAGCGTTTCGGCATCGACCAGCTTGTCGGGCAGGTGGTCGTTGATTTCGGCGTGGGTCAGGTAGCCGCGGGTCTTGCCCAGCTTGATCAGCATCTTCAGACGCTGACGGCGGGTGTTCATTTCCTCTTCGGTCAGAACGGTTTCGTCCAGGCCGAATTCCTTCATCAAGGCGCGTTCCTTCGCCTTGCTGATCTTCATGCGCAGAGGCTTGGCCTTTTCGGCAGGAGCAGCAGACGCTTCGGTCGATGCCTCCTCTTCGACTTCGCCTTCCAGATCGCTGTCGATATCCGACAGGTCTGCATCATCCATGTCCTCGTCGGCCTCCTTGGCCTTGGGCTTGCGGCCGCGCTTGGCGGGAGCCTTGTCGGCATCGGCACTGGCAGCAGGGGCCTTGACAGCGGCTGCCTTCTTGGCAGCAGGGGCCTTTTTGGCGACAGTCTTCTTGGCGGCGGGAGCGGCAGCTGTGTCGTCGTCTTCTTCGGCCTTCTTGCGGCCGCGCTTGGGAGTTGCCTGCGCCAGCAGCGCATCGGCCATGGCTTTGAGTTCGGCTTGTGACTTGGTAACCACGGTGGTGTCTTTCTTTGCTTCGGCTGCAGATGCAGCACTCTTCTTCACAGCAGGCCTGCTGGCACTGGCCTTTTTCGCGGGCTCTGCTGCGGAAGTGGAAGTTTTAGAGGTCTTGGGCTTTGCTGAAGCTTCTGGGGCCTGCTTGGACTTCACGGACTTTGAAACGGGCATGAACACCTCTCACGGTACGAACACACACAAACACACAAAGGAAAACGGAAAATGCAAACAAACGCCATGAAAGCTGGCGCAAGAACAGGCCTAGCCTGTCCGGTGGAGCACAAAGACTCCATGGCAAGATGTTGGGGCGATCATTTGGTATGCAATCCTTGCGAGAAATGGGCCATGCAGTTGCTGCCATCACGTGATTTCTTCACGGTGCCCGGGTCGGAGGTGTTGCTGTCGCTCTTGCCTATATCCCTTAAATTATACCTTTTTTAGAGATGTCAAGAGGCGGAGCCAATAATTACAGATAAATTTTTTCGCCGCTGTTGAAACTCAATGTAGCGCCTTGCCGCAGTGGGGTCCGTAGCAATCTCCTTGAGAGCCTTGGCTTCTTCGCGCTTGAGGTGATCCACCAGGATCAGATTGAGCGTGCCGCGCAATTCCTTGCGCAACTCGTCCACTTCGCCTTCGGGGTTGGCATGGGCGCCGCTCATCAGCTTGTGGGCAAGCGGCTCGCAGGGTGAGCCTTGCAATTGCTCGCGCAGCACCGCCCAGGAGCGCGGGCCGGATTCGGTGAACTGAGCCTCCAGCCAACGGAACAAGGGGGCATGGCTTTGATTGCAACGCGCCAGCGCGTCGAAATCCTCATGGGTCATCTCTTCCATGAACTCCATGTGACACATCAGCAGGCGTGCGGCCTGGTCTTCGCGGCTGACGGGCGTGGGGCGCGGACCCAGTTGTGGTGGGTTCCACTCTTCACCCTTCTTGCCCCAGGGCTTGCGTGGGCGACCAAATTCCTTGCGGCCCGACCAGTTGCCACCGCTGCCCTGGCTCGGGTAGGAGGGAGCCGGTGCCGCAGCATCGGCCCAGTCGGGAGCGCTTTCCCAGTTGCCCGCAGGCGCATCCCATTCCGGTGCCTGGGGGCCGGGGGGCGCAGGCGCGCGGCGGGCCACGGGGGCGGTGCGTGCCGCCTCCTGCGCCCAGATATCGGAGAGGTCGCGCGAGTCCAACTGGGCCAGGGCTGCGATTTCTGAGAGCAGCTGGCGCTTGAGAGCGCCGTCGGGCAATAGCGACCATAGCGGCCGGGCGTTGCTGGCCATGTGGGCTCGGCCCTCGGTCTGGCCCAGGTCACAGCCTTCGCTGGCCGATTCGATGAGAAAACGGCTCAGTGGCGTTGCGTCGCCCACATAGCGCGAGAAGGCCTCGGGGCCGAATTCGCGGATGAAGCTGTCGGGGTCGTGCTCCGAAGGCAGGAACAGGAATTTGATGGAGCGGGTGTCGGTCGCCAGCGGCAGGGCCGCATCCAGCGCCTTGCGCGCGGCGCGCCGGCCCGCGCCGTCGCCGTCGAAGCTGAAGACCACGGCATCGGTGAATCGAAACAGCTTTTGCACATGCTCGGGCGTGCAGGCCGTCCCCAGCGTGGCCACAGCATTGGCAAAGCCCAGCTGGGCCAGCGCCACCACGTCCATATAGCCTTCGGTGACCAGGGCGTAGCCCATGTCGCGCAAGGCCTGGCGAGCCTCGTAAAGGCCGTAGAGTTCGCGGCCCTTATGGAAGACCGGGGTTTCGGGGGAGTTCAGGTATTTGGGCTTTTCATCGCCAAACACCCGGCCGCCAAAGCCTATGCATTCGCCTTTGACGTTGCGAATCGGGAACATGAGCCGGTCGCGGAAGCGGTCGTAGCGGCGGCTGTCATCCTCGCCCACAATGACCAGCCCGCATTCTTCGAGCTGGGGGTTGTCGTATTCGGCGAACACGCTGGCCAGGCCATGCCAGCCTGCAGGTGCATAGCCCAGGCCGAAGCGCTTGGAGACCTCGCCCGAGACGCCGCGCTTTTTCAGATACTCGATAGCCTTGGGGGCGGCCTTGAGCTGTTTGCGATAGGACTCGCCGGCTTTTTCCAGCAAGTCGCTCAGGGTCTCGGCTTTCTGCTTTTGCTGCGCCTGGCGCTGGCGCTCGGCCGGACTGATGTCGTCCTGCGGCACTTGCAGACCGCATTGATTGGCAAGTTCCTGCACGGCTTCGACAAAGCCCATGCCGGCATGCTCCATCAGAAAGCCGATGGCATTGCCGTTTTTGCCGCAGCCAAAGCAATGAAAGAACTGCTTGCTGGGACTGACGGTGAAAGAGGGCGACTTCTCGCTATGGAACGGGCACAAGCCCATGAAGTTGGCGCCGCCCTTTTTGAGCTGCACATAGCGGCCCACGATGTCGACCACGTCGACGCGGGATAGCAACTCTTGGATGAATGATTGGGGAATGGCCACCCGCGTATTCTGCCTTTTTGGCAATGGCCGAGGGCGCAGCAGGAATGGAGCAGGCGGGCAAAAAAAAGCCTGCACCCATGGGTGCAGGCTCAGGTCTCCTGATGCCTGGGTCATTGCCAGGCTCTCCTCTAAAACGTCTCCTCCGCCACTCAGCTTCGAGGTCTGCAATCGGCTCCGTGAGGGCGGAGATGCCGGTCTTGCACTGCCAGTGAAGGCAGTCATGTCCTCAAAACATCTGCGCATTCTAAAAGCGATTCGAAGTCCTGGCGATTGGTCTGTCAGATAAATGATGTCTTATAGATGACTTGCATGAAGTGTCCTTGGAATCGGAATGACGGTTTATGTGCTGATATTTCTATGTGTATGATTTTAAAATAATTTATTGATTTTCAGAATCTGTTGAAAGTACTGTTCTGGTCAATGACCTTTTAGCTTGTCTGGCTTTTATGTGCATGGATGGTGCGGGGGCATTTGAGTTGACCTGGCTCACAACAAGCCTGCATGGCGCTCGGTTGTAAGCCTGGCGTGACCGATGCTGGGGTAAAAAACGTTCAGGAGACAAACATGACAAGTTCTTTCGATCTGAACCTTGCCCCGAATACCGCCAACTACGCTGCACTGACGCCGCTGAGCCTTATTGCCCGCACGGCCGAGGTCTACCCCGAGCGCCTGGCCATTGTTCACGGCGACTTGCGCCAGAGCTGGGCGCAAACCTATGCGCGTTGCCGTCAGCTGGCCAGCAGCCTGCAGAGAATCGGCATTGGCAAGAACGACACCGTGGCCGTAATGCTGCCCAATACGCCGCCCATGGTGGAGGCGCACTTTGGCGTGCCCATGGCCGGTGCCGTGCTCAACACGCTCAACACCCGGCTCGATGCCGAGACCCTGGCATTCATGCTGGATCACGGCGAGGCCAAGGCCTTGATCGTGGACCCCGAGTTCGCGGCCTTGATGGCCAGGGCACTCAAATTGCGCAAGGGCACAGAACCCATTTATGTGATCCAGGTCGAGGACAGCGTCTATGGCGAGGCGGCCGAGCAGATCGGTGCCATCGACTACGAGAGCTTCGTGGCCCAGGGCGATGCCGATTTCGACTGGCAGTGGCCCGGCGACGAATGGGATGCGATTGCGCTGAACTACACCAGCGGCACTACAGGCAACCCCAAAGGTGTGGTCTACCACCATCGTGGCGCGCACAACAATGCCATCAGCAATGTGCTGGAGTGGGACATGCCCAAGCACGCCGTCTATCTGTGGACGCTGCCCATGTTCCATTGCAATGGCTGGTGCTTCCCCTGGACGGTGGCAGCGCGCGCGGCTGTCAACGTCTGCCTGCGCCGGGTGGATGCGCAGGCGGTGTTCGACGCCATTCGAAATCATGGCGTGACCCATTACTGCGGCGCCCCCATTGTGCACAGCTTGCTGGTGAATGCACCGGCTGCGATGAAGCAGGGCGTTCCCGCAGGCGTCAAGGCCATGGTGGCAGGGGCCGCGCCGCCTGCATCGATGATCGAAGGCATGGAGGCCATGGGCTTTGACATTACCCATGTCTATGGCCTGACCGAAACCTATGGCCCGGCTACGGTCTGCGCCAAGCACGAGGCCTGGAATCAGCTTGACATCGGCGAGCGCGCTCGTCTCAACTCGCGCCAGGGCGTGCGCTACCACCTGCAACGCTCTGCCGCAGTGCTGGACCCCGAAACCATGCAGCCCGTGCCGCGCGACGGCCAGACCATGGGCGAGATCATGTTCCAGGGCAATATCGCCATGAAGGGCTATCTCAAGAACCCGCAGGCGACGCAGGAGGCTTTCCGCGGAGGCTGGTTTCATAGCGGCGATCTGGCGGTGCAGCATCCCGACGGCTATATCCAGATCAAGGACCGCAGCAAGGACATCATCATCTCGGGCGGAGAGAACATCTCCTCGATAGAAGTGGAGGATGTGCTCTATCGCCACCCTGCCGTGCTGGCCGCGGCCGTGGTGGCCAAGCCCGATCCCCGCTGGGGCGAGACGCCCTGTGCCTTCATCGAACTCAAGGCCGGTGCCGAGACCACGGAGCAAGACATCATTGCCCACTGCAAAAAGCATCTGGCCGGCTACAAGGTTCCGCGCGCCGTGGTGTTTGGCGAGCTGCCCAAGACCAGCACGGGCAAGATCCAGAAGTTCGAGCTGCGCAAACAGGTAGGCTCGGCTTCAGCCATCTCGGTTTGAGATCTGGTCGTAAACAAGGAAGCCCGGTGCTCCAGTTCTTTGGACGGCGGGCTTTTCCGTGTCTGTCAGTTCAGCAAATTTGATAGCTTATAGCGCTTGCTATTCATAGAGTTTGGATGGTTTTCAATCTGAAATCTATGAATGACATGCGCAAGAAGCTCTGAATGAGATAGCGGCAATTGGTCGGTGCGTCAGGCCAGCTCGGGCGGCATGCGCTGCCAGCCTTCGGGCGTCACACGCAGCACCTCGCTGCGATGGGTATCTGCATCGATATGCCAGTCGCTGAGCACGATGCGCCACTGCCCGTCGTCCAGCGCGTGGTCGGCGGGCTGATGGGTATGGCCGTGAATCAGCCAGGGCGCTTGCGCGGCCTGCATCCAGGTGGTGCTCATCTGCGCGTCGGCATCCGCATAGGGTGCGCCGCTTTGCTTGCGTTGCTCGCTTTCGCTGCGTGCCGATCTGCCGATCGCACGGCGCACGGCCAGGGGCTGGGCCAGCAATTGCTGCTGCCAGGCGGCGGAGCGCGAAACAGCGCGGAATTGCTGGTACTCCACATCGTCCAGGCACAGTGCATCCCCATGGCTGAGCAGGATGCCGGGGCCTGCCCAGCGCAGTACCGTCGGGTCGGAAAGGCCGGTCAGGCCGCTGCGGCGCAGAAACTCGTCACCGGCCAGAAAGTCGCGGTTGCCGACCATGAAGAACAGCGGACGCTGCTGCGCCGCCTCGTGCAGAACGGCTGCGCATTCGGCCTCGAAGCTGCCGGGTTCATCGAGCGCATCGTCACCCACCCAGACTTCAAACAGATCGCCGAGGATGAAGATGGCGTCGGCCGTGCTGCGTGCCAGATAGCTGCGCCAGGCTTCAACCGTCTGCGGCTCCGAAGGCTGCAGATGCAGATCGGAAATAAAGTCGATAGCTCGCCAGCCGGGTGCGCCTTGCAGCTGCGCCACCTGAGGAGCAGTCGTGCGGGGATCTGAAGAATCAGTCATGTGATGATGGTACGCAGCCTGAAAACAATAACGGCCCCGAGCGAGAGACGGCAAGCAAGAGCCGCCTCGCAGCGAGGCCGTCGTCCCCCTTGGGGGAAGGCGCGCAGCGCCTCAGGGGGTTAGATCGCGATCGCCTTGTCGATCACCACGGCATCGAAAGGCACGTCGTCGTGGAAGCCCTTGCGAGTGGTGCGCACCTTCTTGATGGCGTCCACGACTTCTTCACCCTTGACGACCTTGCCGAACACGGCGTAGCCCCAGCCCTGGCCGGTGGGAGCGGTGTGGTTCAGGAAGCCGTTGTCCACGGTGTTGATGAAGAACTGTGCAGTTGCGCTGTGAGGATCGCTGGTGCGAGCCATGGCAATCGTGTATTTGTCGTTCTTCAGGCCGTTCTTGGCTTCGTTCTCGATGGGGGCAGCAGTTTCCTTCTGCTTCATGTCGGCAGCGAAACCGCCGCCCTGGATCATGAAGTTCTTGATCACGCGGTGGAAGATGGTGCCGTTGTAGAAGCCCTGGTTCACGTAGTTCAGGAAGTTTTCGGTGGACTTGGGTGCGTTCACGGCGTCCAGTTCCAGGGTGATCACGCCCTGGGTTGCGGTGTCAGCCACGTTGATGGTCACGTGCAGTTCGACTTGGGGATTGCTCATGTCTGTGCTTTCTAGAGGATGGAGTGGAGAGGCGGGCGCTTCCCGGCAGGTGCAGCGCCGCCGGGGTGTTTACTTGATTTCGGTGGCGGAGAGGATTGTTACCGGCGTTGTGGGCACATTCTGGTGCATGCCACGGTTGCCCGTAGCCACGGCGCGGATTTTGTCCACCACATCCATGCCCTTGATGACCTTGCCGAAGACGGCATAGCCATGGCCGTCAGGCTTGGGGGCGTTGAGCATGTCGTTGTTCACCACATTGATGAAGAACTGCGAGGTGGCAGAGTTGGGATTGCCGGTGCGCGCCATGGCAATCGTGCCGCGGTCGTTCTTGAGGCCGTTGCTGGCTTCCAGCGGAATCGGGGCGCGTGTGGGCTTTTCGTTCAGATTGGCGTCCATGCCGCCACCCTGGATCATGAAGCCGTCAATCACGCGGTGGAACACCGTGCCGTCATAGTGCTTGTCGCGCACATATTGCAGAAAATTGGCAGCGCTCTTGGGCGCCTTGGCATCGTTCAGTTCCACCATGATGTCGCCCATGCTGGTCTTGAGCTGCACCTTGGATTGCGCCTGGGCCAGGCTGGGGATTGCAAAAACAGTGGCTGTCAGCGCAATGGCAGACAGGGCTTTGAGGCTGTTTCGACGGAAATTCAGCATGGTCATATTCCTGGGTAAATGTGCCTTGGGCAAGACCGCTGGATAGCGGCTGCAAAAAACAGGCTCGAGGCAGCTGAGGGCGCCGGCCTGCTTCACAAGAGGGCGGCGATGGCAAAAAACTGGTTCAGCGCTGTGCAGGCTGGGCCGGGGCAGGCGTTGCGAGGGAGGCCGCAGGCTGCAGCAGGTCCTTGAGCTGCTTGAGCTTTGGGTTTAGTGCTGCTGGGCGGCCGCCCTTGGCCAGGGACTGCGCATAGGACTGATAGGCCAAGCGGGCATAGATATCGCCCAGGTTTTCATGTGCCACGGCATAGTTCGGATTGTTGCGCACGGCAGCTTCAAGTGCGGAGCGGGCCCTATCCAGATCGCCCTGGCGTGCGTAGATCACGGCCAGGTTGTTATAGGGCTCGGGCAGCTCGGGATAGTCTTCGGTCAGCTGACGAAAAGCCGTGATCGCGTCCTCGGTCTTGCCGTCATTGCTCAGCGCAATGCCGCGCAGAAAACGCATCTGTGGGTCGCGTGCATTCTTGGCCAAATAGGTTTCCGCTTTTTGCAGCGCCTGCTGCGTCTTGCCGCTCTTGAGCAACTGGGCAACATCCGTGTAATCGTCGGCGTAGGCGCTACCTGCAGCGAGCAAGGCAGCCAGGGCTGCCGCACGCGCTGCGGTACTGAACAAGTTGCGTACAGGCATGTAGGTGCTTTCATGGCGCCGCAAGAACTGCGCTGCGGCGGGAGCTTATACTGCGGGGAATTGTAGCTGAGGGGTGTGCAGCGCTTAGGCGTCTGGCCGGACCGGGATGTGTCTGGATGCTAGTGCGCATTTTTCAGCCTCAGGGAATGGCAGGCACGGTTTATGCATCGCACGCATGACCGGTGCTGCTGCTCGCCACCCTCTCTCCCAATTTCAAGATTCATGAGTTTGCGTATCTACAACACGCTGTCGCGTGCACTGGAATCGTTTTCGCCGCTGGAGCCGGGCCATGTGCGTATGTACGTCTGTGGCATGACGGTCTATGACCTCTGCCACCTGGGCCATGCGCGCTCCATGGTGGCTTTCGACGTGGTGCAGCGCTGGCTGCGCGCCAGCGGCTACAAGGTGACCTATGTGCGCAATATCACCGACATCGATGACAAGATCATCAAGCGTGCGGTGGAAAACGGCGAGACCATACGCAGCCTCACCGATCGCATGATCGATGCGCTGCACCAGGATGCGGATGCGCTGGGTATCGAGCGCCCCACGCTGGAGCCGCGCGCTACCGAATACGTGCCGCAGATGCTGAGCATGATCGCCCAGCTGCAGGGCAAGGGCCTGGCCTATCAGGCCGGCAACGGCGATGTGAACTACGCCGTGCGCAAGTTCCCTGGCTACGGCAAACTCTCGGGCAAGACGCTGGACGAACTCAACGCCGGTGAGCGTGTGGCCGTGGCGGATGGCAAGCATGACCCGCTGGACTTTGTGCTGTGGAAGTCGGCCAAGGTGGACGAGCCCGCTGACGTGAAGTGGGCCAGCCCCTTTGGCGAAGGTCGCCCAGGCTGGCATATCGAATGCTCGGCCATGGGTTGCGAGCTGCTGGGCGAGAGCTTTGACATCCATGGTGGCGGTGCAGACCTGCAGTTCCCTCACCATGAGAACGAGATTGCCCAGAGCGAAGGTGCGACCGGCAAGCCGTTTGCCCGGACTTGGATGCATAACGGCTTCATCAATGTGGACAACGAGAAGATGTCCAAGTCGCTGGGCAACTTCTTCACCATCCGCGACGTGCTCAAGGAATACGACGCCGAGACCATCCGTTTCTTCGTCGTGCGCAGTCACTACCGCAGCCCGCTGAACTATTCCAACGTGCATCTCGATGATGCGCGCGGTGCGCTCAAGCGCCTCTATACCGCTCTGGATCTGGTGGCGCCCGCCGAGGTGCAGATCGACTGGAGCAGTTCCTGCGCCGCCCGCTTCAAGGCGGCGATGGATGAAGACTTCGGCACGCCCGAGGCTGTGGCCGTGCTGTTCGAGTTGGCCGCTGAGGTCAACCGCAGCAAGTCGCCCGAAGTGGCGGGCTTGCTCAAGGCCCTGGGGGCCTGCCTGGGTCTGCTGCAGGCCGAGCCGCAGAAGTTTCTGCAGGCCGGTGCCGAAGGTGTGGACGCGGCCGCGATCGAAGCGCAGATTGCCGCACGCGCAGAGGCCAAGGCTGCCAAGAACTGGGCCGAGGCAGACCGCATCCGCAAGGATCTGCTTGATCAGGGCATCGTCCTCAAGGACTCGGCCGCGGGCACGACCTGGGAAGCGGCCGCCAAGGGCTGAGGCTGCATGCAATATTCCATCAACTGTGTGAGCAGTGCGGAGAGTCGCGCATGAGTGCGATCAAGCATCTGGACACCATGGAGTTCGAGCAGCTGCCGCTGGTGGCTGATCTGCCCGTGCCCATGGGGCCGGCTGCGCCTTTGCCTGTGGCACCTTTGGGGGCGGCAGCCATTGCTCAGCCTGCGGGTACAACTGCAAAGCAGGCAGTCGCGCCCAAAACGGCCGCTCCCAAGATTCATCTGGACTTGCCTGATGGTGTGCCCGCCTATTGGGCTGAGGCCTGCCGTCAGCTCATGCGCCGCGATCGCGTGCTCAAGCGCCTGATTCCGCAACTCGGCAGCCAGGCGCTGCTGCCGTGCGGGCAGGAGCAGGCCTTTGCCACATTGGCTCGCTCCATCATCGGGCAGCAGATTTCGGCCAAGTCGGCCAAGACCTTGTGGAACAAGTTCGCCAAGCTGCCTGCTGCCATGCAGCCCGAGCAGGTGCTCAGGCTCAAGGTGGACGATATGCGTGGCGCGGGACTGTCGGCGCGCAAGGTGGACTATCTGGTCGACCTGGCTGTGCATTTCACCGAGAGTCGTCTGCACATGGATGAATGGGCTCAGATGAGCGATGAAGTCATCATTGCCGAGCTGATGTCCATACGCGGTCTCAGCCGCTGGACGGCCGAGAATTTTCTGATTTACTGTCTGGGGCGGCCCAATGTGCTGCCTCTGGATGATGCCGGTTTGATACAGGGCATCTCTCTCAATCATTTTTCGGGCGATCCTGTCAGTCGCAGCGATGCCCGTGAAGTTGCCGAGGCTTGGAAACCGTGGTGTACGGTTGCAACTTGGTATATTTGGCGCTCGCTCGAGGCGCAGCCTGTGGCTTGATGACATCTGTCCACTGGCCGATTGCAAGGATTGCAACAGGCTGGCACAAGGAGAAATACGTTGGCGAAAAAGAACTTTCTGGATTTTGAGCAGCCCATTGCCGAACTCGAATCCAAAATCGAAGAACTGCGCTATGTGCAGACTGAAAGCGCAGTAGATATCTCGGAAGAGATCGACCAGCTCAGCAAGAAAAGCCTGCAGCTGACCAAGGACATCTACAGCGACCTGACCCCCTGGCAGATCACCAAGATCGCCCGCCATACCGAGCGCCCCTATACGCTCGACTATGTGCGCGAGTGCTTTACCGACTTTGTCGAAATGCACGGCGACCGCCATTTTGCGGATGACCAGTCCATCATTGGTGGCCTGGCGCGCTTCAATGGCCAGCCCTGCATGGTGATCGGTCATCAAAAAGGCCGCGATACCAAGGAGCGTACGCTGCGCAACTTCGGCATGACGCGTCCCGAGGGCTATCGCAAGGCCTTGCGCCTGATGAAGACGGCCGAGAAGTTCAAGCTGCCCGTGTTCACTTTCGTGGATACGCCCGGTGCCTTCCCCGGCATCGACGCCGAGGAGCGTGGCCAGTCCGAAGCCATCGGTCGCAACATCTACGAAATGGCTCAGTTGCAGACCCCCATCATCACCACCATCATCGGTGAGGGCGGCTCTGGCGGTGCGCTGGCCATTGCCGTGGCAGACCAGGTGCTGATGCTGCAGTATTCCGTGTACTCGGTGATCAGTCCCGAAGGCTGCGCCTCCATTCTGTGGAAGACCGGCGAAAAGGCCCAGGAAGCAGCGGACGCCATGGGCATCACCGCTCACCGCCTCAAGGCGCTGGGTCTGGTGGATAAGATCGTCAACGAGCCAGTGGGTGGTGCTCATCGCGACCACAAGCAAATGGGCGCCTTCCTCAAGCGCGCGCTGGGCGATGCCTATCGCCAGCTGACCGATCTCAAGCCCAAGGAGCTGCAGGATCGTCGCTACGACCGCATTCAGAGCTATGGCAAGTTTGCCGACACCAAGGCTGACAATCGCTGATCCAGCGGGCTTGATGCTGCTTGCGCACAATGGCTCCTTCGGGAGCCATTTGTTTTTGCCGAAGGGCTTTGAGTGAAATGCGCTTCAGCCCTTTATGGGTAAGTGCTAGCTGCTATTGAATTTGAAATGGGGAGTCTGTTGTTCATGCAAGCCCAGTCAGATGCTGACTTGTTGCGGGCCTCGGCTGCTCGGGTGGATACGGCTATGGCTGCATTCGAGCCGCTGCTGCCACTGGTCGTGGCCTTCAGTGGCGGAGCGGATTCGTCGGCCCTGCTGCTGGCTTGCCATGCGCGATGGCCGGGGCAGGTGAGGGCGATTCATGTGCACCATGGTTTGCAGTCTGCGGCTGATGGTTTTCAGCAGCACTGTGAGCAGCTGTGTGCCCGGCACGGCATTGTGCTCAAGGTCTGCGCCATCGATGCGCGCAATGTGCAAGGCCAAAGCCCTGAAGATGCAGCGCGTCAGGGGCGTTATGCGGCCTTGATTCAGGCAGCTCGGCAGCCTTGGCTCGATGCGCAGGGCGCAGCGCTGGATGCAGTGCGTTCCATGGCGCTGGCCCAGCATGCCGACGATCAGGTCGAAACCTTGCTGCTGGCGCTCTCGCGCGGTGCCGGCGTGGCCGGTCTGGCGGCCATGCCAGGGCATTGGCAAAGAGCAGGGCTGGAATGGTTCAGGCCTTTGCTGGAGGTGCCGGGGCAGGCGTTGCGCGACTGGCTGCGGCTGAGGGGTTTGAGCTGGGTCGAGGATCCTACGAATACCGATCAGGGCTACACACGCAATCGCATCCGGGCTCAGCTGCTGCCGGTGCTGGAGCAGGTCTTTCCGCAGTTTCGCAGCACGTTTGCACGCAGCAGTGCGCATTGCGCGCAGGCTTCAGAGCTGCTCAACGAGCAGGCGGCGGCAGATCTGCAGCTGGTGGGTGAGCCGCCCGTCATCAAGGCGCTGCAGAGTTTGAGCGAGCTGCGTCTGGGCAATGTCCTGCGTTATTGGCTGCGCGTCGCACATGGCACCACGCCTACGGCGGCGCAGCTTGCGCAGCTCATGGCGCAGGTCGGCGTTTGCTCTACGCGAGGGCACCACATCCATATCAAGGTGGGGCGGGGTTTTGTGGAGCGCCAGGGGGCAAGTCTCGGTTGGTACAATTCCTAGGTTTTGGTTTTTTTACCTGTACGAAAACCGCCGGCGCGCCAAAACCTTTGTGACCTGCGCCGTGGCTGCTGTTTCGTCACCCTTTAGTATCCAATGGCACTGATCGTTCATAAATACGGCGGCACCTCGATGGGCTCGACAGAGCGCATCCGCAACGTCGCCAAGCGTGTGGCCAAATGGGCTCGGGCAGGTCACCAGTTGGTGGTTGTGCCCAGCGCCATGAGTGGCGAAACCAACCGTTTGCTGGGTCTGGCCAGCGAACTGGCTCCCAGTCACGCCAAGAGTTCGTACTATCGTGAGCTTGATATGCTGGCCGCCACTGGCGAGCAGGCATCCTCGGCGCTGCTGGCCATTGCGCTGCAGGCCGAAGGCATGGAATCTGTCAGCTATGCGGGCTGGCAAGTGCCCGTGCGCACCGATAGCAGCTACACCAAGGCTCGCATCGAGTCCATCGACGACAAGCGCGTGCGCGCCGACCTAGATGCTGGTCGTGTCGTGATCGTGACCGGCTTCCAGGGTATCGATCCCGAAGGCAATATCACCACGCTGGGTCGTGGCGGCTCCGACACTTCTGCCGTGGCCGTTGCTGCCGCCCTGAAGGCTGCCGAATGCCTGATCTATACCGATGTGGATGGCGTCTACACCACCGATCCCCGTGTGGTGCCTGCTGCCAAGCGCCTGGGTACGGTGAGCTTCGAGGAAATGCTGGAAATGGCCAGCCTGGGCTCCAAGGTGCTGCAGATCCGTTCCGTGGAGTTTGCAGGCAAGTACAAGGTGCCCATGCGCGTGCTGTCCAGCTTCACGCCCTGGGATATCGATCTGGAAGAAGAAGCCAAGTCCGGCACGCTGATTACTTTTGAGGAAGACGAAAAAATGGAAAAGGCTGTCGTATCCGGCATCGCTTTCAACCGTGGCGAGGCCAAGATCTCCGTGCTGGGCGTGCCTGATACCCCTGGCGTGGCTGCTGCCATCCTCGGCCCCGTGGCTGATGCCAACATCGAAGTCGATGTGATCATCCAAAACATCTCCAAGGACGGCAAGACCGACTTCAGCTTCACAGTGAGCCAGGGCGACTACCAGCGTGCCATGGAGTTGCTGCGTGAAAGCGTTGTTCCTGCACTCGGTGCTTCCGAAGTGGTGGGTAATCCCAATATCGCCAAGGTCAGCATCGTCGGCATCGGCATGCGCAGCCATGTGGGCGTGGCCTCCACCATGTTCCGTGCTCTGAGCAAGGAAGGCGTGAACATCCAGATGATCTCGACTTCCGAGATCAAGACCTCGGTCGTGATCGACGAGAAGTACCTGGAGCTGGCCGTGCGCTCCCTGCACACAGCCTTTGGTTTGGACAAAAGCGAATAATTTTCGCAACTTTCCAAAAACGAACAAAAAAGCTGTTTACAATAGCGTCATTCCGGAAACGTGACCGAGTGGCCGAAGGTGCTCCCCTGCTAAGGGAGTATGGGGTGTAGAGCCTCATCGAGGGTTCGAATCCCTCCGTTTCCGCCAAATCAAAGAAAAAGCCGCAAGGCTTTTTCTTTTTGTCAAGACCTTTCGGGTCTTGACAAAAAGTTTCAAACTTTGATTTGAGTCTGGTAAAAACAGGCTACAATGCAAGACTTCGCTGATCGCAGCAAGCAACGAGATTCAAGATCGGTTCTTCTGATTTTGCACTCGGTTCCTTAAAAAAATACAGCCGATAAGCGTGGGCGTTTGAGGGCAAGCAGCCAGTTCTTCGGAACAAACTCTTCGGAGTTATCAAACGCTCACAAAAACAGTAATGAGGAAGAATTTATTCTTCTTGATTCCGTCAAGTGAGTGAGCAGTCGAAAGACTTTAAATTCAAGATCGAACTATAGAGTTTGATCCTGGCTCAGATTGAACGCTGGCGGCATGCTTTACACATGCAAGTCGAACGGTAACAGGTCTTCGGATGCTGACGAGTGGCGAACGGGTGAGTAATACATCGGAACGTGCCTAGTAGTGGGGGATAACTACTCGAAAGAGTAGCTAATACCGCATGAGATCTACGGATGAAAGCAGGGGACCTTCGGGCCTTGTGCTACTAGAGCGGCTGATGGCAGATTAGGTAGTTGGTGGGGTAAAGGCTTACCAAGCCTGCGATCTGTAGCTGGTCTGAGAGGACGACCAGCCACACTGGGACTGAGACACGGCCCAGACTCCTACGGGAGGCAGCAGTGGGGAATTTTGGACAATGGGCGAAAGCCTGATCCAGCAATGCCGCGTGCAGGATGAAGGCCCTCGGGTTGTAAACTGCTTTTGTACGGAACGAAAAGCCTGGGGCTAATATCCCCGGGTCATGACGGTACCGTAAGAATAAGCACCGGCTAACTACGTGCCAGCAGCCGCGGTAATACGTAGGGTGCAAGCGTTAATCGGAATTACTGGGCGTAAAGCGTGCGCAGGCGGTTTTGTAAGACAGTGGTGAAATCCCCGGGCTCAACCTGGGAACTGCCATTGTGACTGCAAGGCTAGAGTGCGGCAGAGGGGGATGGAATTCCGCGTGTAGCAGTGAAATGCGTAGATATGCGGAGGAACACCGATGGCGAAGGCAATCCCCTGGGCCTGCACTGACGCTCATGCACGAAAGCGTGGGGAGCAAACAGGATTAGATACCCTGGTAGTCCACGCCCTAAACGATGTCAACTGGTTGTTGGGTCTTAACTGACTCAGTAACGAAGCTAACGCGTGAAGTTGACCGCCTGGGGAGTACGGCCGCAAGGTTGAAACTCAAAGGAATTGACGGGGACCCGCACAAGCGGTGGATGATGTGGTTTAATTCGATGCAACGCGAAAAACCTTACCCACCTTTGACATGGCAGGAACTTACCAGAGATGGTTTGGTGCTCGAAAGAGAACCTGCACACAGGTGCTGCATGGCTGTCGTCAGCTCGTGTCGTGAGATGTTGGGTTAAGTCCCGCAACGAGCGCAACCCTTGCCATTAGTTGCTACATTCAGTTGAGCACTCTAATGGGACTGCCGGTGACAAACCGGAGGAAGGTGGGGATGACGTCAAGTCCTCATGGCCCTTATAGGTGGGGCTACACACGTCATACAATGGCTGGTACAAAGGGTTGCCAACCCGCGAGGGGGAGCTAATCCCATAAAGCCAGTCGTAGTCCGGATCGCAGTCTGCAACTCGACTGCGTGAAGTCGGAATCGCTAGTAATCGTGGATCAGAATGTCACGGTGAATACGTTCCCGGGTCTTGTACACACCGCCCGTCACACCATGGGAGCGGGTCTCGCCAGAAGTAGGTAGCCTAACCGCAAGGAGGGCGCTTACCACGGCGGGGTTCGTGACTGGGGTGAAGTCGTAACAAGGTAGCCGTATCGGAAGGTGCGGCTGGATCACCTCCTTTCTGGAAAAATGCTGCTTCAAATTGAACGTCCACACTTATCGGTTGTTGGAACAAGCCAGGTGGCCTGCTGAGTGACGGCGGGCTGCATGGAATGGGTCTGTAGCTCAGCTGGTTAGAGCACTGTGTTGATAACGCAGGGGTCGTTGGTTCGAGCCCAACTAGACCCACCAAGATTCCAATATCTGGTCAGAGGATCCCGGGGGATTAGCTCAGCTGGGAGAGCACCTGCTTTGCAAGCAGGGGGTCGTCGGTTCGATCCCGTCATCCTCCACCAAAAATGATAGCGTCCAAAGGTGCTATAATCGTTGGCTCAGCAGATGTGAAGCGCCAAGCGGATCGGAAGCAAAAAACCAAATTCAATATAAAAGCAGTCTGCGTCAGACTGCTTTTATATTGATCTTTGATCAATAGGCTGTTCTTTAAAAATTCATAGAGTCGAAATCAGCGTTGCTGGTGGAAAGAGTTGAAAAATACTCACCGTGCCGCCAGCAACATTTTGATTGCGTCAAAACAGATATTTTGCGAATGCAAATGTATCTAGTAATGACGAATATTCTCTAAGCTGCATCGAAAGATGCAGCCAAAGATATTCACATTACGGCATAACGCGTGAGGTGCAAGACCTCACCAGTCTTTGAACACCAGGCTTTGATTCTCGACGAGAGAGTCCAAAGTTATAGGGTCAAGTGACTAAGAGCATATGGTGGATGCCTTGGCGATGATAGGCGACGAAAGACGTGATAGCCTGCGATAAGCTTCGGGGAGCTGGCAAATAAGCTTTGATCCGGAGATTTCTGAATGGGGGAACCCACCTCGCAAGAGGTATCGTGCACTGAATACATAGGTGCACGAAGCGAACCTGGAGAACTGAAACATCTAAGTACCCAGAGGAAAAGACATCAACCGAGATTCCGATAGTAGTGGCGAGCGAATTCGGAAGAGCCTTGCAGTGATAGTCGATCAGTTAACAAAACGGCATGGAAAGGCCGACCATAGTGGGTGATAGTCCCGTATGTGAAAACCGATCGGTGGTACTAGGCTGCAGACAAGTAGGGCGGGGCACGAGAAACCCTGTCTGAATATGGGGGGACCATCCTCCAAGGCTAAATACTCATCATCGACCGATAGTGAACCAGTACCGTGAGGGAAAGGCGAAAAGAACCCCGGGAGGGGAGTGAAATAGATCCTGAAACCGTATGCTTACAAAAAGTCGGAGCCCTTAGGGGTGACGGCGTACCTTTTGTATAATGGGTCAGCGACTTACATTCAGTGGCAAGCTTAACCGAATAGGGGAGGCGAAGAGAAATCGAGTCCGAATAGGGCGACTAGTCGCTGGGTGTAGACCCGAAACCAAGTGATCTATCCATGGCCAGGATGAAGGTGCCGTAACAGGTACTGGAGGTCCGAACCCACTAATGTTGCAAAATTAGGGGATGAGCTGTGGATAGGGGTGAAAGGCTAAACAAACTTGGAAATAGCTGGTTCTCTCCGAAAACTATTTAGGTAGTGCCTCAAGTATTACCGTCGGGGGTAGAGCACTGTTTAGGCTAGGGGGTCATGGCGACTTACCAAACCTATGCAAACTCCGAATACCGACGAGTACAGCTTGGGAGACAGAGCACCGGGTGCTAACGTCCGGACTCAAGAGGGAAACAACCCAGACCGCCAGCTAAGGTCCCTAAAATTGGCTAAGTGGGAAACGAAGTGGGAAGGCTAAAACAGTCAGGATGTTGGCTTAGAAGCAGCCATCATTTAAAGAAAGCGTAATAGCTCACTGATCGAGTCGTCCTGCGCGGAAGATGTAACGGGGCTAAGCCAGTTACCGAAGCTGCGGATTTGCAATTTATTGCAAGTGGTAGGAGAGCGTTCTGTAAGCCTGTGAAGGTGTCTGGTAACGGATGCTGGAGGTATCAGAAGTGCGAATGCTGACATGAGTAGCGTTAAAGGGGGTGAAAAGCCCCCTCGCCGTAAGCGCAAGGTTTCCTACGCAACGTTCATCGGCGTAGGGTGAGTCGGCCCCTAAGGCGAGGCAGAGATGCGTAGCTGATGGGAAACAGGTCAATATTCCTGTACCGATCAATAGTGCGATGTGGGGACGGAGAAGGTTAGCTCAGCCAACTGTTGGATATGTTGGTTCAAGCCTGTAGTCGTGCCTGGTAGGCAAATCCGCCAGGCTTAGATGAGGGGTGATAACGAGTCTGCTTGCAGACGAAGTGAGTGATACCCTGCTTCCAGGAAAAGCCACTAAGCTTCAGCTATTGACGACCGTACCGCAAACCGACACTGGTGCGCGAGATGAGTATTCTAAGGCGCTTGAGAGAACTCAGGAGAAGGAACTCGGCAAATTGACACCGTAACTTCGGGAGAAGGTGTACCCCAAGTAAGTGAAGTTGTACAAACGGAGCTCAAAGGGGTTGCAAAAAATTGGTGGCTGCGACTGTTTAATAAAAACACAGCACTCTGCAAACACGAAAGTGGACGTATAGGGTGTGACGCCTGCCCGGTGCTGGAAGATTAAATGATGGGGTGCAAGCTCTTGATTGAAGTCCCAGTAAACGGCGGCCGTAACTATAACGGTCCTAAGGTAGCGAAATTCCTTGTCGGGTAAGTTCCGACCTGCACGAATGGCGTAACGATGGCCACACTGTCTCCTCCTGAGACTCAGCGAAGTTGAAATGTTTGTGATGATGCAATCTCCCCGCGGAAAGACGGAAAGACCCCATGAACCTTTACTGTAGCTTTGTATTGGACTTTGAACGGATCTGTGTAGGATAGGTGGGAGGCTTTGAAGTGCGGTCGCTAGATCGCATGGAGCCAACGTTGAAATACCACCCTGGTGCGTTTGAGGTTCTAACCTGGATCCATTATCTGGATCGGGGACAGTGCATGGTAGGCAGTTTGACTGGGGCGGTCTCCTCCCAAAGCGTAACGGAGGAGTTCGAAGGTACGCTAGTTACGGTCGGACATCGTGACGATAGTGCAATGGCATAAGCGTGCTTAACTGCGAGACTGACAAGTCGAGCAGATGCGAAAGCAGGACATAGTGATCCGGTGGTTCTGTATGGAAGGGCCATCGCTCAACGGATAAAAGGTACTCTGGGGATAACAGGCTGATACCGCCCAAGAGTTCATATCGACGGCGGTGTTTGGCACCTCGATGTCGGCTCATCTCATCCTGGGGCTGTAGTCGGTCCCAAGGGTATGGCTGTTCGCCATTTAAAGAGGTACGTGAGCTGGGTTTAAAACGTCGTGAGACAGTTTGGTCCCTATCTTCCGTGGGCGCTGCAGATTTGAGGAAGCCTGCTCCTAGTACGAGAGGACCGGAGTGGACACACCTCTGGTGTACCTGTTGTCACGCCAGTGGCATCGCAGGGTAGCTAAGTGTGGAAGAGATAACCGCTGAAAGCATCTAAGCGGGAAACTCGTTTCAAGATGAGATCTGCCGGGGCCTTGAGCCCCCTGAAGGGTCGTTGTAGACCACGACGTTGATAGGCTGGGTGTGGAAGCGCAGCAATGCGTTAAGCTAACCAGTACTAATTGCCCGTGCGGCTTGACCCTATAACTTTGGGTAAGCCTGGAAAAATAAAGACAGAACGCAAGTTCTAGTTATGCCGAAAAAGCGCAATCGAAAAGCTGATTGAAGACTCTATGAATTCGTTGGACTGAGGGTGAGCGAGATTAAGAAGTTAATCGAGGCGCCGTCAATCTGACAAAAAGTTTATGCCTGATGACCATAGCAAGTTGGTACCACTCCTTCCCATCCCGAACAGGACAGTGAAACGACTTAGCGCCGATGATAGTGCGGGTTCCCGTGTGAAAGTAGGTCATCGTCAGGCTCTTACGCCAAAACGCCTGGCTCACGCCAGGCGTTTTCTTCTCCCTCCTTGTGCTAAGGGGCGAGAAGAAAACGCAAAAACGTTTTAAAAGTGCTGTGAAAACAGTGCTACAATAGAAGGCTTCGCTGATCGCAGCAAGCAACGAGATTCAAGATCGGTTCTTCTGATTTTGTACTCGGTTCCTTAAAAAAATACAGCCGATAAGCGTGGGCGTTTGAGGGCAAGCAGCCAGTTCTTCGGAACAAACTCTTCGGAGTTATCAAACGCTCACAAAAACAGTAATGAGGAAGAATTTATTCTTCTTGATTCCGTCAAGTGAGTGAGCAGTCGAAAGACTTTAAATTCAAGATCGAACTATAGAGTTTGATCCTGGCTCAGATTGAACGCTGGCGGCATGCTTTACACATGCAAGTCGAACGGTAACAGGTCTTCGGATGCTGACGAGTGGCGAACGGGTGAGTAATACATCGGAACGTGCCTAGTAGTGGGGGATAACTACTCGAAAGAGTAGCTAATACCGCATGAGATCTACGGATGAAAGCAGGGGACCTTCGGGCCTTGTGCTACTAGAGCGGCTGATGGCAGATTAGGTAGTTGGTGGGGTAAAGGCTTACCAAGCCTGCGATCTGTAGCTGGTCTGAGAGGACGACCAGCCACACTGGGACTGAGACACGGCCCAGACTCCTACGGGAGGCAGCAGTGGGGAATTTTGGACAATGGGCGAAAGCCTGATCCAGCAATGCCGCGTGCAGGATGAAGGCCCTCGGGTTGTAAACTGCTTTTGTACGGAACGAAAAGCCTGGGGCTAATATCCCCGGGTCATGACGGTACCGTAAGAATAAGCACCGGCTAACTACGTGCCAGCAGCCGCGGTAATACGTAGGGTGCAAGCGTTAATCGGAATTACTGGGCGTAAAGCGTGCGCAGGCGGTTTTGTAAGACAGTGGTGAAATCCCCGGGCTCAACCTGGGAACTGCCATTGTGACTGCAAGGCTAGAGTGCGGCAGAGGGGGATGGAATTCCGCGTGTAGCAGTGAAATGCGTAGATATGCGGAGGAACACCGATGGCGAAGGCAATCCCCTGGGCCTGCACTGACGCTCATGCACGAAAGCGTGGGGAGCAAACAGGATTAGATACCCTGGTAGTCCACGCCCTAAACGATGTCAACTGGTTGTTGGGTCTTAACTGACTCAGTAACGAAGCTAACGCGTGAAGTTGACCGCCTGGGGAGTACGGCCGCAAGGTTGAAACTCAAAGGAATTGACGGGGACCCGCACAAGCGGTGGATGATGTGGTTTAATTCGATGCAACGCGAAAAACCTTACCCACCTTTGACATGGCAGGAACTTACCAGAGATGGTTTGGTGCTCGAAAGAGAACCTGCACACAGGTGCTGCATGGCTGTCGTCAGCTCGTGTCGTGAGATGTTGGGTTAAGTCCCGCAACGAGCGCAACCCTTGCCATTAGTTGCTACATTCAGTTGAGCACTCTAATGGGACTGCCGGTGACAAACCGGAGGAAGGTGGGGATGACGTCAAGTCCTCATGGCCCTTATAGGTGGGGCTACACACGTCATACAATGGCTGGTACAAAGGGTTGCCAACCCGCGAGGGGGAGCTAATCCCATAAAGCCAGTCGTAGTCCGGATCGCAGTCTGCAACTCGACTGCGTGAAGTCGGAATCGCTAGTAATCGTGGATCAGAATGTCACGGTGAATACGTTCCCGGGTCTTGTACACACCGCCCGTCACACCATGGGAGCGGGTCTCGCCAGAAGTAGGTAGCCTAACCGCAAGGAGGGCGCTTACCACGGCGGGGTTCGTGACTGGGGTGAAGTCGTAACAAGGTAGCCGTATCGGAAGGTGCGGCTGGATCACCTCCTTTCTGGAAAAATGCTGCTTCAAATTGAACGTCCACACTTATCGGTTGTTGGAACAAGCCAGGTGGCCTGCTGAGTGACGGCGGGCTGCATGGAATGGGTCTGTAGCTCAGCTGGTTAGAGCACTGTGTTGATAACGCAGGGGTCGTTGGTTCGAGCCCAACTAGACCCACCAAGATTCCAATATCTGGTCAGAGGATCCCGGGGGATTAGCTCAGCTGGGAGAGCACCTGCTTTGCAAGCAGGGGGTCGTCGGTTCGATCCCGTCATCCTCCACCAAAAATGATAGCGCTAATGGTGCTATAATCGAAGGCTTCCCAATACAAAAGCAGTCTTGCAAAGACTGCTTTTGTATTGATCGAAACGTCGATCAATTGGCTGTTCTTTAAAAATTCATAGAGTCGAAATCAGCGTTGCTGGTGGAAAGCACAAACCAAGGTTTGTGCACCGTGCCGCCAGCAACATTTTGATTGCGTCAAAACAGATATTTTGCGAATGCAAATGTATCTAGTAATGACGAATATTCTCTAAGCTGTATCGAAAGATGCAGCCAAAGATATTCACATTACGGCATAACGCGTGAGGTGCAAGACCTCACCAGTCTTTGAACACCAGGCTTTGATTCTCGACGAGAGAGTCCAAAGTTATAGGGTCAAGTGACTAAGAGCATATGGTGGATGCCTTGGCGATGATAGGCGACGAAAGACGTGATAGCCTGCGATAAGCTTCGGGGAGCTGGCAAATAAGCTTTGATCCGGAGATTTCTGAATGGGGGAACCCACCTCGCAAGAGGTATCGTGCACTGAATACATAGGTGCACGAAGCGAACCTGGAGAACTGAAACATCTAAGTACCCAGAGGAAAAGACATCAACCGAGATTCCGATAGTAGTGGCGAGCGAATTCGGAAGAGCCTTGCAGTGATAGTCGATCAGTTAACAAAACGGCATGGAAAGGCCGACCATAGTGGGTGATAGTCCCGTATGTGAAAACCGATCGGTGGTACTAGGCTGCAGACAAGTAGGGCGGGGCACGAGAAACCCTGTCTGAATATGGGGGGACCATCCTCCAAGGCTAAATACTCATCATCGACCGATAGTGAACCAGTACCGTGAGGGAAAGGCGAAAAGAACCCCGGGAGGGGAGTGAAATAGATCCTGAAACCGTATGCTTACAAAAAGTCGGAGCCCTTAGGGGTGACGGCGTACCTTTTGTATAATGGGTCAGCGACTTACATTCAGTGGCAAGCTTAACCGAATAGGGGAGGCGAAGAGAAATCGAGTCCGAATAGGGCGACTAGTCGCTGGGTGTAGACCCGAAACCAAGTGATCTATCCATGGCCAGGATGAAGGTGCCGTAACAGGTACTGGAGGTCCGAACCCACTAATGTTGCAAAATTAGGGGATGAGCTGTGGATAGGGGTGAAAGGCTAAACAAACTTGGAAATAGCTGGTTCTCTCCGAAAACTATTTAGGTAGTGCCTCAAGTATTACCGTCGGGGGTAGAGCACTGTTTAGGCTAGGGGGTCATGGCGACTTACCAAACCTATGCAAACTCCGAATACCGACGAGTACAGCTTGGGAGACAGAGCACCGGGTGCTAACGTCCGGACTCAAGAGGGAAACAACCCAGACCGCCAGCTAAGGTCCCTAAAATTGGCTAAGTGGGAAACGAAGTGGGAAGGCTAAAACAGTCAGGATGTTGGCTTAGAAGCAGCCATCATTTAAAGAAAGCGTAATAGCTCACTGATCGAGTCGTCCTGCGCGGAAGATGTAACGGGGCTAAGCCAGTTACCGAAGCTGCGGATTTGCAATTTATTGCAAGTGGTAGGAGAGCGTTCTGTAAGCCTGTGAAGGTGTCTGGTAACGGATGCTGGAGGTATCAGAAGTGCGAATGCTGACATGAGTAGCGTTAAAGGGGGTGAAAAGCCCCCTCGCCGTAAGCGCAAGGTTTCCTACGCAACGTTCATCGGCGTAGGGTGAGTCGGCCCCTAAGGCGAGGCAGAGATGCGTAGCTGATGGGAAACAGGTCAATATTCCTGTACCGATCAATAGTGCGATGTGGGGACGGAGAAGGTTAGCTCAGCCAACTGTTGGATATGTTGGTTCAAGCCTGTAGTCGTGCCTGGTAGGCAAATCCGCCAGGCTTAGATGAGGGGTGATAACGAGTCTGCTTGCAGACGAAGTGAGTGATACCCTGCTTCCAGGAAAAGCCACTAAGCTTCAGCTATTGACGACCGTACCGCAAACCGACACTGGTGCGCGAGATGAGTATTCTAAGGCGCTTGAGAGAACTCAGGAGAAGGAACTCGGCAAATTGACACCGTAACTTCGGGAGAAGGTGTACCCCAAGTAAGTGAAGTTGTACAAACGGAGCTCAAAGGGGTTGCAAAAAATTGGTGGCTGCGACTGTTTAATAAAAACACAGCACTCTGCAAACACGAAAGTGGACGTATAGGGTGTGACGCCTGCCCGGTGCTGGAAGATTAAATGATGGGGTGCAAGCTCTTGATTGAAGTCCCAGTAAACGGCGGCCGTAACTATAACGGTCCTAAGGTAGCGAAATTCCTTGTCGGGTAAGTTCCGACCTGCACGAATGGCGTAACGATGGCCACACTGTCTCCTCCTGAGACTCAGCGAAGTTGAAATGTTTGTGATGATGCAATCTCCCCGCGGAAAGACGGAAAGACCCCATGAACCTTTACTGTAGCTTTGTATTGGACTTTGAACGGATCTGTGTAGGATAGGTGGGAGGCTTTGAAGTGCGGTCGCTAGATCGCATGGAGCCAACGTTGAAATACCACCCTGGTGCGTTTGAGGTTCTAACCTGGATCCATTATCTGGATCGGGGACAGTGCATGGTAGGCAGTTTGACTGGGGCGGTCTCCTCCCAAAGCGTAACGGAGGAGTTCGAAGGTACGCTAGTTACGGTCGGACATCGTGACGATAGTGCAATGGCATAAGCGTGCTTAACTGCGAGACTGACAAGTCGAGCAGATGCGAAAGCAGGACATAGTGATCCGGTGGTTCTGTATGGAAGGGCCATCGCTCAACGGATAAAAGGTACTCTGGGGATAACAGGCTGATACCGCCCAAGAGTTCATATCGACGGCGGTGTTTGGCACCTCGATGTCGGCTCATCTCATCCTGGGGCTGTAGTCGGTCCCAAGGGTATGGCTGTTCGCCATTTAAAGAGGTACGTGAGCTGGGTTTAAAACGTCGTGAGACAGTTTGGTCCCTATCTTCCGTGGGCGCTGCAGATTTGAGGAAGCCTGCTCCTAGTACGAGAGGACCGGAGTGGACACACCTCTGGTGTACCTGTTGTCACGCCAGTGGCATCGCAGGGTAGCTAAGTGTGGAAGAGATAACCGCTGAAAGCATCTAAGCGGGAAACTCGTTTCAAGATGAGATCTGCCGGGGCCTTGAGCCCCCTGAAGGGTCGTTGTAGACCACGACGTTGATAGGCTGGGTGTGGAAGCGCAGCAATGCGTTAAGCTAACCAGTACTAATTGCCCGTGCGGCTTGACCCTATAACTTTGGGTAAGCCTGGAAAAATGAAAGACAGAACGCAAGTTCTAGTTATGCCGAAAAGGCGCAATCGAAAAGCTGATTGAAGACTCTATGAATTCGTTGGACTGAAGGTGAGCGAGATTAAGAAGTTAATCGAGGCGCCGTCAATCTGACAAAAAGTTTATGCCTGATGACCATAGCAAGTTGGTACCACTCCTTCCCATCCCGAACAGGACAGTGAAACGACTTAGCGCCGATGATAGTGCGGGTTCCCGTGTGAAAGTAGGTCATCGTCAGGCTCTTACAGTGAAAACCCCGTAGTCGAAAGATTACGGGGTTTTTTATTTGACCAATCGGTATTCTTGATATTGCTTGCGCAGTAGCGGACATGGAAAGGATGAGCATGCAGCTGCAGGACATGTTGTATTCACAGGGCTTTGGCATTCGCCGCGTGTGCTCCGGCTTGGTGCAGCAAGGCTGGGTGGAGCTATGGAACCCACAGACCTCCGACTGGGAGAAGGTCCTGGATTCCACCGAGGAGGTGAATCCCGAAGGTCTGCGCTTCAGGGTGCAAGGCGTGGAGTGGGAGTATCACGCACTGGGTTACGTGCTGCTGAACAAGCCTGCCGGCACCGAGTGCTCGCAAAAGCCATCGGCCTACCCCAGCATCTATACCTTGCTGCCGGCTCCGCTGCGTCAACGACCCAACAAGGGAGCGGTGCAAGGTGTTCAGGCGGTGGGTCGTCTGGACCAGGATACGACGGGCATGCTGCTGCTCAGCGACGATGGCCAGTTCATCCATCGCATGTCCTCGCCCAAAAAACATGTCTCCAAGGTTTACCGGGTGACTTGCAAGCATCCGGTGGATGCCAAGCAGATACAGCGGCTGCTGGATGGTGTCGTGCTCGATGATGATCCCAAGCCCGTCAAGGCAGCGGCCTGCGAGCAGGTGGACAGCCATGTGCTGGATCTGACGCTGACCGAGGGCAAGTATCACCAGGTCAAGCGCATGATTGCGGCCGTGAGCAATCGGGTCGAAGGTCTGCACCGCAGAAGAATCGGTGGCCTGGAGCTGCCCGCAGAGCTGGAGCCCGGCCAATGGCGCTGGCTGACGGCGGATGAGCTGGAATTGTTCAAGCCGGGCAAGTAGGGCAGAGAAAGATAAAAAGCCTGCTGGCTTGCGCCAGCAGGCTTTTTGATTGGGGACACGGGAAGTCAGTGTGGCTGCGCAGGGAGCATGGATGTCTGCTGGAGCTTGCCCGAGGCTTGCAGCGCAGCGCCGGGCAGGAATTCGATGCCGGTGCGGCGCACCAGCTCCGCGTAGCTGATGGGCTCGGTGACGCGGGCCGCATCATCATTGGCCTGCCAGTGCGCCCAGGCACGCTGGCTCTGAGCGTCATAGACCAGCTTGTAGAGAAAGCTGGGCACACGCACCTGGTTGTGGCCAACGGAGGCAGCGCCGGCATCAAAGACCGGGCCGGTGATGATGTAGACATCGCCCTTGGCCCGTTGCGCATAGCTGCGCGTGTCTTTTTCGATACGGGCCCAGGGGCCGCTGTTCTGCTTGATGGACTGGGGCACCATATTGGCCAGCGAGAAGCTCTGGGCCATGGCCTGTGCGGTCGGCATGTCGCCAGCGGGAGCCATGTGGCCGCGTGAGTAGCCGGAGCGCTTGTAGTCGTCCAGCTCGGCGCGTTCATCGCGGGGCAGGCGGGCGTCGCTGTAGAACTTGTTGGTGCGCTTTTCGTCGGCATCGGCGACCAGGGCCTTGTTCAGACGCTGAGCGACGAAGACGGGAGTCTTGCTCTGGCCGCTGTGCAGCACGGCAAACGCGTCATAGCACAGCGCACGCAGCTTGGGCTGATCGCTGAGCACGGGGGCTTTGCCATTGGCAAAGAACTGCGGGCATTGCTCAAAGCCCTGCGTGCTGCGCGTGGGATTCTTGACCTGGATGAGCGATGCGGGGCTGGCCGCTGCCGAGGGCGCAGGCATCCTGGCGGAGCAGGCTACGCTGCCGATGACCAGCATTGCGAGGCCGGCATGGCGCAGCCATCTGGGAATCAGTGAGGACGGAGAGGAAAGCGGTGCTGAAAAAACGGAAGACATGCGCGAGGAAGGCCGAGGGAGATGAAAAGAGTGCCAGCAGCCCAGGCGCAGGAGCGAGTCTGGCCGTCATCAAGGATGATTGATTGCTACTTGAATAAGAGCTGCTTGCGCAAGATTTGAAAGATTTTCAAGGTAAAAGTTTCCTGAAAAGCTTTGGAATAAAGCGCTAAGTGCTCATATTTTATGAGGGATAGGCTTCGCCGCAGCCGATCTCCGGTCCGGCTCAGGTCGCCAAGCTGCGGATCCCCGAAGGCATTCCATGCATGAGCAGGATCTGCAGTGCGGCTTGGGTCTGATGGTGCAGCTGCTTGAGCGCCTCATCTTTCTGGGGCGGCAAAATGTACTGGCCCTGTGCGTTCCTGGCGTAGGGCTTGCCCAGAATGTCGGCCATATCGATCTGGTAGTAGCTGCGGTCGCCATACGGGCGCTTGCCGTCGATATAGGGCAAGGGCCAGATCGCCTGGCCGTCTTCCTCCTCGGCCAAGACATAAGGCAGGTCATCGGTACCGACTTCTCGCCACAGGGCGGCATGCAGCAGCGTCAGGTGTTCGGGACGAAAGTCGAAGCTGCTGTCTGGCGCCTGACCTGAGAAGTCGGGCGGCAAGGCATAGCGACCGGGCGCCAAGGTGGCGTTTGCCACAAACTCCGGCAGCCAAAGGCAGACTTCGGCCAGGAGCCGGGTGGCCAGAGCAGGATCGTGAATGCGCAGCACTTGCTGGGCTGTGTCGAGGGTGGACAGATCGCCGCCAAAGGGCTGCACGGGATCGAAGCCGGGTGCCCCAGACTCTATGGGCATCCACTGCACCCGCAGCAGGCGTATCAGCTGCAGATGCTGGGCGCTCAGTGGCGGCAGCGCCTGACTGAAGACCATCTGGATCACGGATCGACGTTCGGTACTGCCCGGACGCTTGCGCAGCCACGACCAGCTCAAGGCGCCGGTTGCCGCAACTGCCAGGGTCGAGAGCGTGGAGATCAGCAGCCTGCGCTTCATGGGTGAAGGCTTTCAGTCATCGATGGAAGCGCTCCAGCGGTCGCCCCAGCCACTGCTGCGCTGCACGCGGTCGATCTCCCGGCGGTCACGCTTGGTGGGGCGGCCGGTGTGCTGGGCCGCCAGTGCTTCGGCGGGCTCGGGGGCCAGACGGCGCTGTTCGGCCAGCTGTTCTCGCTGGGCAATGCTTTGCGCCGTTTCCTCGTACAGCTGCTGGGCCACGGGTGCCGGGCCGCGCATGCCGCTCAGCCCGCGCACTATGACTTCCCTGGGAATATTGCCCTGGCGCAGGTGGATGTGGTCGCCCGGGCGGATTTCACGCGAGGCCTTGGCATTGGCGTTGTTGACCGTGACCCGGCCTTTGCCAATTTCCTCCACAGCCAGGCTGCGGGTCTTGTAGAACCGTGCGCACCATAGCCATTTGTCCAGACGCATGGATTCAGTTTCACTCATGTCGGTATTTTGCGGCGTGAAGGGATGGCGATTCAAGTCAGAGCAGTATCCATGTCCAGGGTATCGCCATTGTGCAGGGGCAGCTGAATCAGCGCCTGCAGGCCACGCACGCGGCCAAGTTCGTCGTGCAGATTGCGCAGCTCGATCTGGCCGCCCAGGGTTTGCACGATCTCCTGGCAGATGGCCAGGCCCAGGCCCGAGCCGCTGCGCGCGTTGCCCGCCGAAAAAGGCTGGAACAGCCGCTGGGCCAGTTCATCGTCGATGCCGCTGCCGCTGTCTTCGATACTCAGCTGGGCCATGCCGTTGCGCGCGCGCACATCGACCTGCAGACTCCCGTGCCTGGGTGTGTGGCGTATGGCGTTGTGCAGCAGGTTGCGGGTCAACTCTCGCAGCATCCATTCATGGGCGGCGACGCAGCAGGCCTGGGTTTCGATGCCGAAGTCCATGTCGTGATCGGCAATCAGCGGGGATAGCTCCAGCGCCACGTCGCGCACGATATGGTCGAGCTGGGCGAGCATGGCGCTGTTCTGGTTGCTGTCTTCCTGGCGCAACTGCTCGACCTTGGCCAGGGCCAGCATCTGGTTGGCGACGCGGGTGGCGCGGTCTACCGTGTCGTCAATCTCGGCAAAGGCCTGGGCCGGTGGAATATCGCCGCGCTTGGCCGACTGCACCTGAACCTTGAGCACGGCCAGCGGCGTGCGCAGCTGGTGCGAGGCGTCGCGCACAAAGCGCTTCTGGTTGCTCAGCAGTCCTTGCAGGCGCTGCATGGTCTGGTTGGTGGCTTCCAGCAGGGGCTGGACTTCGCGCGGCATCTCGGGTGCAGCCAGCGGACTCAGATCTCCCTGGGCACGGCCTTGCAGGTCCTGGCTGAGCTGGCGTATGGGCTGGGTGGCGCGCTGCACCACAATGATGACGATCAGCGCGACGACCAGCACCAGCAGGGCCTGACGAATCAGGGTGTCACGCAGAATCTGCAAGGCCAGAGATTCGCGCAGCTCCAGGGTTTCGGCCACCTGGATCACGGCCATGCCGCGTCCGTCGGCACTGGCAACCGGCTGCAGCAGCACGGCCACGCGCACGGGGTGGCCGCGAAACTCGTCGTCATAGAAGTCCACCAGCGCCGCATAGGGAGGGCGCTGCGGAATCCTACCGTTCCAGACAGGCAGCTCCGCAAAGCCCGAAATCAGCTGACCGTCCAATGTGGAGACGCGGTAGAACATGCGGCTCTGGTTGTCGGCCTCGAAGATTTCCAGCGCCGAATAGGGAACGATGGCGCGCAGCTGTGCCTGATCGTCGTATCCGGTGACGCCGATCTGTTCGCTGATGCTTTTGGCCGAGGCCAGCAGGGTTCTGTCATAAGCCGTGTGCAGCGATGTCAGGGTCTGCTGATAGAGGCTCCAGGCGTTGAGGGCAATCAGCGCCAGCACGGGCAGCAGGATGCCGGTGAGCAGCAGGCGCCGCAGCGACCAGGCTGTCCTGGGCCGCGTCCTTCCCGGACTGGCTGTCATGCCGCTGCCTCGGCCTTGACCAGATAGCCCAGACCGCGCAGGGTGACCAGTTGCACGCCGGTGCCGCCCAGCTTTTTGCGCAGGCGGTAGGCCACGACTTCCACGGCCTCGTATTGCACATCGACCTCGCCAGGGAAGACCAGGCTGAACAGCCGCTCCTTGGTGACCGCATGGCCGGGGCGTGCCAGCAGCGCATGCATCATGGACAGCTCGCGCGGCGTCAGCTCCAGGACCTTGCCGTCGAGATAGATTGCGCCGCTTTCCTTCTCATAGCGCAATGCACCGAGGACGATGGCCTCGGAACCCGATCGGGGTGTGAAGCTATCCTGGCTGCGGCGCAGCAGGGCGCGCAGGCGCGCCTCCAGTTCGTCGAGGTCAAAGGGCTTGGCCAGATAGTCGTCGGCACCGGCGTTCAGCCCCATGACGCGGTCGCCCACGGTGCCGCGCGCGGTCAGGATCAGCACCGGCGTGCGCAGGCCCAGGGCGCGGGCGCGCTCCAGCACCTGCAGGCCGTCGAGGCCGGGCAGACTCAGGTCCAGCACCACGGCATCGGGTTCGCGGGCCTGCCAGTGAGCAAGGGCACTGGGGCCGTCGGCCGCCACATCCACATGCAGGCCGCGGCGCATCAGGGTGCGCTGCAGCGTGGTGCGCATGGCGGAATCATCTTCAACAAGCAGTAATTGCATGCTGCCGAACATAGCACTGCGCTGCGAATGCGCAGACAAGTCGTGAAACTACCGGGCTTGCTTAAGGGATAGCCCTAGGTGATTGGACAGCTGTTTGACAGGCAGGCTGTCCATGATTGCACCCACTAACTACATAAGGAGTACATCATGCGTCGTGATACGTTTCTGAAGTCTCTGGCAGCCCTGGCGGCGGCCGGTGCTTTGCCCCTGTCGGCCCAGGCCGCGGCGGCCATCAAGATGATGCTGCCCGCCAACCCGGGTGGCGGCTGGGACACGACAGGCCGTGCCCTGGGCAAGGCCTTGCAGGACGCAGGTGTGGCTTCTTCCGTTACTTATGACAACAAGGGCGGCGCTGCCGGCGCCATCGGTCTGGCCCAGTTCGTCAACGGCAGCAAGGGCGATCCCAATGCCATGATGGTCATGGGCGCGGTGATGCTGGGCGGCATCATTACCGGCAAGCCTCCCGTCAATCTGAGCCAGGCCACGCCTCTGGCGCGCCTGACCAGCGAATACAACGTGTTTGTGCTGCCCGCCAATTCGCCGTTCAAGAACATGGCGGAAGTGGTGGCACAGCTCAAGAAGGATCCCGGTTCCGTCAAGTGGGGCGGTGGCTCTCGCGGCTCCACCGAGCACATTGCTGCGGCCATGATCGCCCGTGAAGTGGGCGTGGACCCTGCCAAGATCAACTACGTGGCTTTCCGTGGGGGCGGCGAGGCCATCTCTGCCATCCTGGGCGGCAACGTCACCGTGGGCGGCAGCGGCTTCAGCGAGTTTGCCGAGTACATCGCGACCGGCAAGATGAAGCCCATCGGGGTGACCTCGGCCCAGCGCCTCAAGGGTGCGGCGTCCAGCGTTCCCACGCTCAAGGAGCAGGGCATCAACGTGGAAATCGGCAACTGGCGCGGTGTCTATGGTGCTCCCGGTATTTCCAAGGCCCAGCGCGACGAACTGGTCGCACAGATCGAAAAGGCCACCAAGAGCAAGGCCTGGGCTGAAGCGCTGCAGAAGAACGACTGGACACCTGCCTGGCTGGGCGGCGATGCCTTTGGCAAGTTCGTGGACGACGAGTTCGCCAGCCTGCGCGCCACCATGGCCAAGTCCGGCATGATCTGATGATCACCAGGCCGCTGCGTTCTGCAGCGGCCCTTGGAGCGTGAACACGCTCCATGGACATGGCACAGGGCTGGCGACTTCAGCCCTGATCGCGTTGTGTCCTGCTGTTTCTCCCCGCACTGATTGATGGCCTGCCCCTGACGGCGCAAGCCAGGGTTTGTGCAACCCCATGATGCCGTGGGAGCTGCCGCAAGGCGGCTCTGGCGGGTTCCGAAAACCATTGAAATCACACACATTCATCATGTCTGATTCCTTCCAAGATCTGGCCCGGGCAGCGGAGGCCGCACAGGTTTCGGCCTATGCAGACCCCGACGAGCCGCAGAGCCCCAACGTACCGTCCAAGAGAGCGCAAACCATTGTCGGTGCAGGCGTGCTGCTGGTTGCTGCGGGACTGGCCTTTGGCGCACTGCAGATTCCTTCGGACTCCGGCTACGGCGGCGTCGGTCCCAATTTCCTGCCCTGGGTCTGCGCAGTGGTGCTGGGTATCTGCGGTGCCCTGCTGATCTGGGAAGCACGCAGCGGTGGTTTTCGCCATGCGGCCGACCCGGGCGGCCAGCCCAAGGCCGACATCCTGCCCTTTGCCTGGGTCTCGGCCGGTCTGCTGGTGAATGCGGCCTTGATCAGTACCCTGGGCTTTGTTTTCAGCTGCACCATCTGCTATGTGCTGGCCGTGCAGGGCTTGCGCCGAGCCGCGCATCAGCCGCAGGCGTCCGCACCGGCCACCTGGGTCAAGGATGTGATCACGGGGCTGCTGATTGCGGCACCGGTGTTCTGGATGTTTACCAAGTTCCTGGCCATCAATCTGCCTGGCCTGACTGAAACGGGGTGGCTGTAATGGATATTTTCAATGCTTTGATGGCTGGCTTTGCCACGGCCATCACGCCCGCGAATCTGCTGTGGGCTCTGGTGGGCTGTGCCCTGGGTACGGCCGTGGGCGTGCTGCCCGGTATCGGCCCGGCCGTGGCCGTGGCCATGCTGCTGCCCATCACCGCCAAGGTGGATGTGACGGCATCCATGATCTTTTTTGCCGGCATTTACTACGGTGCCATGTATGGCGGCTCGACCACCTCGATTCTGCTGAACACTCCCGGTGAGACGGCATCCATGGTCACCGCCATGGAAGGCAACAAGATGGCCAAGAGCGGCCGAGCCGGGGCGGCGCTGGCAACCGCTGCGATCGGCTCGTTTTTCGCGGGTACCTTTGCCACCGTGGTGGTGACCATGTTTGCTCCCTATGTCGCCGACTTTGCCGTGAAGCTGGGCCCGCCCGAGTACTTCATGCTGATGGTGCTGGCCTTCACCACCGTGAGCGCCGTGCTGGGCCAAAGCTCGCTGCGCGGCATGACGGCGCTGTTTGTCGGCCTGGCTGCAGGCTGCATCGGCATGGACCAGATCTCCGGTGCTGCGCGCTATACCGGCGGCAAGATGGAACTGCTGGACGGCATCGACATCGTGCTCGTGGCCGTGGGTCTGTTTGCCGTGGCCGAAGTGCTGTATGCAGCCATGTATGAAGGCAAGGTCGAGGAGTCGCAGAACAAGCTGACCCGTGTGCACATGACCAAGCGTGACTGGAAGCGTTCCTGGCCCGCCTGGATGCGCGGCACGCTGCTGGGCACACCGTTTGGCTGCATTCCCGCTGGCGGCACCGAGATCCCGACCTTTCTGAGCTACGCGACCGAGAAGAAGCTGGCCAAGGGCGAGGACAAGGCCGAGTTCGGCGGCAAGGGCGCCATCGAAGGCGTGGCCGGTCCGGAAGCTGCCAATAACGCGACCGTGACCGCAGCCCTGATTCCGCTGCTGACTCTGGGCATTCCCACCAGCAACACCACGGCCGTGCTGCTGGGCGCTTTCCAGAACTACGGCATCAACCCCGGCCCCCAGCTGTTCACCAGCTCTGCGGCCCTGGTCTGGGCGCTGATTGCCTCGCTGTACATCGGCAACGTGATGCTGCTGGTGCTCAACCTGCCCATGGTGGGCCTGTGGGTCAAGCTGCTGAAGATTCCGCGTCCCCAGCTGTATGCCGGCATTTTGATCTTCGCAACGGTCGGTGCCTACGGCATGCGCCAGAGCGCTTTCGATCTGTTCCTGCTTTACGGTATTGGCTTGCTCGGTGTGATCATGCGCCGCTTCGACTTCCCCACCGCTCCCGTGGTGGTGGGCATGATCCTCGGCCCTCTGGCCGAAGCGCAGATGCGCAACGCAGTGTCGATCGGCGAGGGCAGCTGGTGGATCTTCCTGCAGCGACCCATGTCGCTGACGCTGATCATCATTGTGCTGGCCGTGCTGATCATTCCCCGTGTGCTCAAGCGCCTGTCGGAGGCCAAACAGGCCCGGGAGGCAAGCGCCGCCTGAGTCCCGTTTCCTAGCCTGCTGCGGGTGCTTCACGCATGGAGCCCGTTGCATTCATATCCCCTGTTCGGTGAGCCGGACAGGGGATTTTTTTATGAAGGCAGACTCAAGCATTGGTTTGAATGCGCTATCTTGCTCATGTATTGATAGTGTGCAAGAGGCGCTAGAGGTCTGTGCCGATGGTTTTGGGGTAATGTCGCCCTACCATGGCGCGATGATGGAAATGAGCCAACTGCTACCCAACGATTTCGCTTGCGAGCTGCCCGACGATGCCGACGGCATCTATGCATTGGCGGCTCGGTCCATGTTTCAGCTGTTCTCGTCAATGAGCCAGGGCATGTTTCTGGTCGACAGGAGCGGGCGCATTGTCTGGGTCAACAAAGGCTACGAGCGCTTTCTGCCGCGCCTGGGCGTGGCCGGTGTGGGCGACTTTCTCGGGCATATGGTGGAGGAGGTCATCCCCAACACGCAGATGCGCAGCGTGCTGGAGACCGGCAAGCCTGTCCTGATCGATCTGCTGACCAATAGTGCAGGGACCTTTGTCGTCAGTCGCCTGCCGCTGCATGACGACGAAGGAGGCGTGATCGGTGCCATCGGCATTGTGCTGTTCGATCAGCCCGAGACGACCCTGCAGCCGCTGATCAGCAAGTTCGCGATGCTGCAGCGCGATCTCGATGAAGCGCGGCGCGAGCTGGCTGCCCAGCGCAGCCGCAGCTTGCAGGCGTCGGTACAGGGTTCGCGCCGCAGCAAATACAGCTTTGCCAGTTTTGTGGGCAGCAGCCCGGCTGCGGTCGAGGTCAAGCGCCAGGCGCGGCGGGCGGCCCAGTCCATGAGCCCTGTGCTGCTGCTGGGCGAGACCGGTACTGGCAAGGAGGTGCTGGCCCATGCCATCCATGCCGCATCGGCGCGGTCTGCCGGTCCATTTGTGAGCGTCAATATCGCGGCCATTCCCGAGACGCTGCTAGAGGCCGAATTCTTCGGCGTGGCGCCGGGCGCATTTACCGGGGCCGAGCGCAAGACGCGCGATGGCAAGTTCAAGCTCGCCGATGGCGGCACCCTGTTTCTCGACGAAATCGGTGACATGCCCGCCAGTCTGCAGGCCAAGCTGCTGCGCGCCTTGCAGGAGGGAGAGATCGAGCCGCTGGGCTCCAACCAGATCGTGCATTTCGATGTGCGCGTGGTGGCCGCCACCTCTCGGGATCTGCTGCAGATGGTGCGCGACGGGCGCTTCCGCGAAGACCTGTTCTACCGGCTGCATGTGCTGCCCGTTCGCGTGCCGCCGCTGCGCGAGCGCAGCAGCGATATCCCGGCCCTGGTGGAAGTGCTCTGCGAGGATCTGGCGCTGCGCAACGACATGGTTCCGCCGGAGCTGGGAAAGGGGGCGCTGGAATTGCTGGTCGCACAGGCCTGGCGGGGCAATATTCGCGAGCTGCGCAATGTGCTGGAGCAGGCCGCCATGCGCTGCGATGACTCGCACATCGATGCCGGCCTGCTGGCGCAGGTGCTGCGCTCGTCCGGGGTGGAGCTTCAGGCTCCGCATCGGCAGCCCCTGACTCAGGAGACCATGGCGGCGATGCCAGCGGCGGGTGATCTGCTCAAGCCGCTGGCCGAGCAAATGGCCGATCTCGAAACCCGCGCCATACGGGCCGCAATGCAGGCCCATGGGGGCAACAAGCTGGCCGTTGCAAGGACGCTCGGCATATCGCGCGCCAAGCTGTATCACCGGCTCGAGAAGCTGAATTTATGAGCCATGCTAGGGATTGCCCTTGGTGGGCAGGGCTTTGTTTGTTTATATAGTTATAAAAAATATCTAATTTGAGTCCGGAGACAGCATGGCATTGGTACAAGGGCAGGAATTGTGGAGGCCCACGCAGCAACAGCAGGAGCTAAGCGGCCTGTGGCATTACATGGACTGGCTGCGCGACAGCCGTGGCCGTGACTTCCCCGACTATGAGGCGCTGTGGCAATGGTCGGCAACCGATATCGAAGGCTTCTGGCGCTCCATCTGGGACTATTTCGACATTCAGGCCGATGGTGACCCGACGCAGGTGCTAGCCAGCCGCAAGATGCCCGGTGCGCAGTGGTTTCCCGAAACCCGGCTCAACTACGCCGAACACATCTTCCACCAGGCCAGCGACCAGCGTCCGGCCATCATTGCGCGCTGCGAGGGCCAGACCCCGGTCGAAGTCTCCTGGCAGCAGCTGCAGCGCGATGTGGGCGCCTTGGCGGCAAGCCTGCGCGGTCTGGGCATAGGGCGTGGCGATCGCGTGGTGGCCTATCTGCCCAATGTGCCGCAGACCGTGGTGGCGTTTCTGGCCTGTGCCAGCATTGGCGCCATCTGGTCCAGCTGCGCGCCTGAGATGGGCGTATCCGTGGTGCTGGATCGCTTCCAGCAGATTGCGCCCAAGCTGATTTTCGCGACCGACAGCTATAGCTATGCCGGCAGGCAGTTCGATCGCCGTGAAGTGCTGGACGAGGTGCTCAGGGGACTGCCCGATATTGCCCAGGTGATTCATGTGCCGGGGCCCCTGTTCGGCAGCGATGCCGAACATGCGGCCGTGCCCTGGCGTGACTGCATGAGCTGGGCCGATGCAACGTGCCATGCAGCGCCGCTGCAGTTCGAGCGCGTGCCGTTCTCCCATCCGCTGTGGGTGGTGTACTCGTCGGGAACCACCGGCCTGCCCAAGGCCATGGTGCACAGTCATGGCGGCATCGTGCTCACCCACCTCAAGACCAATCGCCTGCAGCACGATGTGTTGCCCGGCGATCGCTTCATGTTCCTGGGCAGCACGGGCTGGATTGTCTGGAACCTGATGATAGGCAGCCTGCTGGCCGGCGCGACCGTGATCCTGTCCGACGGCAACCCAACGGCGCCCAATGATGATGCGCTCTGGGACTTCATTGACCAATACCAGGTCAGCATCTTTGGCTGCGGCGCAGCCTTCCTCATCAAGAGCATGAAGGATGGTGTCTCGCCCAAGAAGGGGCGCCAGTTCGAGAAGCTGCGTGCCATCAACTCCACGGGCTCGCCACTGCCTCTCGATGCCTATGCCTGGGTCTATGAGAACGTCAAAAGCGATCTGTGGCTGGCTTCGATCAGTGGCGGCACGGATATCGCCTCGGGCTTTGTGGCCTGCGCGCCCATACTGCCCGTCAACGCGGGCGAGATTCAGTGCCGCGAACTCGGCGTGGCTGCCCATGCCTTCAACGAACAGGGCCAGAAGGTGGTGGCCGAGGTCGGCGAGCTGGTGATTACCGAGCCCATGCCCTCCATGCCTGTGTTCTTCTGGAATGACGAGAGCGGGGCGCGTTACCACGACAGCTATTTCGACGTGTTTGCCGGCTACTGGCGCCATGGTGACTGGATCGAGTTCAGCGAACGCGGCACGGCTGTGATCTACGGACGCTCGGACAGCACCATCAACCGCTTCGGCATACGCATGGGCACAGCGGAGATCTACCGTGTCGTCGAAGAGCTTGACGCCGTCAAGGACAGCCTGGTGGTCGACCTTGAATACCTGGGCCGACCTTCCTTCATGCCGCTGTTCGTGACTCTGGCCGAAGGCCAGGCATTGACGGGCGAGCTGACTGCCCAGATCAAGAACGCCATCAAGACCAAGGCTTCGGCACGCCATGTGCCCAATGTGGTGGTACAAGTGGCCGAGATTCCGCGCACCCTCACCGGCAAGAAGATGGAGGTACCTGTGCGCAAGCTGCTGCTGGGAGCGGACGCGGCCAAGGTGGCCAGCCCCGATGCCATGGCCAATCCATCGAGTATTGATTTCTTTGTTCAATTTCGAGAGCAGGTGCCGCAGGCGTGACAAGCGCTTGAGGCTGATTTGACTCAATACCCAAAGCAGACCCACCCATGAACCATCAAGATCTGATCGCCATCGACTTCCATACCCATGCGGAAGTCAGCTGCCGCAATCCCTTTGACAGCTATGGCGAGGAGTACGACCGCGCGGCCGACAAATACTTCGGCAGCTCGCTGCGCCCGACCATCGCCGAAACCATTGCCTACTACCGCGAGCGCAAGATCGGTCTGGTGATGTTCACTGTGGACAGCGAGGCCCAACTGGGCCGCCGCCGCATCCCCAACGAAGAGATTGCCGATGCCGCACGCGAGAACAGCGACATGATGGTGGCGTTCGCCAGCATCGACCCGCACAAGGGCAAGATGGGTGCGCGCGAGGCCGAACGCCTGATCACCGAATGCGGCGTCAAGGGCTTCAAGTTCCATCCCACGGTGCAGGGCTTTCATCCCTATGACCGCATGGCCTGGCCCATCTACGAGGTCATCAACCACTACAAGCTGCCCGCCATCTTCCACACCGGCCACAGCGGCATCGGCAGCGGCATGAAGTGTGGCGGCGGCCTGCGCCTAGCCTACAGCAACCCCATGCTGCTGGACGACGTGGCTGTGGACTTCGGCGATATGCAGATCGTCATGGCCCATCCCAGCTTTCCCTGGCAGGACGAGGCGATCTCGGTGGCGCTGCACAAGCCCAATGTCTGGATCGATCTTTCGGGCTGGAGTCCCAAGTATTTCCCCAAGCAGCTGGTGCAGTACGCCAACACCTTGCTCAAGGACCGTGTGCTGTTCGGCAGCGACTTCCCGCTAATCACGCCCGAGCGCTGGATGAAGGACTTCGAGGTCGCCGGCTTCAAGCCCGAGGTCATGCCCGGCATTCTCAAGGACAACGCCGTACGGCTGCTGGAGCTGGACAGAAAACGCGATGCCGCATGAAAGCTCAAAGGATCACCCCGGTGGTCCTTTTTTCATGGAGCTTGAACTTTGACCGAGGCGAGGCCTGAAGCAGTGTATTGAAATTGTGCAGTGTCTTTTTTTAAGGCATTTTTTGTCTGATTTTCAGGCAATCTGGATGCGAGCTGAAACAAGACTCAGAGGAAAACCAGACTGGCACGAAGACTGCTAACTGCACACCATACAAAGACAAGCGGACACACCGCATCCATCCTCAAGGAGACAACACATGCACAAGCGCAGCCTGTTGCAGGCGGCCGTTCTGGCGGCCATGGTGGTTCATGTTCCCGGCGCCCTGGCGCAATCTGAAATCCGCATTGCCCATGTCTACAGCAAGACCGGGCCGCTGGAGGCCTATGGCAAGCAGACGCAGGCGGGGTTGCTGATGGGGCTTGAATACGCCACGGGCGGCAGCATGACGGTGGCAGGCAAGAAGCTGGTGGTGATCGAGAAAGACGACCAGGGCAAGCCCGACCTGGGCAAGAGCCTGCTGGCCGCCGCCTATTCCGACGACAAGGCCGATCTGGCTGTCGGCCCCAGCGCGTCGGGTGTGGCGCTGGCCATGCTGCCCGTGGCCGAGGAGTACAAGAAGATCCTGATTGTCGAGCCCGCCGTGGCCGATTCCATCACCGGCGACAAGTGGAACAAATACATCTTCCGCACCGGACGCAACTCCAGCCAGGATGCGATCAGCAATGCCGTAGCCATCGACAAGCCCGGAGTGACGATTGCGACACTGGCCCAGGACAATGCCTTCGGCCGCGACGGCGTCAAGGCCTTCAAGGAAGCGGTCAAGAAGGGCAAGCTGGTGCATGAAGAGTATCTGCCCGCAGCCACCACCGATTTCACGGCCGGCGCCCAGCGCCTGATCGACAGGCTCAAGGATGTTCCGGGCAAGAAGGTGATCTGGATTGTCTGGGCCGGTGCCGGCAATCCCTTCAAGATCGTCGACATGGACCTCAAGCGCTACGGCATCGAGATTGCGACGGGCGGCAACATACTGCCCGCCATGGCCGCCTACAAGAATCTGCCGGGCATGGAGGGCGCCACCTACTATTACTTCGGCATTCCCAAGAATCCGGTGAACGAAGCCATGGTCTCCATGAGCTACAAGCAGTTCAAGGCTCCGCCGGACTTCTTCACGGCGGGCGGCTTCTCGGCCGCCATGGCCATTGTCACAGCACTCAAGAAGAGTGGCGGCGACACCAGGACCAACACCTTGATCAAGGCCATGGAAGGCATGAGCTTCGATACACCCAAGGGCGTCATGACCTTCCGCAAGGAAGATCACCAGGCCATGCAGAGCATGTACCACTTCAGGATCAAGAACGATCCGGCCATGGCCTGGGGCGTGCCCGAGCTGGTGCGCGAGATCAAGCCTGAGGAAATGAACGTTCCCGTGCGCAACCAGCGCTGATCCGGCCGGGAGATCCTCCCGCGCCCACCCGTCCTCTCAATTGATGAACCCTCGGGAACACGAGGGCTGGCATTGCTCATTCCTATTTCAACGATTCACGGAGACAAAGCATGCGAGTTCAATCCTGGAGAAGCGGTGTTGCCGCGCTGGTGCTATGGGGCGGCGTGAACCTGGCCGCGGGGGCGGCCATGCCGCTGGGGCAATACAACATTGCCACCGACCAGATCAGCGTTTCGGGGCTGTCGTCGGGCGGCTTCATGGCCAATCAGCTGGGCAATGCCTATTCGGCAAGCTTCATGGGGGTGGGGATCTTTGCGGCAGGCCCCTATATGTGCGCCGGCCTGAACAATTACACGGCCTGCATGTACAACGCCAGCATCAGCAGCGCGCAGCTCAATGCCATGCAGTCCAGCATCGACAGTTACAGCAGCGCTGCCAGCATCGATGCCAAGAGCCGGATCGCGGCGCAGAAGATCTATATCTTCACGGGCACCAGCGACTACACGGTGGGCCCCAACCTCACCGATGCGCTGCAGACCCAGTATCTGAACAATGGCGTGCCGCAGGCCAATATCGCCTATGTCAAGCGCTCGGGGGCTGCCCATGTGCTGCCCACCGACTTCGACAGCAGCGGCAACAATGCCTGCAGCAGCAGCGCTTCGCCCTATATCAGCAATTGCGGCTATGACGGTGCCAAAGCCGCACTCACGCATTTCTATGGTGCGCTCAATCCGCGCAACGATGCTCCGGCCACCGGCAACTACATAGAGTTCAACCAGGCCAGCTATACCAATGCCAACCCCGGCATGGCCAGCACCGGCTGGCTCTATGTGCCGCAGAGCTGCGCCAGCGGCACGCAGTGCAGGCTGCATGTGGTGCTGCACGGCTGTCAGCAGAGCACGGACAAGATTGGCGACAAGTTCGTCAGGAACACGGGCTTCAGCCGCTGGGCGGATACCAACAACATCATCGTGCTGTATCCGCAGACCCAGGTGGACAACAACAACCGCAGCACGAGCAAGAGCGGTTCGCTGGCCAATCCCAATGCCTGCTGGGACTGGATCGGCTGGTATGGCAATAACTTTGCGCAGAAGAGCGGCGTGCAGATGACGGCCATCAAGGCCATGATCGATCGCATCGCCTCCGGCGCGGGCTCCGGCACCGGTGGCGGTAACGGCGGAGGAAACCCGACCCAGCCAGCGCTGGCGGCTCCTACGGGACTGGGCGCGTCGGCTGCGACCAGCACCAGCATGCAGCTGGACTGGGCTCCTGTGACCAGCGCGGCGGGCTACAACGTCTATCGCAACGGCAACAAGGCCAACGCGCTCCCTGTTTCTGCCACCAGCTATGTCGATGCGGCACTGAGCCCTGCCACCAGCTACAGCTGGACGGTACGGGCCGTGGACGGCAATGGTGCAGAAAGTGCCGACTCTGCCGCCGCGAGCGCCTCGACGCTGACCGGCAGCAATCCTGTGGGCACCTGCACCACGGCCAGCAATTACGCCCATGTACAGGCCAACCGCGCCTATCAGCAAGGCGGCTATGCCTATGCCAACGGCTCGGGCCAGAACATGGGCTTGTGGAATGTGTTCTACACCACCACGCTGAAGCAGACTGGCAGCAACTATTACGTGATCGGTACCTGCCCCTGAGCAGCGACCGCACGCATTCGAGAAGGAAAGATCCGCTTCCATGGGCATTCTGGCAACGCAAGATCTCACCATCCGTTTTGGGGGCCATGTGGCCGTGAACGCTGTGACCTGCTCGTTCGAGCCGGGCACGCTCACGGCCATCGTGGGCCCCAATGGGGCAGGGAAGACCACTTATTTCAACCTGATCTCGGGCCAGCTCAAGGCTAGCTCCGGCACGGTCACCCTGGGGGGACGCGATCTGAGCGGCCTGCCCGCTTCGGCGCGTACGCGCGCCGGGCTGGGCAGGGCCTTTCAGCTCACGAATCTCTTTCCGAATCTGAGCGTGCAGGAGAACGTGCGGCTGGCGGTGCAGGCCAGCATGACGGGAGCGCATCGCCGCGGCTTGAACCTCTGGAGCATCTGGAGCGATCACCGGGCGGTCACGCAGCGTGCGCGACAAATCCTGGAGCGGGTCTCCATGTCCGAGCGTGCCGACACCGTCGTCGCCAGCCTGCCGCACGGCGATCAGCGCAAGCTGGAGGTGGCGCTGCTGATGGCGCTGGAGCCGCAGGTCTATATGTTTGACGAGCCCACGGCGGGCATGAGCCATGACGAGGCACCGGTGATCCTGGACCTGATACGCGAACTCAAAAAAGACCGCAGCAAGATCATCCTGCTGGTGGAGCACAAGATGGATGTGGTGCGTGAACTCGCCGATCGCATCATCGTGCTGACCAATGGACAGCTGGTGGCCGACGGCAAGCCTGCCGAGGTCATCGCCTCGCCCGTGGTGCAGCAGGCCTACCTCGGCAATGCCGTGAAGGAGGACGCATGAGCCAGGCATCCGCCCCTTTGCTGCAACTGTCCGGCGTCCATACCCATATAGGCGCCTATCACATACTGCATGGCGTGGACCTGATCGTGCCGCAGGGCGAGGTCACCATGCTGCTGGGCCGCAACGGCGCCGGCAAGACCACCACGCTGCGCACCATCATGGGCCTGTGGCAGGCCAGCCAGGGCAGCATCCGGTTTGCGCAGAAGGACATTGCCCAGCTGTCCACGCCGGCCATTGCACGCCTGAATATCGCCTATGTGCCCGAGAACATGGGCATCTTTGCCGATCTCACGGTCAAGGAAAACCTGTTACTGGCGGCACGCGCCGCCGCCCATGCGGGCCAGATGGATGCCGCCCGGCTGGACTGGATATACCAGCTGTTCCCGGCCGTGCAGAAGTTCTGGAATGCGCCTGCGGGCAAGCTCAGCGGCGGGCAGAAGCAGATGGTGGCCGTGGCGCGCGCCATTGTCGAGCCGCGCGATCTGCTGATCGTCGACGAGCCCAGCAAGGGCCTGGCTCCCGCCATCATCAACAACATGATCGAGGCCTTTGCCCAGCTCAAGGCCGGCGGCGTGAGCATCTTGCTGGTAGAGCAGAACATCGACTTCGCCAAACGCCTGGGCGACGGCGTGGCCCTGATGGACAACGGCCGTGTCATCCACGCAGGCCGCATGGCCGATCTGGCGGCCGACGCGCAGCTGCAGCAGACGCTGCTGGGGCTGTCCTTATGAGGGGAATCGCATCGGACATGCCATCCGTCTTTATGTCTCACTCGCAAGCCGCCATGGATCTGGCAGTGTTGGCGGGCAATCGGAGGGAGCCTGCATGAGCTTCAAGGATATGGATTACAAGCCGCTGTTGCTGGTGCCGCTGCTGGCGCTGGTGACGCTGCCGCTGGTGGGTTCGCCCAGCACCTGGTTGACGCTGACGGTTGCAGGTTTGGCTATGGGCATGATCGTCTTCATCATTGCTTCGGGTCTGACGCTGGTGTTCGGCCTCATGGATGTGCTGAACTTCGGGCACGGCGTGTTTATCGCGCTCGGCGCCTTTGTGGCCACCAGCGTGCTTGGCGTCATGGGCGACTGGACTGGCTCGGACCAGCTCTGGCGCAATCTGGCCGCTGTCTTTCCGGCCATGCTGGTGGCGATGCTGGTGGCCGGCGCCGTGGGCCTGGCGTTCGAGCGCTTCATCGTGCGCCCGGTCTATGGCCAGCATCTCAAGCAGATTCTCATCACCATGGGCGGCATGATCATCGGCGAGGAGCTGATCAAGGTCATCTGGGGCCCGCAGCAGATACCGCTGCCCCTGCCCGATGCCATGAAGGGTGCGTGGTTGCTGGGCGATGCGGCCGTGGAGAAGTACCGCGTGTTTGCCGTGCTGGTGGGCGCGCTGGTGTTTGCAGGGCTGGCCTGGACGCTTGCACGCACCAAGCTGGGCCTGCTGATCCGCGCCGGCGTTCAGGATCGCGAGATGGTCGAGGCGCTTGGCTACCGGGTGCGCAACCTTTTCATTGGCGTGTTTGTGGCCGGCTCGGCCCTGGCCGGGCTGGGCGGCGTGATGTGGGGGCTGTACCAGCAGAACGTGATTCCGCAGATGGGCGCCCAGGTCAATGTGCTGATCTTCATCGTCATCATCATCGGCGGGCTGGGCAGCACCGGTGGCGCTCTCATCGGAGCACTGCTGGTGGGGCTGATGGCCAACTACACGGGCTTTCTCGTGCCCAAGGTGGCGCTGTTTTCCAATATCGCGCTCATGGTGGCCGTCCTGCTGTGGCGTCCCCAAGGCATCTATCCGGTCGCCAACAGATGAGATACCCCCAGAGTCGCTTCGCGCCTTCCCCCTGGAAGGGGGACTCCACCCTCGCAGCGGGGCGGCGCGGCCGGCCCAGGCCCTTGCTCGGTGGCAACTGGCTTGGTGCATGCCGGCTGCATACGTGGCGCCATGAAAGTTTGAAAGGCTAGTCTGATGCTCAACCGTTTGCTCTCCGGCGATCTGCCGCGCAGTCGCATCCTGGCACTGATGCTGCTGGCGATCTTCCTCGGTCTTGCCGTGGCGCCGTTTGCCTTCCCCGGTGTCAAGGCGCTCAATGTGGCGGCCAAGGTGCTGATCTTTGTGGTGCTGGTTGCCAGTTTTGACCTGCTGCTGGGCTATACCGGCATCGTCAGCTTTGCCCACACCATGTTCTTCGGCATAGGCGCCTATGGCGTGGCCATTGCTTCCGGCAAGCTGGGGGCGGGCTGGGGGGCGCTGGCCCTGGGGCTGGGTGCGGCGCTGCTGGTGTCGCTGCTCCTGTCCCTGGCCATCGGCCTGTTCTCCCTGCGTGTGCGCGCCATCTTCTTTGCCATGATCACGCTGGCCGTGGCGGCCGCATTTCAGACCCTGGCTTCGCAGCTGTCCGACTGGACGGGAGGCGAGGATGGCCTGACCTTCAAGATGCCCGAATGGCTGTCGCCCAGCTTCGAGCCCTTCGAGAACGAGATCTTCGGTACCCTCATCGACGGCAGGATCATCAGCTACTACCTGCTGTTTGTGCTGGCGCTGCTGCTGGTGCTGATGCTGCTGCGCATCGTCAATTCGCCCTTTGGCCGCGTGCTGCAGGCGATTCGCGAGAACGAGTTCCGTGCCGAGGCCATCGGCTACCGCGTGGTGGTCTATCGCACCACGTCCAGCGTGCTCTCGGCCCTGTTCGCCTGCGTGGCCGGTGCCATGCTGGCGGTCTGGCTGCGCTACAACGGGCCGGACACCACACTGTCCTTCGAGATCATGATGGACTGCCTGCTCATCGTCGTCATCGGCGGCATGGGCACGATTTATGGCGCGGTGATCGGCTCCGTCATCTTTCTGGTCGCGCAAAGCTATCTGCAGGATTTGCTGCGGCTAGGCAGCGAAGCTGCCGTCAGCCTGCCATGGCTGTCGGCCCTGCTGTCGCCCGACCGCTGGCTGCTGTGGCTGGGTCTGCTGTTTGTGCTCTCGGTCTATTACTTCCCCACGGGCGTGGTCGGGCGGCTGCGTGCTGCGGCGTCGCTCAAGGACTGATGATTCCAATTTTTATAGCTTAAAGCGCTTTATACATAAGCGTTTAAGGCCAAATTCATTCAGAAAATCATGAGCCAGACCTCTCCCGCCTTGCCTCTGCCCGCATCTTGCTATGCTCTTTGCGCGGGCTATGAGATTCATTACCTTGACTGGCAGCCGCAAGGCCCGACCAAGGCCACGGTGATCGCCTGGCATGGCCTGGCACGCACGGGCCGCGACATGGATGCCCTGGCGCAGTTTCTCGTGGCGCAAGGCTATCGCGTCATCTGCCCGGATACGCTGGGCCGCGGCCTGAGCCAGTGGAGCCGCAACCCGCGCGAGGACTATCGGCTGCGCTTCTATGCCCTGCTGGCGCGCGAGCTGATGGATGCGCTGGCGCTGCAGCAGGTGCACTGGGTGGGGACCAGCATGGGCGGCGCGATAGGTACGGTCTGTGCGTCCGGCCTGTTCGAGCCGGATCTCAGGCACCGCATTCTCACGCTCACGCTCAACGACAATGCGCCCGAGCTGGCCGAGGCTGCGCTGGCCCGCATCAAGAGCTACGCCGGCCGCCCGCCGGTGTTCGACACCGTCTCCGAGCTGGAAGGCTTTTTCCGCGCAGCCTACAAGCCCTATGGCTGGCTCAGCGATTTCGAGTGGCGCAAGCTGACCGAGACCAGCACGCGTCGTTGCGATGACGGCCGCGTCACGCCGCATTACGACCCGCGCATGATCGAGCAGTTCACCGAGCATGACAACGACTATCTGCTCTGGGATCACTATGACGCGTTGCAACTGCCCGTGCTGTTGCTGCGCGGCGAGGAGTCCGATCTGGTGCTCAAGCCGGTGGCCGAGCAAATGCAGCAGCGAGGCCCCGGTGCCCGAGGTCTGCTGACCTGGCTGGAGGTGCCGGACTGCGGCCATGCGCCGGCGCTCAATGTGAACGCGCATTTCGAGGCCGTTCTGTCCCATCTGCACCAGGCCTGAAGCGCAACAACCTCGCAGCCCCGGGGATGTTCGCGTCTCGCTAGCATCGGTGGCTCACCCTGGTCGGGGTAAGGAGCGTGGGTCATGGGTTTTGTCGTCGATCTGATTCGGGAATACGGCTTCGGCATTGTCTTTCTCAATGTGCTGGTGGAGCAGCTGGGCGCACCCATCCCGGCCTATCCGGTACTGGTGGTGACCGGAGCGCTGGAGGGCGGCAGCCTGGCACGCCTGGGCTGGCTCACCGTGATTGCGGTGGCCGCAGCGCTGATTGCCGATGTGCTCTGGTACCACGCAGGCAAAGCCTATGGGCACCGGGTGCTGGGACGTATCTGCCGCATTTCGCTCTCTCCGGATGCCTGCATCCGTCAGACCGAGTCCGTCTATGGGCGCTGGGGTGCCAGGTCTTTGCTGGTGGCCAAGTTCGTGCCGGGCTTTGCCTCCATTGCCAGTGCGCTGGCCGGTGTGGTGGGCACGCCGCTGCGCACCTTTGTGCTGTTCGATACGCTGGGGGCCCTGATCTGGGTGGGTTCGGCGGTGTTTCTGGGCTCGCTGTTCAGCTCCACGGTGCAGGATCTGCTCGATGTGCTGACGGCGCTGGGCAAATGGGGACTGCTGCTGCTGTGCGTGGCGTTCGCGGTCTTCGTGGCGCGCAAGTGGTGGCAGAGGCAGCGCGTGGTACGTTCGCTGAAGATGCCGCGCATGTCGGTCGAGGAGCTGGCGGGGCTCAATGCCCAGGGCATCACGCCGACGGTGATCGATGTGCGCGAACCCCTGCTCTTCGGTCAGGGCCATATTCCCGGTGCCAGCTCCTGGCTGGAGCATCAGGGCAAGGGCAGGGCGGCCTACGAGCACTTGCTGCCGCGCGAGCGGCATGAGCATGGCCTGGTCGTGTATTGCGACTGCCCCGACGAGATCTCCGCCGCGCGCGTGGCCAGGCAATTGCAGCGTGCGGGATTTCACAATGTCCGGCCATTGAGCGGCGGCCTGACGGCCTGGGAGGCGGCCGGCTTCGAGCTGGAAAAGCCCGAGGCCTGAGCAGGCCCCAAAGAAAACGCCCTGACCATTCTCTGGGCAGGGCGTCGGGGTTGGGTCGAGGCGCTTACTTGCCGGCAGGCATGGAGCAATGTCCGCCCTGTGCGGCCTGGCCGGAGCCGGCGGCAATCAGCGGCGCTTCGAAGCGCAGGTCGATGGCCGGCGATGTATGGAAGTCCCAGGCCAGAAAGACGAGCAGCACGGCCCAGAATACGGTGCGCAAGGTGCTTGGTGAGGTCATGGTTGTTCCTTGCTCAGAAGCCGAAATGGCGGCGGATGCGCAGGCCGAAGATGGTGCCTGCAAATGCCAGTGGGACCCAGATCCAGCCGTGGATGGAGCCGGTGGAGATGCCTGACAGCATGGCGCCCACATTGCAGCCGAAAGCCAGGCGCGAGCTGTAGCCGAGCACCAGTCCCGCCACCAGGGCCACGACCCATTGTGTGCCTGTCAGTGCCTTGGCTGCCGCGGGCTTGCCGGCGGCAATCCACAATGCGCCGCCCAGAATTCCGATATTGGTGATGCTGGTCACGTCCAGCAGCACGGTCTCATGCAGGCGCGCCGCATTGCCGGGCTGGCTCCAGAACCAGTTGCTGGCCAGATCGACGGCGCCCGTGGCGTTGGCGATCTTGGCGGCCCACAGACCAAAGCCGTAGACCACGCCCCAGGGCTGGCCCGCAATGATCAGGTTGAGCGTGGCCAGGATGGCCAGCAGCACGGCACCGACCAGCCATTTGCGCACCAGCAGCGGCTTGGCCGGGCGGTTCAGGGCAGCATTGGCCTTTTTCACATACAGGGCCACGCCTGCCGCGATTAAGGCCAGCGCGACCAGCGTGGCGATCAGCGCTGGAGCCCAGCCCCATTGCGTGACCAGGCCCACGGGGGCGGTATTGCCCAGATCCAGCCACCAGCCCAGATGCAGGCTGCCCAGAAAGCTGCCGATCGCAAACAAGGGCAGTATGGCCGTGTTCATGGGGATGCCCATGCCCGCCTTGTAGAGGGTGCCGCTGCCGCAGCCGTCGGCGATCTGCATGCACAGGCCGAAGACAAAGGCACCGACCAGCAGGCTGATGCTGGGCGGGCCGAGAGCTGCCGTCAGTTCCGGGAAGTGGCCCAGCAAAGGCATGGCCAGAGCCGCAGCCAGCGCCAGCAGCAGCAATTGGCCAAAGATGCCGCTGCCGTCCTTTTCCTCGACCAGCATGCGCCAGCCCGTGGTAAAGCCAAAGCGCTTGCCGGCCAGCACCGCGCCCAGGCCTATGCCCACGGCAAACAGAGCTGCCTGACGCACCGAGACCGACCACAGCAGCCAGCCAAAGAAAACGGCCAGCAAGGCCGTTATGGGAAGTCGTTTCATGTGTTTTTATGGAATTGATGGGTGAGGGCTGCGACGCACTTTCCGCAAAGGGCATGCACCCAGATCAGAGACAACGAGCAAAGGACGCCCTGCAGCGAAGTTGTTGTCCCCTTGGGGGCGCCCGGCTTGGGGAAGGCGCGAAGCGACTCAGGGGAGTCATTTAAAAGTTTTTTCCCACCATTTTTGGGCGTCATAGGCCAATGACTGGGCGCGGCCCGGCTGGTTGGCCATGCGCGGCGCGTCCTTGGACTGCGTCCAGTCCACCATGGAGCCCGCATACAGCTTCACATTGGGCAGACCTGCCATTTCGGAGAGGCCGAACCAGTCGGTGGCCGCCCAGTGACCGGTGTTGCAGAAGGCCACCATGTCCTGGCCTTGCGGGCGCTGGACCTTGGCAGCGATTTCCCTGGCCTTGGCTGCATCCACGAACCGTGAGGTACCGGGCACAAACCATTGATTGAAATCCAGTTGCTGGGCGCCGGGCAAGGTGCCCGAGAGCTTGGCGGCGGGTGCGCGGGTCTTGCCCAGATAGAAGGCGTCGGGGCGCGAGTCCACCAGGGCCGCATTGGAGAGGTCGATATGCTTGCCCACGTCCTGCTGGGTGGCCAGCCAGTTGGCGTCAAAAGTCGGGGTGTAGCTGCTGGGCGCAATCTGCACCTGGGTCTTGCCCAGGGGCTTGCCTGCGCTTTCCCAGGCCTTCATGCCGCCGTTGACGATGGACAGCTCCTTGAGGCCCAGGCTTTTGAGCGTCCAGTACACGCGGGCCGCGGCACCGAAGTCCGTGGCATCCGCGCCGCTGGAGATCACGATGGCATGCGTGGCTGGCGTCAGTCCCAGGGACTGCACCAGCGCCACCAGCTTGGCCTGGTCGGGCAGCTCGCCGGGATTGGTGGCCGGGCCGCGCCATTTGCCGTAGGGGGCATTGGCGGCCTGGGCGATATGGCCGGCCTCGAAGGCTTTGGGGTCGCGGATATCGATGAGGCGCACATCGGCCTGCTGCAGCAGTGGCTGCAGCTGTTCGGGGTTGAGCAGGGGCTGGGCCGCGAGCGCCCAGCTGCTGGCGCCCAGGCTCAAGCCCAGGCCCAGTGCATAGCGTGTCAGAGAGTTTTTCATGGCAGGAGTCGGCAAAGCCGATTCGTCAGGGGCATGGCTATGCCCAGGGCCTCTATTGTCCGGCCTTGCCGCGACAGGGCCAACCAAGAAAAACTTGTCTGCTTATTGCCTGGGGTCATGAGCCGGCGAGCAAACGGCGTGGTTTCTGATCAATATGGTTAAAAGTGGTGGAATCGCTTTGCAGGTAAACGATTGCAGCTATTAATTTTGAAGAATCATGCGCTTTCCTCGGCCGGAAACAGCTCCTGCACTGTCCGCCGGATACCACCATAGCCCGTACAGCGGCAAAGGTTTCCGCACATCTGGGCCTCGGCTTCTGCGGCTGTGGGACGGGGCTGCTGCTGGTGCAGCCAGCTCATGCTCATGACCATGCCGGAGGTGCAATAGCCGCATTGCACGCCGCCGCAGCGCGCCAGCGCGTCGCGTACGGGCTCGCTGGCGCTGTCCTGTGCCACGGACTCGATGGTGCGCACGGTCTGGCCCTGGATCTGATAGGCCATCAGCAGGCATGCGTTCACGGGCTCAGCATTGAGCCAGACCATGCAGGCGCCACAGCGCCCCACTTCGCAGCCGGGCTTGGCCCCGGTGAGGTGCCAGTGCTCGCGCAGCAAGGTCAGCAGCCGGGTATCGGGGCTGCAGCTGGCGCTGACCGGCTGGCCGTTCAGATTCAGCTGCAGCACAAAAGCCGAGGTCTCCTTTGCGCTGGCTGCGGGTGGCTTTACGCCGTGATCCGGGATGTGGGTCGTCGTCATGGTGTGGAGGGCTTCGCGCCCGCTTCCAGCAGCGCGATCACGCGCTCCGGGGTCATGGGCAGTTGCGTGATGGGGTGCTGCAGTGCGGCGGCCAGGGCATTGGCCACTGCGGGCAGGGCCAGGTTGACGCTGATCTCGCCGGCTCCGCGCGGGCCTATGGGGTCGCCCCCGGGAAGGTTCTCGATCGCCAGCACCTGCATGTCAGGGGCATCGGCCAGCGTGGGGATCAGATAGCCGTCGAGATTGCGCGCCTGGTAGTGGCCGTCCAGGCAAGCCAGCTCCTCCTGCGTGCCCATGGCCAGGCCCATGAGGGCGCCGCCTTCCATCTGGCCCAGATAGCCCTGGGCCGATGCCACGGGGCCCAGGGCCGTGCACATCACCAGCCGCTGCACCTGGACCATGCCGCTCCAGGTGTCGACGCGTACCAGGGCAATGGCGGCGCAGGCTCCGAAGACGAAGTGGGTGTCATGCGCGTTGCCCTGCGGGTCCTCGGCGCGCAGGTCTATGGAGATACAGGGCGCTTGTTCGCCCGATGCCTTTGCCAGATCGGCATAGCTGAGGCTCATGCCCGCAGCGCTTTCCAGGCCCCGTGCGCCGCAGCGCAGAGGGATATCGGGCCGCACTCTTGCGGCGGCCAGGAGCAAGGCTTGCTGCCAGGGCCCGGCCGCCTCCTGCAAGGCGCGCCATACCAGTGTGGTGGCGCGCGAGGCGGCCACCGGGCCGGAGTCGGGCGTTAGCCGGGTATCGCCCAGCACCGGCCGGATGGCGTCGACGGCGCAGCCCAGATGCTGCGCGCCCAGGCTCTGTACGGTTCCGACCAGATTCTGTCCCAGCTCGGTAAAGCCGCAGCGCAGCTCGATCGCTCCATCGGCGGCCAGGGCCAGCTCCATGCGGCAGTCACTGGGGCCACCCTTGCCAAAGCCGTCGCTGCGATGGATCAGCGTGAGGCCCACGCCGTGCAGATGGCGCCCGTCCGCGCTGGCCCAGCGATGCGGCCCGCGCCACAGCGCCTGCTGGCGGGCGACATCGAGTGCGCGCTGGGCACCGTCAAACGGTACGACATGCTGGCCCAGCGGGCCGGGCGCCTCGGGCGCGGCAAGATTGAGGGCGCGAAACGCGTCAGCTGTCATGCCGACCAGCGCAGCCAGTCTGTCCATCTGCTGCTCGAGTGCAAATTGCACCTGTACGGCGCCGAAGCCGCGGAACGCACCCGCGATACCGTTGTTCGTATAGGCCAGCCTGGCACTGAGGTCCAGTGCCTGATACCGGTAGGGGCCGGGGGCATGCTCGAGCGCGGCATCCAGCACCTCGGGGCCATGCGTGGCATAGGCCCCGGTGTCGGCCACTATCTGCACCTGGTGGCAGGTGAGCCGGCCCTGGGCATCGCAGCCGCTACGCATTCTGATCTGCATGGGATGGCGCTTGACCCCCAGATCCACCGATTGCGTGCGTGTCAGGTGCAGCCGCACGGGGCGTTGCGCCTTCCAGGCCAGCAGGGCCGCAATCGGCTGAATCGTCAGCTCGTCCTTGCCGCCATAGGAGCCGCCTACGGGCGTGCCCACGGCATGCACTCTGTCATGCGCCAGGCCCAGCATGGCGGCGATGACCTGCTTTTCGCGTGCGGGGTTGTGGCTGCCGAAGAACAGCTGAAGGCCGCCCGCGCCATCGGGCTCGGCCACACCGCCCTCGGTCTCGAGGAAAGCATGCATCTGGCGCGGCGTGACATAGCTGTCCTGCACCCAGTGCACGGTGGCTTCCTGGGCCGCAGACATGTCGCCCTGGCGGTGGCTGCAGGCATGCAGCAGATTGCCATCCTGATGGACTGGCTGCTCGGAGGCCGCCGTGCCGTCAAGGGCGGTGACCGGGTCGCAGACAGGGGGCAGGAGTTCGTATTCGATGCGGATCAGCGCCAGAGCCTGCCGCGCCGTCTCCATGTCCACGGCCGCAACGGCGGCGACTGGGTCGCCCACATGGCGCACCTTGTCGATGCAGAGCACGGGCCGGTCCGCCTTGCGCAGGCCGTAGTGCTTGATGCCGGGGATATCGGCATGGGTGACCACGGCATGGACGCCCGCAAGAGCTTTGGCCGCGCTGGTGTCGATGCGCAGAATGCGCGCATGGGGGTGGGGGCTGCCGAGAATCGCTCCTCGCAGCTGGCCCGGCCGAATACGGTCGGTCAGAAAGCCCGGGTTGCCGCCGAGCTTGGCCATGGCATCGGGCCGGACCGGCAAAGCCTCCAGGCCCAGCTCGCGGATGTGATGAGGGGTAAGGAATTGCATGACGGTTCAGGCCAGCAGCCCGCAATGTCCGGCAATCAGGCGGCTGGCGATCCGGGCCAGATCGGGCGGCAGGCTTTGCTCGCAGGTGGTACGTATATCGCCGAGGGAGGGGCGGATCTGCAGCTCCTGCGCATAGCTCAGCAGCTTTTCCGTGGCTTGCAGGCGGTGCACTCCTATGCCGGGAGCCGCCACGGCGATGCGGTCCAGGCTCAGCAGCTGTTGCGCATCGCTCCAGCGCAAGGCCATGCGCAGGCGCGCGGGGGAGAATGCCGCGCGATAGCCGACCTTCTCGAACACCATTGGCCGGGGCTCCATCACATCGATGCGCGGCAACAGGAACGACAGCATCAGAGGCCGGTCCATGAGCTCTAGCGTCTGCGCCAGTGACTGCTGGTTGCCGTCCGTCAACTCGACCTGCGCATCCATGGCCAGCAATACCGGGCAGCAGTCGCCTTCGCCCCAACCTATATTGCCGCCCAGGGTTCCCAGGCGGCGTACCCCCATGGCTCCGAGCTGAGCCAGGGCCTGGACGAGCACGGGCGCGTGCTGCTGCACCCAGGGGTGACGGCGGACGGCCTCCAGCCGCATGCCTGCACCGATGTGCAGATATTGCGGGCCGAGGCTGATCTGCTGCATCTCGGGCCAGTGCATCACATTGATGAAATGCGTGGCCGACGGCGCCAGGCGAGGCTCTGCCCATGACTGCTGCAGCAGTGTGCCCCCGGCGATGAAGCAGGCGGCATTGCCGAGCTTGCGGGCCAGGGCCTGTGCGGCCTGGGGTGACGAGGGATGGGTGAGCAGCATGGCAGCGTCCTGCTGGCGTGGTTCTCAGCGCTGCGCCCAGAAGGCTTGCTGCTGGGCGGCGATCTCGGCCTCCATCTCGGGTACGGGGCCGATCAGCTCCACGGCCTTCTGGCAATGGTCGAAGACATAGCGCGACGAGACGCTCATGGTCGGGTTCTCGCCATGGCTGCCCGTGCATTCCAGCAGGCGGTGCTCGGTCATGCCGAACACGATGCGGCCGATATTGGCCCAGTAGGCCGTGCCGGCGCACATGCAGCAGGGCTCTACATTGGTGTAGAGCGTGCAGCCCCACAGAAACTCGGCTGTGTAGTTGGTGGCCGCCATGCGCGCCAAGGTCGACTCCGCGTGGTTGACGGTGTCGATATTGCACTGCTCCATGAGCACGGTCTCCTGGTCGGGGCCCACCAGCACGGCACCGAAGGGGTGGTGGCCCATTTGCGTGGCGCGCTGGGCCACGGCCTGCGCGCGACGCAGATTGCGCTGGATTTGTTCGGCAGTGGGCGTCAGGCCCTGAGGGGGAAAGTTCTTGTCTGTCATGGTGGCGGTCCTTGTGTTGATCAGGCGGGAGTGCTCTGGCTCCAGGGAAAGAGGCGCTTGTGCAGCTGCTGCACGCCACCATAGAGCAGCAGGCTGCACAGCACCAGCAGTGCCAGTGCGGCAAAGGCCACGGGCACCTTGAAGGAGGAGGTGGCAAACAGAATCAGATAGCCCAGGCCTTTTTCAGCAGCCACGAACTCGGCGACCACGGCACCCACAATGGCCAGCGTGATGGATACCTTGAGGGCCGAAAACACATAGGGCACGGCAAACGGCATGCGAATCTGCCAGTACTGGCGGCTGGTGGTGGCGCGCAGCGAGCGCGACAGCTCCACCAGCTCTGCCGGCACCGAGGCCAGGCCCAGGGCCGTGGAAACTACCAGCGGAAAAAAGGCAATCAGCGTGGTGATGACCACGCGGGGCAGCAGGCCTGCACCCAGAGTGACGACGATGATAGGGGCGACGGCCACGATGGGGGTGGACTGGATCACCACCAGCCAGGGCATGATGATTTTCGAGAGCAGCTGCGAGCGCGTGATGGCGATGGCCAGCGGAATGGCCAGGGCGATCGCCAGCGCATAGCCTATCAGCGCGACCTGCAAGGTGGCCGTGACATGCTCCAGCCAGCGCTGCAGCCCCATCTCGGCAGCAGAGCGCCAGATCAGGCTGGGAGCGGGAAAAATGTACTCTGGGATATGCGCCAGGCGGCAGGCGCACTCCCAGAACAGCAGGACGGCGAGGAATACCAGCAGCGAAGCATGGCGTTGTATGAGGGCAGACATAGGGGGCCTCTTGAGGCTGCGGGAGGATCTTCAGGCGTGTGCGGGGTGTTTGCTGAAGACCTTGAGACGAATCTCGTTGGCCATTTCGGTGAACACGGGATCGGCCAGAGTGGCCATGCTGCGCGGGCGTGCCAGCGGCACATCGATGATGTCGGCCACACGGCCCGGGCGGGCGCTCATGACCACGATACGGTCGGACAGCAGCAAGGCCTCCTGAATGGAGTGGGTCACAAAGACCACGGTCTTGGGGCGCTCGTTCCAGATGCGCAGCAGCTCCAGGCTCATCTCGTCGCGTGTGAGCGCGTCCAGCGCCGAGAAGGGCTCGTCCATCAGCAAGATGTCCGGGTCATGCAGCAAGGAGCGTGCAATCGCGACGCGCTGCTGCATGCCGCCCGAGAGTTCGTGGGGCCGCTTGTGGCCGAAGTCCCTGAGACCGATCATCTCCAGCAGCTGCTGGGCGCGGGCCTCTTCCTTCATTTCCACATGGCCGTATTTGTGGCGCATGGGGAAGGTGATGTTGTCCAGCACCGAGAGCCAGGGCAGCAGCGTGGGCTTCTGGAAAACCATGCCGATCTCGTCGCGCGGTTCGGTCACGGGCAGATCGAAGATGCGTACCTCGCCGCTGCTGGGGCGGATCAAGCCCGCAATCAGTCGCAATATGGTGGACTTGCCGCAGCCCGAGGGGCCGATCAGCGAGACGAATTCGTGGCGGCGCAGATGCAGGTCCACGCCCTGCAGGGCCGTGACAGGGCTGCCATCGCTGGAGACAAAGGTCTGGGTGACCGCGTTCAGATCGATTACGTGTTGCATGGCAGGCGATTAAGGAAAGAACAAGGGCGCGAGCGCGGCGCAGCGACGCTCTCGCATGGGATTTACTGGCTCAGAAAGCGGCGATCCACCAGCGTTTCCGGGTCGACCTTCTTGAGGTCGTAACTCATGGACTGGGCCACCCAGCCCCAGGTGGCGGCCAGCAGCCGGGGCTCGAATTTGCCCAGGCCGTCGCGCTGGCTGATCTCGTTCCTGAGCAGCGGGATGGAGGCTTCAAATTCGGCCTTGACCACGGCAGTGTCGGCTTCGGGCACCTGGGCCTTCAGCGACTCGGCCGCCTTTTGCGGGTTCTGGATGGAGAACTCCAGCGACTTGCCCAGTGCCCGCACGTAGCGCTTGAGCACTTCAGGGCGTTCCTTGATGGTCTTGTCGCTGGCCATGACGGACCAGCCATAGCCGTCCAGACCGAACTGCGTCCAGGGCAGGACCGACAGCTCCTTGCTGGCCTGCTTGAGCACGGCGCTGAAGGCCGGAGCCACGGTCACCCAGTTGATGGTCGCGTCCACGCGGCCCTGGGCCAGCATGGGAGCCAGCGTGGCCGGGTCCGACTTGATGACCTTGATCTTGCTGGCGTCCACGCCGTTCTTCTGCAGCACGATGGGCCACAGGGCATTCGATGAGGAGAAGGTGGGCATTGCCACCGTCTTGCCTTCCATGTCCTTGAGGTTCCTGATCTTGCTGTCGGCGCGCGTGAACAGTGCATCGGGCTGTTTGGAATACAGCGACATCACGGCCTTGACGGGAATCCTGCCTTCGGCAGCGGCCATCATCAGCGCCGAGATGCCGCCAAAACCCACATCGGCAGAGCCAGAGGCCACCTTGGTCACGGCATCGGCCGAGCCCCGGCCGGGAACGATCTTCACGTCCAGGCCTTCGTCCTTGAAAAAGCCCTGCTGCACGCCGGCATAGACAAAGGACTTGTCGCCCCCGGGCAGCCAGTCGAGCTGTACCGTGAGCTTGTCGGCTGCCTGGGCCGCTGCGCCACAGGCGACGAGCATGGCGAAAAGGGCGGAGCGTTTGTAGTAGGTCGTGGGGCGCGTCATGAATAACTCCTGAAGAATGTGAGTTCGGGGTAATTGGTTGCTATACATTGATGAGCGGCATGCGCAAGCTCATAAACGGCTTCGATTGAATTTCATCTAGAACTGGCAGCAAGGCATCGCTCAGGGCCTGAGGGCAGGCCAGTTGGGGCACATGGCCGCAATCGAGGCTGATGCGTCTGGCGCCCGGCGTGAGCTGCTGCATGCGTTGCTGCAGCGGCAGCGTCACGGAGCGGTCCTGACGACATTCCACATAGATACGTGGCACCCGGCCAAAACACTCGGCGCTTAGCCGGTTCACCATGGCCCGGCCCGATTCGGGCTGGACGCAGAGACGGCTGGCCGCCTTGAGTGCTGCGGTCGGAGGGCAGTCATGCAGGAACAAATCCATGGCGGCTTCCAGCGGCACGCTGCTGGCATTGCGCTGCTCGTTCCAGGCCAGATGCGGGCCTATGCCCTGGTAGTCAAAGCCTGGATCGGCGGCGCGGCATTGCGCGATCACATCGCCATAGCTCATGCCGCTGGGCAGCATCATTCCGGCCAGATAGACCAGGGTGCTGACTCGCTCGGGGGCGGCCTGGGCAACCTGAGAGGCCGTCATGCCGCCACCGCTGTGGCCGACCACCACGGCAGGGCCGTCCAGCGCTTCCAGCACGCGCAGCACATGGGCGGTGTAGCCATCGAGATTGGCGCAGCTGTCGTCTTCGGCGGCGGCATCGTTGCCCGGGAGATTGACGGCAATCACCGTCCAGCCGCTGGCCTGCAGCAGCGGCGTCCAGGCCGCAAAAGCCCAGCTGCCTTGCCAGGCCCCGTGGATCAGCACCATATTGCGTGAGCTTGTCATCGTGGCCTCCGTCAACCGTAGGTGCGGCGATAGCATTCGATCTGGTGCTGCTCCACCGTGACGGCCGGGTATCTGGGCTGTGCGCCCTCGTCCAGGCAGGTGGGAATGCATTCCACCTTGTGCAGCGGGTTGCCCGTGAAGAAAAAGGGCACGGAATAGCGTTCGCGACCCGAGACATTGATGACCCGGTGCAAGGTGGAGACATAGCGGTCGTTGGTCCAGCGCGCGAACAGGTCGCCGATGTTGACGACGAAGGCGCCGGGCACGGGGGGCGCGTCGATCCAGCTGCCTAGGTCCTTGTCCCAGACCTGCAGGCCGCCGGCCTCGTCCTGCAGCAGCAAGGTCACGCCGCCGAAGTCCGTGTGCTCTCCGCAGCCTTTCTCGCCGGGTTCGGGATTGGCAGGCTGGGGCGGGTAATGCAGCAGGCGCAGGGTCGCGGCGGCCTCATTGAGGTAGCCGTCGAAGTGGCTGACCGGCACGCCCAGCGACAAGGCCAGGCCGCGTACGATGGTCGCGCCCAGGCCATGGGCGGCCTGGTAATAGTTCTGCATCACGGCGCGGAAGTCGGGCAGGGTTTCGGGCCATTGGTTGGGGCCGGTATTGAAGCGGCCGGCCAGCACGCGCGCGTCATCGGCTGCGACCTCTGCGCCGGCGTAAAAGCTTTCCTTGAGATCGGGCGGTGCGCCGCTCTCCAGCGTCTGGGCGCGCAGCGGCTCATAGCCGCGATTGCAGCGGGAGAGCTTTTTGTCCACGGCCAGCTTTTCGGTCATGGGCAGGTCAAAGAAGCGCTGGCTGGCTGCAAACAGGCTGCTGATCAGCGCCGGGTCTATGCCATGGCCGGTGATATAGAAGAAGCCTCGCTGTTCGCAGGCCTGACGCAACTGCTCGGCCACCAGGTGCTGATCCACAGGGTCATGGCTGCGCAGGCCGCTGATGTCGATGAGGGGGAGGGCAGAGGTGCTCACAAATGGCGTCCTGAAACTGAAGAACTGGAGTCAGTTTAGAAAGCGCAGTCCGTGCTGGATAGCGCAGCTTTTGCTTCGGGGTGATCTAAAAATGTGAGCGCCAATCGCTGATGGGTAAAGCGCTGCACGGCATTGGTGCATTCGAAGAAAGCGATGCGCACAATGCCGGTGCAGGCACAGGCGGGGGGCTCTCAGCTCCTGGCGGAAACCGCCGCAGCGGCGGTCTGCGTGCGTGCCACCCATTCACGCAGGGCGACGCTTTCCTCGTCCTCGCGGCTTTCTATGGCATCGGCCGCGATGCGGTTGAAGGCGTCGAGTGCCGATGGCAGCGTGCGTCCTGCACGCACATAGACACCGAGTTCGGAGTACAGCGTGGTGGGGGTGTCCAGCGGCACATGGACCAGCCGGCCTTCGCGCAGCTCGCGCTCCAGTCCCAGGCGGCTCTGGAAAAAAATGCCCACACCGCGTTCGGCAAGACTCTTGGCCAGCTCGATGGACGAGGTTTCCAGCAACACCTGCAATGCACGTTTGTGGTGCGCCAGCAAGGGCTGCAGCAAGTCGTGCATGGAGAGTTCGGGCGTTGGCAGAATCAGCGGAAAGACCGCGCATTGCGCAAAGTCCACGCGCTCCAGCTGGGCAATCGGGTGCTTGGGCGGCACGATGGCACCCAGCGCAAAGCGGCCCATGGTGCATTGGCGCAGATTGTCGTGGCGCTTGACCGAAAAGCCTATGCCCACGTCCGCATCGCCCTGAATCACGGCCTGTGCCGCCTGCTGGGAGCCGCAGGTGCGCACATGAATCTGAATCGTGGGATAGCGCCTGTGCATCTGCGTGAGCACGGCAGGCATCAGGTCGGCGTTCAGGCCTTCCACGGCGGCCACGCTGACCGAGCCGCGGCGTACGCCGCGCAGCAGCTCCAGCTCGGTGCCGAGACGGTGCTCGTCCTGCAGCACCGTGATCACATGGCGCGAAAACACTTCGCCGGCGGCCGTGAGCCGCAGGCCCGAGCTCAGGCGCTCGAACAGCGGGCTGCCGATTTCGTCCTCCAGTTGCAGCAACTGGCGGTTGACCGCCGACGAGGCCACATGCAGATGGCGTGCGGCCTCGCGTATGGAGCCGCAACGGCGGATCATGTCGAAATAGCGAATGGAGCGGGCGTGAATATGCATGCTGCCGGAGTCAGCATATGCCGTGCCAGTTCGCTGGGTGGCCGCGACCGCTTACTGTGGCGCGCCCGCCGCCTTGGCGCGCTGGGCACGGGCCTTGAGCTTGGCATCCTCCTCGCGCCCGGTGGGCCAGCCTTGCATATGCTGCTGGGCAATATTGCTGAGCGCGGTGATCCACGGTGCGCTGTCGTTGAGGCAGTCTATGTATTCGAACTGCTGGCCGCCCGCATGCAAAAAGGCTTCACGTGCTTCCTGCTTGATTTCCTCCAGCGTTTCCAGGCAGTCGCTGGTGAAGCCGGGGCAGACCACATCGACGCGCCGGGTGCCGGCCCGGGCCATGGCAATCAGCGAGGGCTCGGTATAGGGCTCCAGCCATTTGGCCTTGCCAAAGCGCGACTGGAAGGTCACCAGATACTGGTCGCTGGCGAGCTTGAGCCGCTCGGCCAGCAGGCGTGCCGTCTTGTGCGATTCGCAGTGATAGGGGTCGCCCAGATGCAGGGTGCGTTCTGGCACACCATGAAAGCTCATGACCAGCTTGTCCCCGCGACCGTGGCCGCGCCAGTGGGCTTCGATGCGCTGTGCCAGCGCTTCGATGTAGCCGGCATCGTCGTGGTAGCGGTTGACGAAACGCAGCTCGGGAATATGGCGCTGGGTCCTGGCCCAGTCGTAGACGGCGTCGAACACGCTGGCCGTGGTCGTGCCCGAGTACTGGGGGTACAGCGGCAGTATCAGGATGCGCGTCACGCCGTCCTGCTTGAGTGCATCCAGCTGGGCCGCAATGGATGGCGTGCCGTAGCGCATGGCCGGCAGCACCAGCACATTGTGGCCGCGCTCGCCCAGCCAGCCGCGCAGCAAGGTGGCCTGGCGCGTGGTCCAGTGCAGCAGCGGGGAGCCGTCCTTTTCATGCCAGACGGTGGCGTACTTGGCTGCCGACTTGGCCGGACGGGTGCGCAGGATGATGCCGTGCAGAATCGGCCACCAGGCGAGCTTGGGAATCTCGACCACGCGATCGTCACCAAGAAATTCCGCCAGATAAGGGCGCACTGCGGCGGCCGTGGGGGCGGCCGGCGTGCCCAGATTGCACAGCAGGATGCCGGTGCGTGCGGATTGATCGTGACGGAAGCGGGGTTCGGGCGCAAAGCGTGATGGCATGGTGCAATTGTGTCAGCTAATCGGATAGGCGCAGCCGCTCTGCGGCATTAGCCGGGCCGCTATTCTTCGGGGCATGCAATCCCAAGACACCACTGCCCCTGCCATTGAAACCCTTCAGCGCCTGCGCCAAAGCGGCCAGATTCGCGCCATCAGTCTGGATCTGGACGACACGCTCTGGCCCATCTGGCCCACGATTGCCAAGGCAGAGGCCGTTTTGCTGCAGTGGCTCGCGCAGCATGCTCCCGGTACGGCCGAGCACCTGGGCGATACGGACAAGGTGCGGGCCTTGCGTCACGAAATCGTGGCATTGCGCCCGGATCTGAAAGCCGACCTCAGCGGTCTGCGCCGGGAGTCCATCCGTCTGGCGCTGACCCGGGCCGGTGACGACCCTGCCCTGGCCGAACCGGCCTTTGACGAGTTCTTTGCTGCTCGTCAGCGGGTCGAGCTGTTTGACGATGCCTTGCCGGCGCTGCAGTTTCTGTCGCAGCGCTGGCCGGTGGTGGCCCTGTCCAACGGCAATGCGAATGTGCATGTGGTGGGTATAGGCGAGCATTTTCGCGCCTCGCTGTCTGCCAGCGCAGCGGGCATGGCCAAGCCCGAGACGCGTTTTTTCCAGGCTGCAGCGGATGCGGCCGGCGTCGCCCCCGAGCATGTGCTGCACATCGGCGACGATGCGGCACTCGACGCCCAGGGCGCCATGGATGCGGGTATGCACGCAGTCTGGCTCAACCGTGGGCAGGTAGCATGGCCTTGCGTGGGTCCTGAACCCCACGTCACAGTCGCCAGCCTTTGGCAGTTGTGTCAGGGGCTGGCAGATCGTTGACCGGGACGAGGTAAAGCTTTGCGGGTCAACGAAGAAGGACCGCCTATGCCTACCTGTCTGTCTGCCTGCCTTCTCACGCCGCCACCGCTGGCACCTGTGCGAACCATTGCCTGGAGCCGGCCTCTGGTGTGGCTTTCCAGGGCCTTGCAGGACATTTCTAATGCTCCGTTAATCAGTCTGGCGCATGGTCTGGCCTTGATCCTGATCGGTGCAGCAATCCTGACCCTGGGGCACAATCGCTTCTGGTTGATGGCTGGAGCCTTGTCGGGCTTTCTGGTGGTGGGGCCTCTGGTTGCCACCAGCCTCTATGCCGTCAGCCGTGCCATAGAGCGCGGTGAGGTGGCAGACTGGGGTCTGATCCGCCGCACCTGGACGCAATGGCAGAGCTGCCATGCCACGGGCCGGGGAGGGTACTGGTGCATGGTCAGGTTCGGCGCCTTGCTGGCGCTGGCAGCCACGGGTTGGGTGCTGATTTCGGCATCGCTGATCACCGTGATGTCGCCTGTGCGCGTGCAAACCCTGCAGGATTTCATTGCGCATGTGGTGCTGGCCAGGGATGGTCAGCTGTTTGTGCAATGGATGGCTTTGGGCAGCTTTCTGGCTGCTCCGATTTTTGCGTCCAGCGTGGTGGCCATGCCGCTGATGCTGGACAGGCGAGTGACCGTGCGTCAGGCCGTGTTGACCAGTTGGTCCGTGGTGCTGGCCAACCCTGGCCCTATGGCCTTGTGGGCGGCGCTGATTGTGATGTTGACTTTGCTGGGCCTTGGCAGCTATCTGCTGGGGCTGGTGGTTGTGATGCCCCTGCTGGGCCATGCCAGCTGGCACGCCTATCGAGACCTGGTGGATGCCTCTGCATTCCCCGCCAGGGATGACGCGATAGTGCCTGCTGTCTGAGCGATGCGCGACCAGGGCCTGGCAAAGGCTGTAAGGACCTGGTTGTCGTGATATTCGGTTATACGGAAGAGCAGATTGCCCACTTTTTCCTGACCTGGGGCGTGGGTGCCTTCATCTTGTTCATGGTGTTCATCATCCTGCAGCTGGCGCGTCAGTCCAAGGCAGGCAAGTTCGGCACCTTTGTGATTTGCCTGGGTCTGGGCGTGGGCTTTGTGGGCTATATCGCCAAGATCATCATCCAGTGGTGGATAGAGAGTCACTGAGCTGCGCCACGAGCTGCGTCATAGGGCGCTGACCGGCTCACTACTCGAGCAAGGTCCGCCCCTCGCCCCCTTCCGAAAAGTAGGGTGGAAAGGAGCGGTGCCTCAGTGGGTTAACCCGGTTTCACCTGTGCGCGCTTGAGCACTTTTTGCCAGCGGTTCTGCTCGGTGGCGATGAACTGGGCAAACTGCTCCGGCGTGCTGCCAATGGGCTCGGCGGCGTCGCCCTGCAAGCGCTTGAGCGCATCGGGTGCCTTGACGGCCTTGGCGCATTCTGCGGCCAGCTTGTCCACATGGGAGCGGGGCAGGCTGGAAGGGGCGAGCATGCCGTACCACTGGGTCATCTCGAAGCCGGGAAAGCCCTGTTCGGCCACCGTAGGCACATCGGGCAGCTGTGGCAGGCGCTTGGTCGAGCCGGTGGCGATGCAGCGCACCTTGCCGGCCTTGATGAAGGGCAGCAGTGCGGCGGCGCCGACCGAGGCCGCATCAAGACGGCCCGAGAGCAGGTCGGTCATCATGGGGCCGGTGCCGCGATAAGGCACGTGGAGCATGAAGATGTCTGCCGTCATCTTCAGATATTCGAAGGCCAGGTGACCCGCGCTGCCATTGCCGGCCGAGCCATAGCTGAGCTTGCCAGGGTTCTTCTTGGCATAGGCCACCAGATCGGCAATGTTCTTGACGGGCAGGTCGGGGTGAACCACATAGAGGCTGGGCACCTTGGCCAGCAGGCTCACGGGCACAAAGTCCTTTTTAGGGTCCCAGGGCAGCTTGTCAAAAATATAGGGGTTGACGGCCAGGGTACCGATATGGCCGAGGATGACCGTGCTCTGGTCATCGGCGCGAGCCACCTCTTGCATGGCGATATTGCCTGCGGCGCCGGGCTTGTTGTCCACGAATACGTTCTGGCCGATGGTCTTGGACAGCTCTGCGGCGGTGGAGCGGGCCACGATTTCAGAGCTGCCGCCAGGCGCAAATGGCACGACAAAGCGAATCGGACGGCTGGGCCAGCTGTCATCGGCAGCGCGGGCCATGCCGGGCAGCAGGCCGCTGCAGGCCAGGACTCCTGCACTGGTCAGCAGATGGCGGCGCGAGATGCTCAGAACTTCGCGAGTGGACTTGTCGAACGTGGATGCCATGTTGTCTCCGTTGCTTTTGGCTTTATGCGGCTGAGAGATTGCCTCTCAAGCCATGGTTGCAACTGTGGCTGTCAAATCGCTGTCAAACCAGGTGCGGCAGGACTATCCAGGCATCAGGATTGTGCTGATAGGGTTTGCTCTAGAGCTGCTCAGCCCTGGTCTATCCGGACCAGCTTCTCAGCCGCCGCGAGTCCGCAGCGCACGGCACCTTCCAGCGTCGCAGGGTAGGGCCCGTTCACATAGTCGCCGCAAGCCCAGAGGCCATGGCCCAGCTCCATGTCAGGGCGCTTCACGCCGGGCCGGCAGGCAAATGTGGCGCGCTTTTCAACCACGGTCAGCACAGCTTGAATGTCCTGCCAGCCCAGCTGTTGGCGAGCCTGATCCAGCACCTGCTGCTCCAGGGTTTCGCGGTCCGTGCGGCAGTCGCTGATGACAAAAGCCATCAGATCTTGCTGGACGGTATCGGAGGATTGCAGGTGCCCGCGGTCAAACACAAACTGGGCCGGAGCCTGCCCGCCCGGTTGCAGTGCCAGCCAGGGCAACTCGGCGGCAAGGCGATGGCTGGTGCGCGCATAGACCGTGGCAATGGCCGTGTGCTCCAGCGCCTGCGCGGTCTGTGCCCAGTGCTGGTAATGCACGCCGTCACGTGCGGGAAGTCGCTGGTCTTCGGCAGCCAGCAGGGCCAGGCGGGCGGCTTCCTGAGGTGGGCAGGCCAGCAGCACGGCATCGAAGCGCGATTGCTCAAGCGCTGGTGTCAGTGTCGCATTGGATGCACGCAGCAGCCATTGCCGGCCATGGGGAATCAGCTCCTGAATCCGGCTGGCCGTATGCACCGCATGGGCGCGGCCTTGCAGCCATTGCGCAGCCGGGATGGGAAAGAGATCGCCAAGGCCGCGGCGTGGCACCATAAAGTGCGAGCCGCCTGTGCCTGCGAACAGGGCGTCATGCAGCACACGCAAGAAGATGCTGCCACTTGCCTGCGAGGCCGGCAGGTTGAGGGCTGATACGCACAGAGGTTCGATGAACTCATCGAGCAGGCGCTTTGGCAGACCGCTGCAGATGTCGGCCACGGTGGCCTGGTCTGCGCAGCGAAAGCCCTGAACGCGCCAGCGCAGGGCGCGCCCCAGCAGGGCGGTACGTTCGCGCAGTGACCAGCCGCTGGCGCTGGCAATGCCGATCAAGGCGTCCAGCGGCGCCGGCAGGTCGGGGAAGGACAGGCCGCTGCCATCGGCGTAGCGCATGGCCAGTGGCCTGCGCAGCAGGGTATGTTCTGGCGCTGCGCCCACGACGCGCATGAGCCTCAGGCATTCGGCATAGGCGCCGATCAGAATGTGCTGGCCGTTGTCGGCGATGGTGCCGCCCGGCAGTTCCAGATTGCGGGCCCGGCCACCCAACTGGCGGCCGGCTTCGAATATCGTGGGCCGATGACCGCTGAGCGAGAGCTGTACTGCGGCAGCCATGCCGGCCCAGCCGCCACCGATGATGGCAACTTGCATGGCGCGCTTACATGCGGCCCAGTGCCTGCATCTTCCAGACCAGCCAGAACTTGCGCAGTGGCGTGAGGCTGATGCGCTGGTGCAGCACCTGGAAGTTCTCTGACTCGATTTCGCGCAGCAGGGTGCGATAGATGCTTGCCATCATCAGGCCGGGCTTTTGTGCGTGGCGGTCGGCATCGGGCAGCAGGCCCAGCGCCTTGTCATACAGGCTGTGGGCACGCTCGGCCTGAAAGCGCATCAGCGCCGTGAAGCGATCCGAGTACTCGCGCTTGTTGATCTCGTGGGCCTTGACGTCGAACTGCTGCAGCTCGCTGATGGGCAGGTAGATGCGGCCGCGCATGGCGTCTTCGCCCACGTCGCGGATGATGTTGGTCAGCTGCAGGGCCTGGCCCAGGGTGTGGGCGTATTCGGTGGTGCGCTCCTCGGTCTGGCCGAAGATGCGGGCGGCGACTTCGCCGACCACGCCGGCCACCAGATGACAGTAGCGCTGCAGGCCGGCAAAGTCCAGATAGCGGGTCTGATCCAGATCCATCTGGCAGCCTTCGATGACGGCCTGCAGATGGCGCTCTTCGATGCCATAGGTCTTGGCGTGGGGCATCAGTGCCTGCATCACGGGGTGGGCGGACTGACTGGTGAATGCCCTGTGTACCTCGGTCTTCCACCAGGCCAGCTTGGTGGCTGCCACGCCGGGGTCCGTGACCTCGTCGACCACGTCATCCACTTCGCGGCAGAAGGCATAGAAAGCCGTGATGGCGGCGCGGCGCTCCTTGGGCAAGAAGAGAAAGGCGTAATAGAAGCTGCTGCCCGAAGAGGCGGCTTTGTCTTGGACGTACTGATCCGGATTCATAGGGGGAGCATTGTCCCATGACGCGGGCGCTTGGCCGACACAACAGTGAAATGCGCTGTATGCACCTGGTTGGATGTCAAATTCAATAGCGCCTTGCGCAGGCTCATCAGGGGATAGGGGCTATCTGTTCGATCACATGCGCACGGCTTGCCAGAGCATGGCGACCATATCGAGCTTGCCCAGCTTGATGCGCTGATAGAGGTTGCGGCCCTGCATGGCGTCCAGTCTGTCCAGAATGCGCAGACCGCCTTGCACGACCAGGCGCAGCTCCCAGCCCGTGCGGCCGGGCAACTGATGCACCAGCTGCGCGCCATGGATCATCAGGCTGCGGGCCTGGCGGTTGAGCTCGCCGAGCAGAGATTGCAGCTCAGGTGTCAATGCCGCTGCTTCCGGCTTGATGGCGCTTCGCACAATGCCATGGCGGGCCAAGTCGGCATCGGGCAGGTAATGGCGCTGGCGCGGCAAGTCCTGGCTCAGGTCCTGCCAGAAGTTGATCAGCTGCAGCGCGGTGCAGATGGCGTCGCTCTGGATCAGTGCCTTGGCGTTGACCACGCCGTACAGATGCAGCAGCAGGCGACCGACCGGGTTGGCCGAGCGGCGGCAATAGTCCAGCAATTGAGCCATGTCGCTGTAGCGGGCCTGGGCGGCCGTCATGCGCACATCCTGCTCGAAGGCGCTGAGCAGGTCGGCCAGCAATGGCTTGGGCAGACGATGTGCCTGAACCTGAACTGCCAGCGGGCCAAAGATATGGGGCCAGGAAGTTCGCATCAGCATGGCGGCTTCGCCGGCGCTGCCCAGCTGCTGCAGGTCGGCGGCATATTGCTGCAACTGTGCCAGGCGCTTCTCTGCGCAGTGATCGCCTTCGTCGGCCAGGTCGTCAGCGGTGCGCGCAAAGTGGTAGATGGCGGCGATGGGCGCACGCAGCCGTGGCGGGCACAGCCAGGAGGCAACGGGAAAATTTTCGTAATGGGTGATGCTGGCCGGCGCATTGGCGGCGGGGCTTGCTGGGGGCATATGGTTCACACCCGTATTGTGGACCGGGCTGGCTTGCCGGCTTGCGCCAGCCCATAAAAAGACGGCGCAAAAGCGCACGTGCGTGCACAATCAGCGCTGACTTTGGTGCAGTTGCCTGCCCGGCGGCTGCGCTTTTCCTATTTTTACAAGCCCAGAACACCATGGCTGTTTCGTCTTCTCGTCGTTTTGCAATGTTGTCTTTGTCACACCGGCCTGCCGCGCCTTTGCTGGCGCTGTCCATAGTGGCGGCTGCGGCCATGTTGTCGGCCTGTTCCAAAAAGGAGGCTGCGCCCGAGCCGGTGCGTGCCGTCAAGCTGGTGACCGTGGGTGAGGGGCAGATCGAGTCTGCCCAGGAATACTCGGGCGATGTGCGCGCCCGTGTCGAGTCTCGCCTCGGCTTTCGCGTGGCGGGCAAGATCACCAGGCGTGAAGTGGAGCTGGGCCAGCATGTGAAGGCTGGACAGGTGCTGGCGCGACTGGATGCGCGCGATTACCAGCTCAGCGCCGATGCCGCGCGTGCCCAACTGGCCTCGGCCACCACGCAGCGCGATCTGGCCGAGGCCAATGCCCGGCGTTTTCGCACGCTGCGAGCCCAGAACTTCATCAGCGCCGCCGAGATGGAGCGCTACGAGGCCAATCTGAAGGCTGCCCAGGCCTCGCTCGATCAGGCCCGTGCCCAGCTCTCCAGCCAGTCCAATCAGGAGAACTACACCCAGTTGCTGGCCGATGCCGATGGCGTGGTCACCGCCGTGGAGGCCGAACCCGGTCAGGTTGTTTCAGCGGGAACGCCTGTGGTGCGGATTGCCCAGGATGGCGCACGCGATGCGGTGTTCAGCGTGCCCGAAGACCGGCGCAGCGCCATCAGGCCGGGCCAGGGCGTGAAGGTGCGCCCCTGGTCGGACGAGTCGCGCGTGATCAACGCACAGGTGCGTGAGGTGGCGGCCAGTGCCGACCCGGCCACACGCACCTATGTGGTCAAGGCCGCCCTGCAGGGCACGGATCTGCCCGCACTGGGCGCCACCGTGCATGTCATGCCCGAGGGCATGGGGGTGAGCCGCGAAGCCATAGGCAGCCAGGTCATCAAGCTGCCAACCACGGCCTTGCGCCAGGAAGGGGGTAACGGTCAGAGTACGGCCGTCTGGCTGTATGACGCGGCCAGCAGTTCGGTGAAGCTGCAGCCGGTGCAGATTGCCAGCGCCGACGGCAACGAGGCGGTGATTGCCTCGGGTCTGCAAGCCGGCATGCAGGTGGTGGCCACGGGTGTTCATGTGCTGACCCCTGGGCAGAAGGTGACTGTGTATCGCGATAAGTATGCCAAGCCGCTGCAGGGTTCTACATCAAATCTGCCCAAAACGCAGGTGGGTAAAGCGCTGGATGCTCCTGAATCAGGTGCGGATCAGCCTGCGGCGGCTGCGGAGGCGGGCAAATGAGCGGCGCTGGACAGAAAAAGACCGGTGGTGCGCATTTCAATTTGTCTCGCTGGGCGCTCGATCATGTGGCGCTGACACGCTATTTCATTGTCGTGCTGATGCTGCTCGGCTTTACGGCCTTCTTCCAACTGGGCCAGGACGAGGATCCTCCGTTCACCTTCCGTGCCATGGTCATTCGCACCTACTGGCCTGGCGCGACGGCCGAGCAGGTTGCTCAGCAGGTGACGGACAAGATCGAACGCACGCTGCAGGAAGTACCTTATGCCGACAAGATCAGCAGCTACTCCAAGCCCGGCGAGTCGCAGGTCATCTTCCAGGTCAAGGACTACTCGCCCCCCAAGGAGGTGCCGCAGCTCTGGTATACGGTGCGCAAAAAAGTGGGGGATATGCGCTACACCCTGCCGCAGGGCGTGCAGGGGCCGTTTTTCAACGACGATTTCGGTGATGTCTATGGCGTGATCTATGCGCTGCAGGCCAAGGGCTTCAGCTATGCCGAGCTCAAGACCCTAGCCGACGATGTGCGTCAGCAACTGCTGCAGGTGCCCGATGTGGCCAAGGTCGAGCAGTTCGGCGTGCAGGATGAAAAGGTCTATGTGGAGCTGTCGCACCGCGCCACGCAGATGGGGCTGAACCTCAAGCAGGTGCTCGATCAGCTCAACCAGCAAAATGCCGTGGCATCGGCTGGTACCTTGCAGACGCCTGCCGAAACCATTGTGTTGCGTGTGCAAGGCCAGTTCAACGACCTGGAGCAATTGCGTGCCATGCCCATCATTGGCCAGGGCGGGGCGCAGTTCAGGCTGGGCGATATCGCCGAGGTGCATCGCGGCTATGCCGATCCGGCCAATGTCATGGTGCGCTTCCAGGGCGAGCCTACGGTGGCATTGGGGGTGTCCATGGTCAAGGGCGGCGACATCATTGCCCTGGGCAAGGCGCTGACGCAGGCCACGGAGCGCATCGCCAAAAGCCTGCCCGTGGGCGTGACGCTGAGCAATATGCAGAACCAGCCCAAGGCGGTGGCGGATTCGGTCAGCGAGTTTCTCCAGGTGCTGATCGAGGCCGTGGTCGTGGTGTTGGCCGTGAGCTTTCTGAGCCTGGGCCTGCACAGGCGCCCGGGGCAGCATCCGCTGTGGAAGCGCTGGTATATCGACCCGCGCCCCGGACTGGTGGTGGGCATCACCATTCCGCTGGTGCTGGCCGCGACCTTCCTGGCCATGTGGTACTGGAATATCGGCCTGCACAAGGTGTCGCTGGGCTCGCTCATCATTGCGCTGGGCCTGCTGGTGGACGACGCCATCATTGCCGTGGAGATGATGGTGCGCAAGATGGAGGAGGGCTACGACAAGTACCGTGCCGCCACCTTTGCCTATGAAATCACCTCCAAGCCCATGTTGACCGGCACGTTGATCACGGCCGCGGGCTTCCTGCCCATCGGCATGGCCAAGTCCATGACGGGCGAGTACACCTTTGCCATCTTCGCGGTGACGGTGATTGCGCTGGTGCTCAGTTGGTTTGCCTCGGTGTACTTCGTGCCCTATCTGGGCCTGCTGCTGCTCAAGAAGCCGCCGCATGCCGCCAAGCTGCCGCCCGAAGTGGCGTCCGGTGAGGTGTCGGCCGAAGAAGCAGGCATCAACACCAATGCTGGTGAGCATGAGCTGTTTGACACGCCGTTCTACAACCGTTTTCGCCGTACGGTGAACTGGTGCGTGCAGCACCGCTGGCTGACGATTGGCGCGACGGTGCTGGTGTTCGTGCTGGGCCTGGCGGGCATGGGCAAGGTGCAGCAGCAGTTCTTCCCCGATTCCAGCAGGCCCGAAGTGCTGGTCGATATATGGTTCCCCGAGGGCACTTCCCTGCAGGCCAACAAGGAAGTGACGCTGCGCGTGGAAAAGCGCTTTTTGCAGCTCGACGGCGTGGAGTCCGTCAGCGAATGGATAGGCTCCGGTGCACCGCGCTTTTATCTGCCGCTGGACCAGGTATTTCCACAGAACAACGTCTCCCAGTTCATTCTGGTGGCCAAAGACCTGAAGGCACGCGAGGAAATCCGCAAACAGTTGCCGGCGCTGATGGCCGAGGAATTCCCCGAGGTGCGGGCGCGCTCCAAGCTGCTGCCCAACGGGCCTCCCGTGCAATATCCGGTGCAGTTCCGTGTCATGGGCTCGGACCCCGCCAAGCTGCGCACCTACGCCGATGAAGTCAAGACGCTCATGCAGGCCAATGCCGATATGCGTGGCGTGAACGACAACTGGAACGAGTCCGTCAAGGTCATCCGCCTGCAGGTCGATCAGGACAAGGCGCGTGCCCTGGGTGTGACCAGCCAGTCGATCGCCGAAGCCACGGGCATGAACTTCAGCGGCACCACCGTGGGGCAGTTCCGTGAAGGCGACAAGCTGATCGATATCGTGATGCGCCCGCCCAAGCAGGACCGCGATGCGATTACCGATATCGCGGGTGTCTATGTCACCACGGCAAACGGGCAGTCCATTCCGCTCACGCAGATTGCCAAGCCCGTCATGGTCTGGGAGCCGGGCGTGATGTGGCGCGAGAAGCGCAACTTCGCGATTACCGTTCAAGGCGATGTGCGCGAAGGCCTGCAGGGCGCCACCCTGACCAACGAGCTGTTGCCGCAGCTGCGCAAGATGGAAGCCGGCTGGCATGCGGCTGGTGACACCGGCTATCGCATCGAAGTGGCCGGTGCCGTGGAGGAAAGCTCCAAGGGCTCCGGCGCCATCGTGGCGGGTATCCCGGTGCTGCTGTTTCTGACTTTCACATTGCTCATGTTGCAGCTGCGCAGCGTCAGCCGTTCGCTGCTGGTGTTCATCACCGGCCCCCTGGGCATCCCCGGTGTGGCGGCGGCCTTGCTGTTGCTGAATCGTCCCTTCGGCTTTGTGGCGCTGCTGGGCGTCGTGGCCTTGATGGGCATGATTCAGCGCAATTCGGTCATCCTGATCGATCAGATCGAAAGCGGGCGTGCCCGCGGCGTGCCGGCCTGGGATGCGATTGTGGAGGCGGCCGTGCATAGGCTGCGTCCCATCGTGCTGACCGCAGCAGCTGCCGTACTGGCCATGATCCCGCTGTCGCGCAGTGTGTTCTGGGGCCCCATGGCTGTGGCCATCATGGGCGGTCTGATTGTGGCGACCGTGCTGACCCTGCTGGCACTGCCTGCCATGTATGCAGCTGCATTCCGCATCAGAAAGGACATGGCCTGAGGCTGCATTGTGCGAAAGACTGCCGGTTTTGCGGCTAGAATCTGCGTCTTGACCTCAGTAAGCGTAGATTTGCGCATTGCTGACCGCGCGGGTGGCGAAATTGGTAGACGCACCAGGTTTAGGTCCTGACGGTGGCAACACCGTGCCGGTTCGAGTCCGGCTCCGCGCACCAGACATTGGCAGTCCCTGCTGCCTCAAGCCCGTAACCCCAAGCAGTTACGGGCTTTTTCTTTTCCTGCCCCTGCTTTGCAGGCGCGGCGTCAGCTTTTAAGGCAAACCCCTGTAGGGCGATGGCGGAGCCTGCGCAGCGCCTCGTTATAATGGTCGGCTTCGCCTGTTCCTGATTTGAACAAATGCCTGGCGCCAGACGCTGGGGCAAATGACCGGGGCAGGCTCTGGAAATTTGTGGTGCCGCATGTCGTTGGGTGTGCGCGCACTGTGACTTTGCGCAATACGGTGCAGGTTGCCTGGCAATCTGCACGGTCCTCATCCCTCTTAGGAAAAATCATGGCCGTTAACGTTGAAACTCTTGAAAAGCTCGAGCGCAAGATCACGCTGAGCGTGCCCCTGTCTGCGATCCAGTCTGAAGTTGATGCTCGCCTGAAGAAGGTGGCGCGCACCGTGAAGATGGACGGCTTCCGTCCTGGCAAGGTGCCCATGAGCGTTGTGGCTCAGCGTTATGGCTACTCCGTGCAATACGAAGTGCTGAACGACAAGGTGGGCGAGGCTTTTGCCGCTGCCGTGAACGAAGCTGACCTGCGTGTTGCCGGTCAGCCCAAGATCACCGAGAAGGAAGGCGCTCCCGAAGGCGAAGCACAATTCGATGCCGTGTTTGAAGTCATGCCCGAAGTCAAGATCGGCGATCTGACTGCAGCCGAAGTGGAAAAGCTGTCCACCAGCGTGGACGACGCGGCCATCGACAAGACCGTGGACATCCTGCGCAAGCAGCGCCGCACCTTCACCGAGCGCGCTGCCGGTGAAGCAGCCGTGGACGGCGACCGCGTGACCGTGGACTTCGAAGGCAAGATCGATGGCGAGACTTTCTCCGGCGGCAAGGCTGAAGACTTCCAGTTCCTGGTCGGTGAAGGCCAGATGCTCAAGGAATTCGAAGACGCAACCCGCGGCATGAAGGCTGGCGAGTCCAAGACTTTCCCCCTGGCTTTCCCCGCTGACTACCACGGCGCTGACGTGGCCGGCAAGACTGCCGACTTCCTGGTGACCGTCAAGAAGGTGGAAGCCCCCAACCTGCCCGAAGTGAACGAAGAGTTCGTGAAGACTCTGGGTGTGGACGGCGGCTCTGTTGAAGCCCTGCGCGACGACATCAAGAAGAACTTGGAGCGCGAAGTGAAGTTCCGCGTTCAAGGTCGTAACAAGCAAGCCGTGATGGACGCCCTGGTGTCCGTGGCCGAGCTGGATCTGCCCAAGGCTTCCGTGCAAGCTGAAGTGGGTCGCCTGCTGGAAGGCGCGCGCGCCGAGCTGGAACAGCGCGGCATCAAGGACGCAGCCAAGGCTGAAATCCCTGAAGACATCTTCCTGCCCCAAGCCGAGCGTCGCGTGCGCCTGGGCTTGGTGGTGGCCGAGCTGGTCAAGACCAACAACCTCCAAGCTACTGCCGAGCAGATCAAGGCTCATGTGGAAGAGCTGGCATCCAGCTACGAGAAGCCCGAAGACGTGGTGCGCTGGTACTTCGGCGACCGCAACCGTCTGGCCGAAGTGGAAGCCGTTGTGATCGAAAACAACGTGACCGAGTTCGTGCTGGGCAAGGCCAAGGTGACCGACAAGGCCGTTTCCTTCGACGAATTGATGGGTCAAGCCTAAGGGCTGGATCTTTTATCGGTGCTTGCCCTAGGCAAGTTCCGATAACTTGAATTGCGGGGCTTGTGCTTTTGCGCGCAAGCCCCATTTTCTTTTCAGAATGCGGCTACAGTAGGCGCATAGCACTGGAGAAAACATGAGCGCATTGGATACATTGGGTTTGGGCATGGTGCCCATGGTCATTGAACAGTCGGGCCGCGGTGAGCGCTCCTATGACATTTATTCGCGTCTGCTCAAGGAACGCGTGATTTTCCTGGTGGGCGAGGTTAACGATCAGACTGCCAACCTGGTGGTAGCCCAGCTGTTGTTCCTGGAAAGCGAAAATCCTGACAAGGACATTTCCTTCTATATCAACTCCCCCGGCGGCAGCGTGACGGCAGGCATGGCGATTTTTGACACCATGAACTTCATCAAGCCCGATGTCTCGACGCTGTGCACCGGCATGGCTGCGAGCATGGGTGCTTTCCTGCTGTCGGCCGGAGCCAAGGGCAAGCGCTATGCACTGCCCAATGCTCAGGTCATGATTCACCAGCCTCTGGGCGGTGCACGTGGTCAGGCGACCGAAATCGAAATTCATGCCCGCGAAATCATCAAGACCCGCGAGCGTCTGAACAAAATACTTGCCGAGCGTACCGGCCAACCCCTGGAAAAGATTCAGAACGACACCGAGCGTGACTATTTCCTTTCCGCCGATGAGGCTAAGGAATACGGCCTGGTTGACCAGGTAATCAGCAAGCGTTCCTGAAATGCATAGCACCGAGCCCCGTGTCTGATTGGGCTTGCAGGTGCTGGCAATGAAAAACCTGGGAGCTGCTGACTGGCTCCCGGGACTTGCTCGGCGGCGTTTGTCCCTGATGGCCTACGCCGCCTTGTCTTTGGTTATCATTAATTTTCGTTTTTTCGTAACGAGGCACAGCCCCCATGGCCGATAAAAAAGGCTCTTCCACCGAAAAGAATTTGTATTGCACCTTCTGCGGCAAAAGCCAGCACGAGGTCAAAAAGCTGATCGCCGGCCCGTCCGTGTTCATCTGCGACGAGTGCATCGACTTGTGCAATGAGATCATTCGCGACGAACAGCCTGCCGCCGACGCCAAGGAAGGTCGCGGCGATCTGCCGACGCCCGCCGAAATCAAGGCCAATCTCGACAATTATGTGATCGGTCAGGAGCAGGCCAAGCGCACGCTGGCCGTGGCGGTCTACAACCACTACAAGCGTCTGAACCACAAGGACAAGGCCGGCAAGGACGATGTGGAGCTCAGCAAGAGCAATATCTTGCTGATCGGTCCCACGGGTTCGGGCAAGACCTTGCTGGCCCAGACGCTGGCTCGTCAGCTCAACGTGCCCTTCGTGATGGCCGATGCCACCACGCTGACCGAGGCTGGCTATGTGGGCGAGGACGTCGAGAACATCATTCAGAAGCTGCTGCAAAGCTGCGAGTACGATGTTGAGCGTGCTCAGCGCGGTATTGTCTATATTGACGAAATCGACAAGATCTCCCGGAAGTCTGACAACCCCAGCATCACGCGTGACGTCTCGGGCGAGGGCGTGCAGCAGGCTCTGCTCAAGCTGATCGAAGGCACGATGGCCAGCATTCCGCCACAGGGCGGGCGCAAGCATCCGAATCAGGACTTTCTGCAGATCGACACCACCAATATCCTGTTCATCTGCAGTGGTGCGTTCGCAGGACTGGAAAAAGTCATCGAGAATCGCACCGAAGCTTCAGGCATAGGCTTTGGCGCTACCGTCAAGAGCAAGAAGCAGCGCTCCATCTCGGAGATGTTCCTCGAGATCGAGCCTGAAGATCTGATCAAGTTCGGCATCATCCCCGAGTTGGTGGGTCGTATGCCCGTGGTGACGGCGCTGGCCGAGCTCAGCGAAGATGCTCTGGTGCAGATCCTGACCGAGCCCAAGAATGCGCTGGTCAAGCAGTACAGCAAGCTGCTGGCCATGGAGGGTGTGGAGTTGGAGATCCGTCCCGCGGCCCTGAAGGCGATCGCCCGCAAGGCCCTGGCTCGCAAGACCGGTGCGCGCGGTCTGCGCTCCATCGTCGAGCAGGCTCTGATCAGCACCATGTTCGAGTTGCCGACCGCCGAGAATGTGGAAAAGGTAGTGGTGGAAGAAGCCACCATTGAAGACGGCAAGGAGCCGCTGCTGGTTTACCGCGAAGCGGCCAAAAAGGCCTGATACTGTGCTTGCGTGCAAGGTGGGCCCTCCAATGGGCTCGCTTTGTCGCCTGCGGCTGAAAGGCAATGCCCCTGAGGCGGCAAAAACAATTTGCCCCCAGGGGTTGAAATACACCGGTAAGCGGACCATCTTCCGCTGAGAAACCGAGGATACCTATGTCTGGACAAACCCCTTTGCCTTCTACCGAGCTGGACCTGCCACTGCTGCCGCTGCGCGATGTGGTGGTGTTTCCGCATATGGTGATTCCACTGTTCGTGGGGCGTGCCAAGAGCATCAAGGCTCTGGAGCTGGCCATGGAAGGCGACCGCCGCATCATGCTGGTGGCGCAGAAGACGGCCTCCAAGGACGAGCCTGCAGCGGAAGACATGTTTGATGTGGGCTGTGTCTCCACCATCTTGCAGATGCTCAAGCTGCCCGACGGCACCGTGAAGGTGCTGGTGGAAGGCCAGCAGCGCGCGCTGGTCAAGCAGGTTGCCGACGAAGAGTCTCACTTCACGGCATCTGTGACGCCCGTGGAGCCCGAAGGCGATGCCCATGAGCAAAGCGAAATCGAAGCTTTGCGGCGTGCCGTGACCCAGCAGTTTGATCAGTACGTCAAACTCAACAAGAAAATTCCTCAGGAAATCCTGACTTCGATCGCCAGCATCGACGATGCCGGTCGTCTGACGGACACCATTGCGGCCCACCTGCCTCTCAAGCTCGAGAGCAAGCAGGCGGTACTGGATCTGGTGGACATCAAGGAGCGTCTGGAAAACCTGTTCGAGCAACTCGAGCGCGAGGTTGACATCCTCAACGTCGACAAGCGCATCCGTGGCCGCGTCAAGCGCCAGATGGAGAAAAATCAGCGCGACTTCTATCTGAATGAGCAGGTCAAGGCCATCCAGAAGGAGCTGGGCGAGGGTGAGGACGGTGCCGACATCGAGGAGATCGAGAAAAAGATCAAGCTCGCCAAGATGCCTGCCGATGCTCGCAAAAAGGCTGAGGCCGAGCTCAAGAAGCTCAAGCTGATGTCGCCCATGTCGGCTGAAGCTTCGGTGGTGCGCAACTACATCGAAGTGCTGACTGGACTGCCCTGGAGCAAGAAGACCAAGATCAAGCACAATCTGGCGAATGCCGAGGAAGTGCTGAACGAAGATCACTTCGGCCTGGAAAAGGTCAAGGACCGCATTCTCGAGTATCTTGCCGTGCAGCAGCGTGTGGACAAGGTCAAGGCGCCCATTCTGTGCCTGGTGGGTCCTCCCGGCGTGGGCAAGACCTCGCTGGGGCAGTCCATTGCCAAGGCCACAGGTCGCAAGTACGTGCGCATGGCGCTGGGCGGCATGCGAGACGAGGCGGAAATTCGCGGTCACCGCCGTACCTATATCGGCGCCATGCCCGGCAAGGTGCTGCAGAGCCTGGAGAAGGTTGGAACGCGCAATCCTCTGTTCCTGCTGGACGAAATCGACAAGCTGGGCATGGACTTCCGTGGCGATCCTTCGAGCGCGCTGCTGGAAGTGCTGGACCCCGAACAGAACAACAAGTTTGGTGACCACTACGTGGAGGTCGACTTCGACCTGTCCGACGTGATGTTTGTGGCGACCTCCAACTCCATGAACATCCCTTCGGCCTTGCTGGATCGCATGGAGGTGATTCGCCTGTCGGGCTACACAGAAGACGAAAAAACCAATATTGCCATCCGCTATCTGCTGCCCAAGCAGATCACCAACAACGGCGTGAAGGACGGCGAGCTGGAAGTGACCGAAGCCGCGATTCGTGACATCGTGCGCTACTACACCCGCGAAGCGGGCGTGCGTTCGCTTGAACGCGAGCTGTCCAAGATTTGCCGCAAGGTGGTCAAGGGCTTGCAACTTGGCAAGCTTCAGCCCAAGGTGGAGGTGAATGCCGACAACCTCAATGAATATCTGGGCGTGCGCAAGTTCAGCTATGGCCGTGCCGAGCATGCCAATCAGGTGGGGCAGGTTGTGGGTCTGGCCTGGACCGAAGTCGGCGGCGATCTGCTGACCATCGAAGCCGCCACCATGCCAGGCAAGGGCGTCATTACGCGCACAGGTTCTCTGGGCGATGTGATGAAGGAGTCGGTCGAAGCTGCTCGCACCGTGGTGCGTAGCCGAGCTCGTTTGCTTGGTATCAAGGATGAAGCCTTCGAGAAAAAGGACATCCATGTGCACGTGCCTGACGGCGCTACACCCAAGGATGGCCCCAGCGCCGGGGCTGCGATGACGACAGCTTTTGTCTCGGCTCTCACAGGCATTCCCGTGCGGGCTGATGTGGCCATGACCGGTGAAATCACCTTGCGCGGCGAAGTCACGGCAATCGGCGGCCTCAAGGAAAAGCTGCTGGCTGCTCTGCGCGGTGGCATCAAGACCGTGCTCATTCCTGAAGAGAATGCCAAGGATTTGCAGGACATTCCCGATAATGTGAAGAGTGGTCTGGAAATCGTTCCTGTGAAGTGGATCGATCAGGTTCTTAAGGTGGCCCTGGAGCGTGTGCCGGATCCTTTGACTGAGGAAGCTGTAGCCACCGTGGCGTCCGCCGATGTCAAGCCGGTAGAGGCAGCCATCAAGCATTGATGCTTGTTTTGTGAAAATTGTGGCGTTTTTTCTGGGAGGGCTCAGAACTGCGCTACAATTCATCCATCGCAGCAAACAACGTTGTACAATGTTGGGCTCCGGTAGATATGCGGGAATAGCTCAGTTGGTAGAGCGATACCTTGCCAAGGTATAGGTCGACGGTTCGAACCCGTTTTCCCGCTCCAGGTTTTTCAGAGCCTGTAGCAATACAGGTTCGCATCAGAAAGCAAAAGCTTTTTGAATGCGGGAATAGCTCAGTTGGTAGAGCGATACCTTGCCAAGGTATAGGTCGACGGTTCGAACCCGTTTTCCCGCTCCAGGTTTTCAGAGCCTGTAGCAATACAGGTTCGCATCAGAAAGCGAAAGCTTTTTGAATGCGGGAATAGCTCAGTTGGTAGAGCGATACCTTGCCAAGGTATAGGTCGACGGTTCGAACCCGTTTTCCCGCTCCAGGTTTTTGTGATAGCGGCGCGATAGCAAAGCGGTTATGCCCCGGATTGCAAATCCGGTTAGACCAGTTCGACTCTGGTTCGCGCCTCCAAACTTGTGGCAAAAGCCCTGCAGATGAAAGTCTGCAGGGCTTTTTGCTTTGTCCGCTTGATGCAAAAAAGGCTCTGTGTACCAGCCTGCCTTGCAGGCTGGACGCCGAATCTGCGTCACCCGATTCAACTGCTGCCGTGCATTTCGGTATGAAAAAGCCCAGGGCATGCCTGGGCAACTAGGAGAAGGCTGGAGCGCTGTCTTTTAGACGGATTCGGCTACTTTGACAGAGTGGCGCAATGTTCTGGCGGCCTCCACCATGTGCCGCAGAGCAGGAATCACTTCTGCCCACTGGCGTGTCTTGAGGCCGCAGTCAGGGTTGACCCAAAGGCGTTCCGTGGGAATGCGTTTTGCGGCTTTTTGCATGAGCTCCACGATGCATGCCTTGGTGGGAATATTGGGAGAGTGGATGTCATAGACGCCCGGACCGATCCCATTGGGGTAATCGAAGTGCTCGAAGGCCTCCAGCAACTCCATGTTCGAGCGCGAAGTCTCTATGGTGATCACATCGGCATCCATGGCTGCAATCGAAGCAATGATGTCGTTGAACTCCGAATAGCACATATGGGTGTGAATCTGGGTTTCATCGACAACGCCATTGGCGCTGATGCGGAAGGACTCCACGGCCCAGTGCAGATATTCCTTCCATTGTGATTTGCGCAATGGCAAGCCCTCGCGCAATGCAGCCTCGTCGATCTGGATCACGCGCACGCCGGCTCTTTCCAGATCCAGCACTTCCGCGCGAATCGCCAGAGCCAGCTGATAGCAGGATGTGGCGCGCGGCTGGTCGTCGCGCACGAATGACCAGTTCAGGATGGTGACCGGGCCTGTCAGCATGCCTTTCATGGGTTTGCGGGTCAAGGACTGGGCGTACTGGATCCATTCCGTCGTCATCGCCTTGGAGCGGCTGATGTCGCCGAACAGAATGGGTGGCTTGACGCAGCGTGAGCCGTAGGACTGCACCCAGCCGAACTGGCTGAAGGCGTAGCCGTCGAGTTGTTCTCCAAAGTATTCCACCATGTCGTTGCGCTCGGCCTCGCCATGCACCAGCACGTCCAATCCCAGGGCTTCCTGCGCTTGCACGCAGCGTTCGATCTCGGCGCGCATGGCGCCTTGGTAGCGGGCGAAATCCAGGCGACCGGCCTTGAATTCGCTGCGCGCCTGGCGTATCTCTGTCGTCTGGGGAAAAGAGCCAATGGTGGTGGTCGGGAAGGCTGGCAGCTTCAGCAGCCGGGCTTGCTTGGGGGCGCGCACCTCGTAGCTGCTCTGGCGTTGGCCCCACTGGGAGCTGATCTGCTTGACTGCTGCTTGCACCACGGAGTTGTGGACGCGAGGCGAAGTGCGGCGCGTGGCCAGAGCGGCTGCGTTGTCGGCCAGCTCGGCTGCGACAGCATCTCGGCCATCGCGCAAAGCCTTGCCCAGCACGCGTAGCTCATCCAGTTTCTGCAGAGCATAGGCCAGCCAGGATTTGATGTCGGCATCCAGCTTTTGTTCGCTGTTCAGATCCACGGGTACATGCAGCAAGGAGCACGATGGCGCAATCCAGAGACGCTCGCCTAGGCGCTCGGCCAGCGGCTCCACCCAGTCCAGCACGGCAGCGAGATCGGTTTTCCAGATATTGCGGCCGTTGATCACGCCCAGCGACAGCACCTTGTGCGCGGGCAGCAGCCCCAGCAGCTGCTGCACATCGTCCTGGCCGTTGATGGCATCGATGTGCAGGCCGGCTATGGGCAGGTTTGCTGCCAGATATTTGTTTTCGGCCAACTGGCCGAAATAAGTGGCCAGCAGCAGCTTGATCTTGCTGCTTTTGAGGTGGTGGTATGCGGTGTTGAACGCGTGTTGCCAGTCGGCACCGAGCTCGGTGACGAGTATGGGCTCGTCCATCTGCACCCATTCCACGCCTTGGGTAGCCAATGTATCGAGCAATTGTGCATATACGGGCAGAAGGCGTTGCAGCAATTCCAGCTTGTTGGAGTCATCCTTGGCTTTGCCCAGTGCCAGATAGGTGACGGGGCCGATGAGGACGGGTTTGGCCTTGATGCCTTGTGCCCTGGCTTCGGCCAGTTGTTCCAGCAGGCGCGATGCATCGAGCTTGAATTCGGTGGTCGATCTGAACTCGGGCACGATGTAGTGGTAGTTGGTGTCAAACCACTTGGTCATCTCGCCCGCGGCGACGCCGCCAGCGCAGCAAGGGGTGTGATCGGCGCCGTGGGATTCTGTCCTGATCGCCGAACGGCCACGGGCCACGCGAAAGTAGTTGTCCAGCGCATCGCCTTCAAAGCCTTGCACCCGTTCGGGCAGATTGCCCAGCGTAAAGCTCATGTCCAGTACCTGATCGTAGAACGCGAAGTCACCCACGGGCACCCAGTCCAGCTCTTGCTGCGCGGTCCAGTGGCGTTGGCGCAGCTCGGCGCCCAGCGCCTTGAGCGCATCGCGCGAGGATTCGCCTCTCCAGTAGGACTCCAGCGCGAACTTCAGTTCGCGCTTTGCGCCGATGCGAGGAAAGCCCAGGTTGTGAATAGTCGTCATGCAGAAATCCAGTCTTGTGATCCTTGGCCCATGGCCAGAGTGGCTCGGGTCAGCGGACTGGATGTTCCTGGAATCAATGCATGAAGTAAAATGGTCGTTTTTCATGTATCCATGAATTGTGTTCACAGATGATTGAGCGTATCCATCTTGCAATCGTGCAAGAGGTTGAAAAACAAGGCTCTTTGACTGCGGCAGCCGATGTGTTGTGCGTCACCCAGTCCGCCCTGAGCCACAGCATGAGAAAGCTGGAGGCCCAACTCGGCACCGATGTCTGGTTGCGTGAAGGGCGCAGCCTGCGCCTGACGCAGGCGGGTCAATACCTGCTGGCGGTGGCCAATCGCGTGCTGCCTCAGCTGGATCTGGCCGAGTCGCGTTTGCAGCAATTTGCCTTGGGAGAGCGCGGCAGCTTGCGCATCGGCATGGAATGCCATCCTTGCTACCAGTGGCTGCTGAAAATCGTCTCACCTTATCTGGCCGCCTGGCCCGATGTGGATGTGGACGTGAAGCAGAAGTTCCAGTTTGGCGGCATCGGTGCGCTGTTCGGCTATGAGATCGACATGCTGGTCACGCCCGATCCGTTGTTCAAGCCGGGTCTGCACTTTGAGCCTGTTTTTGACTATGAGCAGGTGCTGGTCGTGGCTGCGGATCACGCCTTGGCCCGGGTCGACCATGTCAAGCCCGGCGATCTGTCTCGCGAGGTGCTGATTACCTATCCCGTGGCTGTGGACCGGCTCGACATCTATACCCGGTTTTTGCTACCCAAAGGTATTGCCCCCAGGCGCCATAAAACCATAGAAACCACCGACATCATGATGCAGATGGTCGCCAGCGGGCGGGGCGTCGCGGCCCTGCCGCGCTGGCTGGCTCTGGAATATGCCGAAAAGATGGCAGTTGTCCCCGTGAAGCTGGGCAGCAAGGGGATCGCCAAGCAAATCTACCTCGGCGCGCGCGAGGCAGAGTTGCATACCGACTATCTACAGGCCTTTATTGCGCTGGCACGGGAACCTGGCCTGGCTATGCGTGCTGCCGCGCCCACGCAGGACGACTCTTGAGAAGAGCAGCAGCCGACGGCTGAATAAGCGATGGCGGCTGACTCACATGTTGATGGCCGTCATGCCCGGTGCGGATGCACGGTCGGCTTGCCGTCCGGCCTGCACGCCCCATAGCCACATGGCGCCGCCCGCCAGCAGCGTTAGCACAAACGATTGCTGTGCGCCCCAGTGGTCGATCAGCCATCCGGCAGCGGCAGCGCCCAGGGCCACACCGCTGGCGAGGCCAGTCAGCAGCCAGGTCATGCCCTCGGTCAGTCGGTTTGCTTGTACCTGCCGCTCCACCAGACTCATGGCCACGGTAATCGTCGGACCAAAGGTAATGCCTGCCAGCAGCACGGCCAGAGTCAGCGCGGTCAGATTGCTGGCCAGCAACAGGGGCAGGGCGGAGATGGCGACCGATGCACCGACCCAGACGATCTGGCGGCTGAGCGGCATCTGCAGGCGCAGCGTGCCAAACAGCAAGCCCATGGCACAGGAGCCCAGCGCATAGAAGGACAGCACCACACTGGCCATACCGGGCTGGCCCTGAACTGTGGCAAAGGCCACGCTGGCCACATCGATCACGCCTACGATGACGCCTTGTGCCAGCATGAACAGCGCCAGCGTTCGCACTATGGGCTGGCGCAGCATCGACGAAGCCCCGCCTTTTTCCGAGCCTGTGCGTGGGCTGACAGGTGGCTCGGTGCGGCGTTGCACCACAAACAGGCCCACGCCGATGATGAGGAACAAAGCTGCTGCCAGCGGGCCGGCCTCGGGGAACAGCAGCATGCTGAGCCCCACCGACAGCGGAGGGCCGACGATAAAGGCCAGATCGTCAAGCACGCCCTCCAGTGCAAATGCGGTCTGCAGTTGAGGCGTTCCACTGTAGATTGCCGTCCAGCGGGCGCGAACCATAGCCGGCATGCTGGGCAGGCTGCCAACGGCTGCGGCCAGTACCAGCAGCAGCCAGTCCGGTCCCTGCCAGTGGGCACAGGCCAGCAGTGCCAGCATGGACAACGCACTGCTGGCGGCCGCAAACGGCAGCACCCTGAACTGCCCGTAACGGTCAACCAGCGCCGAGATGCGCGGTGCCAGAACGGCAATCGACAGCGCGAAACAGGCCGACACCATGCCTGCCAGCGTGTAGGCGCCGCGCTGCTGCGACAGCATGGTGATCAAGCCAATCCCCGTCATGGACAGCGGCAGTCGCGCCAGCAGCCCGGCCAGCACAAAGCCCGTGCTGCCCGGTGCCGTAAACAGCTTGCGGTAAGCATTCAACATGGAAACCCTTGCATAGATTCATTTACATACATTGTGTATGCGAGTGACATTCTAGGAGCTTGGGATGGAGCGCGTATGATTGGCATACGCTTTGTATGTGAATATTGCCGGGAGTTCGCAGTGACCCAAGTCCGCCAGAGTCGTGCCAGCATGATCGAAGCCACGCGGGCCAAGCTGATCAGCGCGGCGCGCAGCGCTTTCGCCCAGCATGGCTATGCCCAGGCGGCCATGGACGAGCTGACCGCGCAGGCCGGTTTGACGCGCGGCGCGCTCTATCACCACTTTGGTGGCAAGCCCGGCCTGCTGGCTGCCGTGGTGGCGCAGATGGATGAAGAAATGGACCAGCGTCTGGAACGCGTGCTGCGGGCTCATGCCGATCCATGGGAAGGTTTTCTGGCCTATTGCCGCGCCTATCTGACCATGGCGCAGGAGGCTGAAATTCGCCGCATCGTGCTGCAGGATGCGCGCTCCGTGCTCACCGGCACCGATCAGGGGCAGCAGCACCAGCAATGCATTGCTTTTATTGCCGGCTTTGTGCAGCAGCTCATCGACCAGGGCATCATCGTGAATGCCAGCGCAGCGGCGCTGGCAAGGTTGCTCAATGGCTGCCTGATCGAAGCGGCTTTCTGGATTGCCGAGGAGGGCGCTCCGCCCGAGCGCCTGAACGAGGCCTTGCAGGCGCTGGAACTGATGCTGCAGGGCTGGAAGGCGGCGTGAGCCGTTGCCAGAGCCGTGCTGCAGCCATGCCTGCTGCTGCTTGGCAGTAGTCAGAATGAGGATCGTTTTGACTGCCTGGATGTTCTCGAGTTGGGGGCATCAGGGATTTTGTGCAAGCGAACAATCCGGAATTTGCAAAGAGTCCGGGCCTGGAGGCCTTACCGGAATCGGCGACCGGCCGCATTCGAGTCGCCTGAGGTCTTCAGGGCGCTTCAAAGAGGTTGCTGCCGACGGCGATCAAGCTGATGCCGCAAGTCAGTCAGGCAGGTAAGGCGAGATATTGGCGATGGCCCGGGCCATATAGACATCTTTCTCACCCACAGGGGCCACATAATGCAATGCACTCCTGGCGGCCTCGATCCCCTCGACACGGGCAATAAGCCATGCGGCAAGGTATTGAGCTGCCAGGCAGCCTCCAGCGGTAGCCACGTTGCCGCTTGCGAAGAAGGGCTGCTCCAGCACGCGAATGCCAGCCTCTTCAACCCAGGGCCTGGTTGTCAGGTCGGTACATGCCATCACGCCATCCAGCAAGCCGAGCTTGGCCAGTATCAGCGTGCCGGAGCACTGTGCAGCAATCAGTTGCCGTGCAGGGTCCAGTCTGAGCCTTGACATGAGGTCGGCATTGCGCGCGACCTCACGCGTTTGCATTCCACTGCCCACGATGACCGCATCTGCAGCACTCGCATCCTCCAGAGTGGCCTGGGCTTCTATGACTACTCCATTCATTGATTTGACGCGTGCGCTCGGGCAGGCAATCGAGACCCGCCAACCGGGCCGCTTGATGCGGTTGAGTATGCCTAGAGAAATGAGTGAATCGAGCTCGTTAAAGCCTTCGAAAGTCAGGATTGCGATATGCATTGGGATGTTCCGGATGTGAGCTTGTATCAATGGTCATGCTAGAGATGAGATCCAATACACTCAATTAATTGTCATGGATACAGGCTCTATATGCCGATTGCCCGATACAAGCAGCTGGTGGACCAGCTCGCCTCGGAAATTCGCGAAGGCCGGCTGGCACCGGGCACACGCCTGCCCACCCACCGGCAGCTGGCATCCCGGGAAGGACTGGCCCTGGTCACGGCGACTCGTGTCTATGCCGAACTGCAGGCCATGGGCCTGGTCAGCGGCGAGACGGGGCGAGGAACTTTTGTGCGCGAAACCGCGCTGCCACGTGGCCTCGGTATCGACCAGCATGCCACTGCGATAGGCATGCTGGACCTGAACTTCAACGCTCCTGCTCTTCCAGGTCAAGCCGAGTTGTTGCGCTGCGCATTGCGTCAACTTGCCGCCAGTGGAGATTTGGAGGCGCTGCTGCGCTATCAGCCGCATGGAGGCCGGGCCCATGAACGAGCGGCTGTCGCCCTATACCTTGAAAACCGTAGGCTGACGGTTCCTGCCGAACAGGTGCTTATCGTGGATGGGGCGCAGCATGGACTCGCGAGCACGGCCATGGCATTGCTGCAAGCTGGCGATGTAGTGGCTGTTGACGCTTTGAGCTACCCGGGCTTCAAGGTGCTGGCGCAACAGCTGAGGCTTGAACTGATTGCCATTCCGGCAGCTGGTTCGGGGCCGGACCTCGATGCGCTGGAGCTGCTGTGCCAACGCCGCAAGGTGCGCGCGGTCTATGCAATGCCGACTCTCCATAACCCGCTTGGATGGGTGATGAGCATCAACCGACGTCATGCATTTGCAGCGTTGATCCGTCGCCATGGCCTGTTGCTGATCGAAGATGCCGCGTATGCGTTTCTTGCTCCGGATGCACCACCGCCCATGGCTGCACTGCTGCCAGAGTCAACGGTATATGTCTCTGGCTTTTCCAAGAATGTCGCCACGGGGTTGCGGGTGGGCTTTGTGGCTGCGCCGGCAACCTGGATATCTCGGATAGAACGAGCTATACGCGCAACGACCTGGAACACCCCCGGCGTCATGACCGCCATGGTTGTGAGCTGGCTGAGAGACGGGACTGTTGCCAGGCTGGAAGCTCAGAAGCGAGAGGACGCCCAGATACGTCAGAAACAGGTGACGCAGGTCTTCAAGGGGCTGCCCTGTATGCGTCACCCCAGTTCGTATTTTGTCTGGCTCCCCATGCCTGAAGACCTGAGGGCTGATCAGGTCGCGATGGCGCTGCAGACGGCAGGAATTTCCGTGTCAACGGCCGAACCCTTTGCCACTGGCGTGCAAGTGCCGCAAGCACTGCGGCTGGCCTTGGGTTCGGTGCCGCTCGAAAAACTTCGGCATGCCTTGATGCGTGTCAGGCTGGCGCTGGATGGAGCCACGCTGCAATAGAGGATGCAGCCCAGAGCTACCTGCGCATCCGGTTTCGGGGCCGTAGCCAGGGGAGTGAATGCTGCCGGCCAAGGTCACACCGGCCATGAAAACATGGCGTGCAGCGCTTGATGTATCTGCGCCGCATGCGACTCAGGCGCCGGGTCCGGAGACCGGATTACTGGTACTTTTGCTCCAGCCCATCCCAGAAATCCTTGTTCACCAAGCGCTGGCGCTCAAGGAAAGGAGCGACGATGGCGGGGTCTTCATCGACCTTGTGATCGTCGCGCAGCAGGGTCAGGCACTTTTGCATGCCGGCCACGGCGCCTTGCAGTGCGGCATTGGCGTAGAGCACAAAGCCATAGCCCAGCTCGCCCAGTTCGTCGGCGTTGAAGATGGGGGTCTTGCCGCCAATGACCATGTTCATGAGCTGGGGAGCTTGCAGGCGCTGCGGCAGGGCGCGCACTTCTTCGGCCTGGGTGACGGCTTCGACAAACAGGATGTCGGCGCCGGCTTCCTGAAACTGCTGGGCACGTTCGATGGCGGCTTCAAAGCCGTGGACGGCTGCAGCGTCGGTACGGGCCATGATGAGGGTGCCGCTGTCGCGGCGCGCATCGACGGCAGCCTTGATCTTGCCCAGCATTTCGCTGGTTTCGATCACGGCCTTGCCATTGAAGTGGCCGCAGCGCTTGGGGCTGACCTGATCTTCAAGCTGAATGCAGTCGGCACCGGCACGCTCCAGCGTGCGCACGGCGTGGTAGGTGTTGACGGCGTTGCCGAAGCCGGTGTCGGCATCGACCAGCAGCGGCACTTCCACGGCGTCGCGGATGCGGGCCGTATGGTCGGCGATATCGCTGAGACCCATAAAACCCTGGTCGGGCATGCCGAACCACATATTGGTCACGCCGGCGCCGGTCACATAGATGGCTTCAAAGCCCAGATCGGCGATCAGCCGCGCCGACATGGCGTTGAATGCACCGGGCACGATGACGCCGCGGCGGGCATCGGCCAGGGCCTTGAGTTGTTGCTTCGGGTTCATGAGATTTCTTGTTGAAAAGGACTTTGACGCTTATCTGATGGCTGTATCCAGCTATCAGGTTTGATAGCAGCATGCACTTCTGGCGCGTGCAGTCAGGCAGAGCTGCCTCGCAGCTCCGCAGAGGATTAGTCCAGCGAAATATTCGCGTTCTTGATCACCGGTCCCCACTTGGCGCGCTCGGCCTCCAGGTATTTGCCATAGGCCTGGGGCGTGCCGCCCATGATCTGGCCGCCGCTGCTTTCGATCATCTGGCGCAGCGACCTGTCGTTCTTGAGTGCTTCGTTGACGGCCAGGTTGAGCTTGGCCACCACGGCGTCGGGTGTGCCGGCCGGCGCAATCATGCCCAGCCAGTTGTACGACTCAAAGCCCTTGACCCCGGCTTCGTCCAGAGTAGGCACGTCGGGCAGCACGGCCACGCGGGTCTTGCTGGAGACGGCCAGGGCATTGATCTTTTTGGCCTTGATCGAAGGCCGGGCCGAGTAGCCCATCTCGAACATCATGGCCAGATGGCCGCCCATGAGGTCGGAGGCCGCCAGCGAGCCGCCCTTGTAGGGCACATGGGTCAGCTGGGTCTGGGTCTGGTAGGCCAGTAGCTCGCCCGACAGATGATGGGCCCCGCCCACGCCCGAGGAGCCATAGGTCAGATCGCCGGGCTTGGCCTTGGCGTGGGCCAGCAGTTGCTGCACGTTCTTGAAGGGCTGGTTGGGAGCGGTGGTCAGAAACAGGGGAGCCTGCTCGATGAGGATGATGGGCTTGAACGCCGTCCTGGCGTCATAAGGCATCTTCTTCATCAGCATGGGGTTGGTGACCAGGGGGCCTGGGGAGCCGAAGCCGAAGGTGTGGCCGTCGTTGGCCTTGGCGATGGCATCCGTGCCTGTCACGCCGCCGGCACCGCCACGGTTGTCGATGATTACGGGCTGGCCCAGCACCTTGCCCAGCGAGTCGGCAATCAGGCGCGCGCGGGTATCGGCATAGCCGCCTGCAGCATAGGGCACGATGAGCTTGACGGTGCGGGTGGGCCAGACTTCAGAGCCCTGAGCCAGCGCCGCAGAGGCACCGCCCAGCAAGGCAGTGGCGGCGGCGCAGGCAGTGGCGTGGAGCAAGGCGTTTCTACGGGAAATCATGAATCAGCTATCAGTACTATTTTCAGGCTCCAGCGTATATGGGGCTTGCGCTGAGTGCTATGTTTTTTTGTGAATCTTATTTTTCCTGCATATGAGCTGCCTTGACGATCTCGCCCAGGCGCTTGCGCTCGGCATCGGCAAACTTTACGAATTCCGCACGTGTGCCGCCGACCGGCTCGATGCCCAGTCCCTTGAGCTTCTCGACGGTGGCAGGCTCCTTCATGGCCTTGTCCACGGCGGCTGCCAGCTTGTCCAGAATGGCCGGTGGCGTGCCCTTGGGGGCATGAATGCCGGCCCAATGCGCGATCTGCAAATCGGCAAAGCCTTGCTCAACGGCGGTGGAGAGTTGCGGGTAGGCAGAGATGCGCTGGGTCCAGGTCGTGGCCAGAGGTTTGAACTTGCCTTCGTGAATGATGTGCGGCAGCGCGATGATGCTGGCTTCGGACGTGCCTTCGACCTGGCCGCCCAGCACGGCCGTGGTGCTCTCCGAACCGCTCTTGTAGGGCACGGGCTGCAGCTTGGCACCGTACTTCACATTCAGCATCTCGGCCACGAAGTGGGGCGTGCTGCCCGTGCCGGCGGTGGCAAAGTTGAAGCCTGCGCCTTTCTTCGAGGCTTCGACGAAGTCGCGCAGATTGTTATAGGGCGCGTTCTTGGGCACCACGATCACCGAAGGTGCCAGGCCGATCATCACCACGGGCTGCAGAGCATCATCCTTGAAAGGCATGGTCTTCTTGATCATGCTGTTGGAGATGACGCCGGCCGCGCTGACCAGCAGCGTGTAGCCATCGGGCTGGGCCTTGGCCACGATATCGGCACCTACTGTGCCACCTGCGCCGGGGCGGTTGTCGATCACCACGGGTTGGCCGAGGATCTTGGAAGCGCCTTCGGCCGCCGAACGGGCCATCAAGTCATTGGCGCCGCCTGCGGAAAACGGCACCACGAGGCGAATCGGGCGCGTGGGCCAGTCGGCGGCCTGGGCCAGGCCGGCTGCGCCCAGCACGGAAAGAGTCAAGGCCTGGACAACAAGATTGCGACGGTTCAAAAACATGGATATCTCCTGGATCCAAATCCCTATTGGTATGGCCTGCTACTGCAAGCACCGTGCCAGACAGATTCAGGGGAAACCCTTTAGATGTCAAGTGTTTGAAATCATTAGGTTTTTCTTGATTTTCTGCACTGCCTGCCTGTGCTGGTGTATGGGTTTTATTTCTATAGTGAAATAATTATTTTCATGAATGAAACAGATGCGATATCGAACGATGGCGTCAAACGGATGCCGACTGCTGGCCAGCTGCATTTGCCTCACATCGTCACCGTAGGTCGTTACCGTGTGGGGCGGGTGCTGGAGCGGTTGGCACAGCCCTGGTCGGGCGAGGCCAGGTTCTCGCATATCTCGGCCTCGTTCGACGATGCGGTGGCCCAGGTGCAGGCACTCAATCTGCGCCAGCCCATCGATGCCCTGGTGGGAGCGGGAGCCAGTGGTGCCTGGATTCGCGAGCGCGTGGACATACCGCTGGCCATGGTCGAAGTGCGTGGCCTGGATTTGCTGCAGGCGCTGCGCCAGGCCAAGTTGCAGACCACCGAAGAAGCTCCGCGCGTGGGTCTGGTCAACTTCGAGGTGCCGTCTCCCGTGGTGGCACAGTTCGACAGCCTGTTCGGCCTGGGTCTGGTCCAGATCGCCTATCAAGGTCCGCATGACGCGCCGGCCTGTGTGCAGAAACTCAAGGCGTCAGGCGTTGGAGCCGTGGTGGCACCGGGCCTGGTGGCCGATCTGGCAGAGCAGGCGGGCATGGCCAGCGTGTTGCTGTATTCCGATATTTCGGTGCGTCAGGCGCTCAGCGACGCCATGCTGCTGGCCCGTCATCGACGTGCCGAGCGTGACCGGCATCAACGGCTGGAAACCGTGTTGCATCAGCTGCAGGACGGTGTGGCGGCCGTGGACGAGCGTGGCCGCATTTGCGCGCTGAACCCACGCATGGCCGCCTTGCTCGGGGCCCCGGTCGAGGCCTTGCACGGCCGCATGCTGGACGAGGTGGCTCCGGCCCTGGGCACGGCCCGGGCACTGGCGGGCGAGGAGGGCGGAGAAGAGGTGGTGCAACTGGCTCTGCGTACCCTGGTGGTGCGACGTGCGCCAATTGTGGAGAACGGGCTGGTGACCGGCGCTTTGCTGGTCTGCCGCGATCCTGCCGTGATCCAGCGGGCCGATCGCAGCCTGCGCGCCAGTCAGCGGCAAAGAGCCGCCGGCGTGCGCTGGCGTATTGAGGACTATCTGGGCAGCAGCCCCGCTGCCCAGCGCGTGCGACTGCTGGCCAGGCAGTATGCGAACAGCGACGCGACGGTGCTGATCCTGGGCGAAAGCGGGACCGGCAAGGAGCTGGTGGCGCAAGGCATTCACAGCGCGGGACGGCGTGCGGAACAGCCATTTCTGGCGGTCAACTGTGCGGCGCTCAGTGAAAGCCTGCTGGAGAGCGAGCTTTTCGGTTACGAGGAAGGTGCTTTTACCGGGGCCAGGCGCGGCGGCAAGACCGGTTTGATAGAGGCGGCGCATACCGGGACCCTGTTTCTCGATGAAATTGGCGACATGCCGCTGGCGCTGCAATCGCGGCTGCTGCGTGTGCTGCAGGAGCGTGAGGTATTGCGCGTAGGTTCCACCGCGCCGATTCCCGTGGATGTGCGCGTGATTGCTGCCACCCATGCGGATCTGGCGGATCAGGTGGAGCGCGGCCGGTTCCGGCGCGATCTCTACTACCGGCTGGCGGTGCTGCGCCTGAGCACGCCTTCGCTGCAAATGCGTGGTGCCGCCGATATTGCGGAACTGGGCCGCGCCTTGCTGGCTCTGCGCCTGAGCGCGGCAAGCGGGCTGCCCCGCGCACTGCATGACAGAGTGGAGCAGCAGCTCGATGCACTGCTGGCCAGGGCTGCAGCGCATGACTGGCCCGGCAATGTCCGTGAACTGGACAACTGGGTGGAGCGTTTGCTGGCCTGCAGCGACTATCTGGGCTCAGGCCGGGGCGGCCTTCTGGATATGGCGCGCCTGCTTGAAGTCTTTCCGGAGTGCGCCGACGGCCTGGCTCTGGCCGAGCCTGTCGCGGTCCTGCAGGCACAGCTCCGAGACGCGGGTCGCCTTGCCGAACAGAAGCGATTGCGCGAGGTGCTGGAGTCGGTCGGCGGCAATCAGCGCCAGGCCTGTGAAATTCTCGGCATCAGCCGGGCCACTTTGTGGCGGCGAATGAAAGCCTAGCGGCATTGCTGCGTCATTGTCGGCAGCCCGTCATACGTATGATTTCGGCCAATGTCGTGAGTGCATGGCGTGAATTGCGGCAACCGGCGCAACAATCATCTGCAAGCGGAGATTGGGCTGTGCCTCGGGCTTTCAGGGAGTGAAAGACTGCAGGCTGTCTGATGGGCCGGGTCGAGGCCGGAACCACAGCCGGGCCTGTTGTTTTATCGATTGAGATCGGGAGAGAGACGGCTTATGTCTGATGTGAGCGAGCTTGAGAGCGAGAGTGCGGTCTATAGAACCTTGCTGGAGTCCACCAAGGCCATTCCCTGGAAGATCGACTGGGCGACCATGAAGTTCGCCTATATCGGTCCTCAGATCGAAAGCCTGCTTGGCTGGAGCCGTGAAAGCTGGGTCAGCGTCGAAGACTGGGCCATGCGCATGCACCCCGACGACCGCGAATATGTGGTGAATTTCTGTGTGAGCCAGTCCCAGGCCGGCGTGGACCATGAGGCTGACTATCGCGCGCTGACCAAGGACAACGGCTATGTCTGGATTCGCGATGTGGTCCATGTGGTGCGCAACGAGCAAGGTGAGGCTCAGGCGCTGATCGGCTTCATGTTCGACATCAGCGAACGCAAAAAGACCGAGGAAAGGCTGCTGAGTCTGCAAAAGGAGCTGGAGGTGCTCTCCTTCAAGGATGGTCTGACCAGCATTGCCAACCGACGCTGCTTCGATACCAGCTTCGAGCAAGAGTGGGAGCGCACGCGCAGCGATGGCAAGCCCCTGTCCATGCTGCTGTTCGATGTCGACTTCTTCAAGCAATACAACGATTTGTACGGTCATATCCAGGGAGACAAATGCCTGGTGGATATTGCTCAGACCCTGAGCCTGGCGCTGGATGGACAGCGTGACCTGGTGGCGCGCTACGGTGGCGAGGAGTTTGTGGTGCTGCTGCCCGAAGCCGACGCCGAAACCGCGCAAAAGGTGGCCGAGCGCTGCCAGCGCCTGATCCAGAAGCAGTCCATCGTGCATGCGCTGTCGCCCCATGGCCGGAGGGTGACCGTCAGCATTGGCGCGGGTACGGTGTTGCCGGCAGAGCATGATCGACCTGCCGGCTTTATAGAAGCCGTGGACCGGCAGCTCTATGTGGCCAAGAACAAAGGCCGCCACCGGATTGAAAGCGTGACCTTGAGCACTTGAGCCTTGCTGCAGGCTCTTGGCAGCGAAATACCTGGTGTCAGGCCTGAAGCGCCTCGCCAGGCACCCGTACCCAGCCTTCCATCAGAATGCGGGCGCTACGGCTCATCAAGGCCTTGGTGACCTGCCATTGACCCTGCTCGCTCCTGGCTTCGGCCCCCACACGCAGGGTTCCGCTGGGATGGCCAAAGCGTACGGACTGGCGCTCGCCGCCGCCCGCCGCCAGATTGACCAGTGTGCCGGGAATGGCGGCAGCCGTGCCGATGGCGACGGCGGCCGTGCCCATCATGGCGTGGTGCAGCTTGCCCATGGACAGCGCCCGCACCACTAGATCGATATCCTTGGCGGCAATGGCCTTGCCGCTTGATGCGATATAGCTTTGCGCAGGAGCGACAAAGGCTATCTTGGGCGTGTGCTGGCGTGTGGCGGCTTCGTCCAGATGCTTGATCAGGCCCATCCTGAGTGCGCCATGGGCGCGGATGGCCTCGAACCTGGCCAGGGCGGGGCCGTCGCTGTTGATGGCATCCTGCAGTTCGCAGCCGGTGTACCCCAGCTCTCTGGCATCGAGAAAGATGGTCGGAATGCCGGCATTGATGAGGGTCGCGCAAAAGCGGCCGATGCCGGGTACATCCAGCTCTTCGCTGACATTGCCGGTGGGAAACATGGCAGCGCCGTCCTCACCATCATCGGCGGGATCCAGGAACTCCAGGGCCACTTCGGCGGCGGCAAAGGTCACGCCGTCAAGTTCGAAGTCCCCGGTTTCCTGCACCTGGCCATCGCGGATCTGCACGTGGTTGATGATGGTCTTGCCGATATTGGCTTGCCAGATGCGGATGGTGGCCACGCCGTTGAGCGGAATGCGCTCGGCGGGAATCAGACCCATGTGAATGGCGCAGGGGCCGACGGCAGCACTCAGGTTGCCACAGTTGCCGCTCCAGTCCACAAAAGGCTGATCGATGGAAACCTGGCCGAACAGATAGTCCACATCGTGATCGGCACTTGCGCTCTGGCTGAGTATCACGCCTTTGCTGGTGGAGGACGATGCATTGCCCATGCCGTCAATCTGTTTGCCATAGGGGTCGGGGCTGCCCAGGGTGCGCAGAAAGATGGCGTCGCGAACAGGACCGGGCTGCCGGGCCGCTTCGGGCAGATCCTGAAGCTTGAAGAACACACCTTTGCTGGTGCCTCCGCGCATATAGGTGGCGGGAATGCGGATTTGCGAAGTGAGGGACATGGAATGGCAAACAAACAAGGTATTCAAGGCTCAAGCCAGGGCTTGGGCCTTGAATCAGTGAAACAGGCGTAGCTGTTGGGGATGAGGCGGAGAGCCGCAAGCCAATGGCCAGCGATGCAGTACCTGGTAGCGTAACTGCTTGCCTGTGCCGGTTCGCTCGACCAGCTGGATCTCATCGACCAGCCAGTCGACGGGATCGATACGCCGAGTGGGCAGGGCATGCAGTGCTCTGTAGCTGATGGTGATGTGCGGTCTATGGCCCCCATCCTTGAAGCCTTGGGATTTCAACTCGGTCTGCAGCGTTGCCGGCAGTTGCTTGAAAGGCTCTGGACGTTCGCGGGTGCGCAAAGACCAGTGAATGCGCTCGCCCACCTCACCGTGAATGCGGTCGAAGCTGAGCTCGAAGGCCTTCAGCTGTGCCGCTTGCACGGCATTGCCTGCGGCCAGCAGGGCGAGCAGTGCCTCTTGCCCGGAGTCAAACGGGCCACACCAGGTTTGGTGCCAGTTATCTGGAGAGAACAGACGCTCGCCCAGTTCCCTATCAAGGCCCAAAGCGTTGACCCCGGCACGCAGGCGATGACGTACCGGGCTGTGGGGCTGGGTGACAATCAGCATGCGTGCCTGGCTCATAGCGGCTCCCTAGCTCACAAGTTCAGCCGTTGACGTGGAACCGGCCGTTGCGCTGTCCGCCAGGAAGTCCTGGGCAAAGCGCTGCAGCACGCCACCGGCCTCGTATATCGAGACCTCTTCAGCGGTATCGAGGCGACACAGCACCGGCACTTCGGTGCAGGCACCAGTCGTTCGGTGGATATGAAGTGTAAGCGTGGCCTGGGGGCCGCGCTGGCCGATGACATCAAAGCTCTCGGTGCCATTCAACCCCAGCGTGTGGCGGCTTGTGCCGGGCAGGAACTCCAGCGGCAACACCCCCATGCCGATCAGATTGGTGCGGTGGATGCGCTCGAAGCCCTCGGCCACGATGGCCTCCACACCGGCCAGGCGCACGCCCTTGGCGGCCCAGTCGCGGCTCGATCCCTGGCCATAGTCGGCTCCGGCGATGATGACCAGCGGCTGCTTGCGCTCCATATAGATCTCTATGGCTTCCCACATGCGCAGCGTCCGGCCTTCGGGCTCGATGCGGGCGAGAGAGCCCTGGCGAACCTGGCCCTGGTCGTCCACCACCATTTCGTTGGAGAGCTTGGGATTGGCGAGGGTGGCACGCTGTGCGGTCAGGTGGTCGCCGCGATGCGTGGCATAGGAGTTGAAGTCCTCCTCGGGCAGACCCATTTTGTGCAGATACTCGCCTGCGGCCGAGTCCATCAGGATGGCGTTGGACGGCGAGAGGTGGTCGGTGGTGATGTTGTCGGGCAGTATGGCCAGTGGGCGCATGCCGCGCAGAGTGCGCTTGGCGGCCAGCGCACCTTCCCAGTAGGGCGGGCGGCGGATATAGGTGCTCTGCGGCCGCCAGTCATACAGTGCCCTGACCTTTTCGCCCAGGTCTGCGTGGATGGCAAACATGGGTTCATAGACCGCGCGGAACTGCTCTGGTCGTACGGCAGCCTTGGCCACTGCGTCGATTTCCACGTCGCTGGGCCAGATGTCCCTGAGACGGATTTCGCGGCCCTGGAAGACTCCCAGCACATCGTTCTCGATATCGAAGCGGATGGTGCCTGCAATCGCATAGGCCACGACCAGCGGCGGTGAAGCCAGGAAGGCTTGCCTGGCATAGGGGTGGATGCGGCCGTCGAAGTTGCGATTGCCGGAGAGCACGGCTGTGGTGTGGAGGTCGCGATCCACGATTTCCTGCTGAATGACGGGATCGAGTGCGCCGCTCATGCCGTTGCAGGTGGTGCAGGCAAAGGCCACCACGCCAAAGCCCAGCGCCTCCAGGTCATGCAGCAAACCAGCTTGCTGCAGATACAGCGGCACAGTTTTGGAGCCGGGGGCCAGCGAGGTCTTGACCCAGGGCTTGCGCGTCAGTCCCAGATTGTGCGCGTTGCGTGCCAGCAGGCCGGCAGCGATCACATTGCGAGGGTTGCTGGTATTGGTGCAGCTGGTGATGGCCGCAATGATCACGGCCCCATCGGGCATCCGGCCCTCGGTTTCCGCCCACTCACCGGCAATGCCTCTTGCTGCAAGCTCGCTGGTTGCCAGGCGGGCGTGCGGATTGGAAGGGCCGGCCATATTGCGCACCACGCTGGACAGGTCAAAGCTCAGCGTGCGTTCGTATTCGGCATCTTCCAGGCTGTCTGCCCACAGACCTGCCTGTCTGGCGTAGCTCTCGACCAGTTGCACCTGCGCGGGCTCGCGCCCCGTCAGGCGCAGATAGTCGATCGTCTGTTCGTCGATCGCAAACATGGCAGCCGTGGCTCCATATTCGGGTGCCATGTTCGAGATGGTGGCACGGTCCCCGATGGAGAGGCTGCGTGCGCCTTCGCCATGGAACTCCAGATAGCTGCCCACCACTTTTTGCTGACGCAGGAATTGGGTCAGGGCCAGCACGATATCGGTGGCGGTAATGCCCGGCTGCCGCTTGCCGCTCAGCTTCACGCCAACGATCTCGGGCAGGCGCATCCATGATGCGCGTCCCAGCATCACGCTCTCGGCCTCCAGCCCGCCCACGCCCACGGCGATCACACCCAGTGCATCGACATGCGGGGTGTGGCTGTCCGTGCCCACCAGAGTATCCGGATAGGCTTCACCATCGATAGCATGGATTACAGGGCTCATGCGCTCCAAATTGATCTGGTGCATGATTCCGTTGCCTGGTGGAATCACCTCGACATTCTTGAAGGCTCGCTTGCACCACTCAATGAAATGAAAGCGGTCCTCATTGCGTCGATCTTCGATAGCGCGGTTTTTCTCAAAGGCTTGAGGATCGTAGCCACCGCACTCAACGGCCAGCGAATGGTCTACGATCAGCTGCACGGGCACCACGGGGTTGACGGCGGCCGGATCTCCACCTTGCCCGGCAATCGCATCGCGCAGGCCGGCCAGGTCGACCAACGCAGTCTGTCCCAGGATGTCATGGCAGACCACGCGAGCCGGAAACCAGGGAAAGTCGCGCTCGCGCTTGCGGTCGATGATCTGCGTGAGGTACTCGGTCAGGTGGGCCGGATCGCTGCGCCGTACCAGGTTCTCGGCATGGATGCGGCTGGTATAGGGCAGTGTGGTCCAGCTGCCGGGGCGTATGGCTTCCACAGCGGACCGGGCGTCGAAGTAGTGCAGCGCGGTGCCGGGCAACGGTTTGCGGTAGGTATGGTGGGTCATTGTCTCGGGGATTCTTTTAGGAGTCTCAATAGGCCAGAGCCGAGAGTGAGGCTTCTGCGCTGCCGGCAGTGTGGCAGTGCGGGGGTTGTGAAAGGGACGCAGGCAATGGTGCAAGCATCGGCGCTTGGGTTGTCGGCTGCATGGCGGGCTGTGTACCCAGTGCCAGTTGGAGCCGGGCCTGCGACACGCGCAGCAACTGCTCGCAAAGCTGCGTGCTGGCGGTCTGTGTCTGGCGTTGCTGGGCCAGATGGCCAGCCAGCAGGCTGCTCAGCAGGCGGGCCTCGGCGACCTGGGCTGCACTCAGGCAGGTCACGCGCATGCCCCGCCTCGGCTGAGCCGTCAGCAATCCTTCATGGCATAGCAGTTTCATGGCTTCGCGCACAGGGGTGCGGCTCACGCCAAACTCCCGCGCAAGCGCGCCGTCGTTGAGATCGGAGCCAGGCGGTAGCTGGTGACTCAGAATACGCTCGCGCAGCTTGTCGGCGATGGCAATACACAGGGAATGGACTTGCATGGGCTGGGCAGGCATGGCGCGCGGCGGCTTACCGGCGTGCTTCAATGGGCACGAACTGCAGGTCATCCGGACCCACGTAATTGGCGCTGGGACGGATGATCTTGTTGTCCTGGCGCTGCTCGATGATGTGCGCCGCCCAGCCGCTGGTGCGGGCGATCACGAACAGCGGCGTGAACATGGTGGTGGGTATGCCCATCATGTGGTAGCTGACGGCACTGAACCAGTCGAGATTGGGGAACATGGCTTTTACCTCCCACATCACCGATTCCAGCCTCGCGGCAATGTCGTACATCTTGGTGCTGCCGGCTTCGTCCGAGAGCTTTTTTGCCACTCCCTTGATGACCGTATTACGCGGATCGCTCATGGTGTAGACCGGGTGACCGAAGCCGATCACGACCTCCTTGGCATCCACACGGCGGCGGATGTCGGCGTCTGCCTCTGCAGGGGTGTCATAGCGCTTCTGGATTTCGAACGCCACTTCGTTGGCTCCGCCATGCTTGGGGCCGCGCAGTGCGCCGATCGCGCCGGTAATGGCCGAGTACATATCGCTGCCTGTTCCGGCCACCACGCGGGCGGCAAAGGTCGAGGCATTGAACTCATGCTCGGCGTACAGATTGAGCGAGGTATGCATGGCGCGCACCCAGCTTTCGCAAGGCCTGACGCCATGCAGCAGATGCAGAAAGTGGCCGCCGATGGAGTCGTCCCCGGTTTCGACCTCGATGCGGCGGCCCGAGTTGCTGAAGTGGTACCAGTAAAGCAGCATGCTGCCCAGGCAGGCCATCAGGCGGTCGGCGATATCGCGCGCACCTGGAAGGTTGTGATCGTCTTTCTCCGGCAGCGCGCAGCCCAGGGCGGAGACACCGGTGCGCATCACGTCCATGGGATGGCTGGCGGCGGGCAACTGCTCCAGTGCAGTCCTCACGCTGCCGGGCAGGCCGCGCAAAGCCTTGAGCTTGGCTTTGTAGGCCTTGAGTTCGGCCTGTGTGGGTAGCTTGCCATGCACCAGCAGATGGGCGATTTCTTCAAACTCGCAGACCTCGGCAATGTCCAGAATGTCGTAGCCGCGGTAGTGCAGGTCGTTGCCGGTCTTTCCCACGGTGCACAGCGCCGTGTTGCCTGCGGTTACGCCGGACAGGGCGACGGACTTTTTGGGCTTGAAACTTGTGGCGGCAT